>JANMVV010000138.1:0-1602 GCA_031392925.1 Vicinamibacteria bacterium
CGGCCTTTGGTGAAGCGGACTTCTTCGCGGATTTGGGTGGTCAGGTCCCAGCCCGCGGCGAGGATGGCGGGGGTGATGAACTTGGAGCAGATGTCTCGTTCGTTGAGGTCTCTCTTGTTCATTTCAGCGGACCCTTGCCCCGCGAGTCATTGGGGAAAGTGTAGGCGAAGGGCCGCGGGTTTGCTTCAGGCCATTGCTGGAACGAATGGGCCTTCGCAATGACGGCGTGGAGCTGTCGCGATTCTGGCCTTTGGCTATCGCCTCTTCCCCTCCATCCGCTTCACCTCACGGTCGAAGTCGGACACGAACTCCACGTCCTGCCGTTGGCGATAGACCTCGTACTCCCCCTCGGCCTTGAGCTTTGCCGTGAGCGCACTCACCTTCCCCTTGTCCATCAGGATCGGGTAGCTCGACAGCTCGAGGAACCGGTGCAGGAAGCCCACCCAATCGGCCATCTTCATCACGATGCCCCGTTCCGCGCGGTTTTCGGCGAGGTCGAGGTACGCGGAGACGATCCGATTCAGCTCCTTCACGTGAGCCTCGCTTAGGTAGTTCTTTGCGACCAGGACATCGGACTTCAGGATCTTGCCGCGCGGGGCGTGCTTCCAAGTGGTGAGCCCCATGTATAGGCGGCTGGCATCGGCTGCGGTGTAGATGAGCTCCGCGGCGGTCTGCCCCGTGATCGCCCAGTGCAGTTTGTTCTGCACGCTGGCGAAGAACTCTTTGGTCAGCGGCGCCTCGGCGTTGTAGTCCGAGGAGAGCGCGTAGATGTCGGTGATCTTCTGGTAGAAGCGCCGCTCGCTGGCCCGGATTTCGCGGATTCGCTCCAGCAGTTCATCGAAGTAGTCCTTGCCGAAGACCTGCTTGCCCTGCTTGAGCCGCTCGTCATCCAGCACGAACCCTTTGATGATGAACTCCCGCAGCGTCCGGGTGGCCCAGATCCGGAATTGCGTGGCCTGGTAGCTGTTGACCCGATAGCCCACGGCGATGATGGCGTCGAGGTTGTAGAACTCCACTCCCCGAGCCACACTCCGCCCGCCCTCGCCACGAACTATTTCCATTTTGGAAATAGTTGCCTCCCGGCTCAACTCACCCGACTCAAAGATGTTCTTGAGATGCTTGTTCACGGCCGGCACCTTGACCGCGAACAACTCAGCCAGCGCCTTCTGCGTCAGCCAGGCCGTCTCGTCCTTGAAGAAGACGTCCACCTTCACCGCCCCGTCCGGCGCGGTGTACAGGAGAAACTGATTTTGGCCCTTGAGAACCGGAGGCGTCTTCATACCGGCGGCATAGTAGCGCGGCAGGAAGTTGGATTGGGTCCAGTCAACCGCCCGGCATGTGGAGGGAGGCGCCCTTCGCCGCGGGATTGCTTCAGGCCAACGCCGGAACGAATGGGCCTTCGCAATGACGGCTCCGGTGGTCGGGGATGACCGCGCCCGTGATGTCTTTCTCGCCCGGGGTGGGCCGATAGCCCTCGATGTCCACGTCGAGGTGGACCTTGATCACCTTGTAGGGGGCCAGGAACCCGTCGCGGATCCCCTGCTTCAGCGTGTAGGAGTACGTCGGCTCGCCGAAGTAGTTGATGTTCGAGATGTACTTCGT
>JANMVV010000174.1:0-2162 GCA_031392925.1 Vicinamibacteria bacterium
TCGATCATGGCCACCACCCTGCTGCCTCCCGTCCTGCTCGTGATCGGCTGGCGAAGGCGCGAGCCGCTTCTCCTCTACGCGGGAATCCTCCTCATCGGCGCCTCCATCGCCACCATCCGTTTGTACCGACAGGTGATGCCCCTGTCCTTCGCTCTCATCCTGATCGGCGCCGCCTGCATCGCACTCGCTCTCGGCGTGCGCCGATGGCTGCGCTCGGGAGACAAGGGTGAACGTGATGGCTTCACCGCGGATCCGCTCTTCGACAACACGAATCGCACCGAGGCCATCCGGTCCGTGGTGGCCATGGCCTCATTCACACCCGCCGCTCGGCCGCCTTCCTCTCCTCCGGCGTTTCAGGGCGGCGGAGGCGGCTTTGGCGGCGGCGGAGCTACCGGGAGTTTCTAGGATGAGCCGCCCTTTCAAGATCCTCGCTCGCGGCGCCCTCGCCCTGATCGTCCTCGTCGCCGCCGCGGTTGCCACCAGGCGGTACTGGGTTCCCGAGAGATTCGCGGTCAACGTTCCTCTCCGGGCTCTCACCGGATCGGCGGCCCAGGCCTCGACCGACGAAGGGGTCGCGTCCCTTCACCTTCCCCCGGGGTTCACGCTCACCCGCTTCGCCACCGGCCTCGAGAACGCGCGCTTCATGCGCGTGACCGAGCGGGGCGACGTGATTCTGAGCCAGCCGCGCGGGGGACGCGTGACTCTGCTCTTCGCCGACCGGAATGGCGATGGTCGGGCCGACGGCTCCGTGGCCTTGCTCACCGGACTCGACCGGCCGCACGGACTCGCCCTTCGCGACGGATATCTCTACGTCGCGGAGATGACGGCGGTGGGGCGGATTCCCTTCGACGCGGGCAGCGGCAAGACCAGCGGGACGTTTGAACGAGTGATCACCGGCCTCCCCGGCGGAGGCAATCACTGGACTCGCACCATCGGCTTCGGGCCCGACGGGTTCCTCTATGTCTCGGTCGGCTCGAGCTGCAACGTCTGCATCGAAGAGGACGGACGCCGGGCCACGATCTCCCGATACGACCCATCGACATGGCGCGGCGCGGTGTATGCAAGAGGGCTGCGGAACTCGGTGGGCTTCGCGTGGCGAACGACCGCCTCCGGACCACCAGAGCTCATTGCCACCGACAATGGCCGCGATCTTCTCGGCAACGATTTCCCGCCCTGCGAATTGAACCGGATCATCGAGGGAGGCTTCTACGGCTGGCCGTTCGCCAACGGCGACCGGGTGAAGGATCCCGACTTCGGCGCCGGGCATGAGAAGGAGATCCTCTCCAGCCTGCCCCCGATCCACAGGTTCGCCGCGCACAACGCGCCCCTCGGCATCGCGTTTCTGGATGCGCCTTCGACTCCCCCTCGGTACCGCGGCGCCGCTCTCGCGGCCCTGCATGGCTCGTGGAACCGGACGAGCAAGGATGGGTACAAGGTCGTGTCCCTGCACTGGGATGCAGGCGGGAACATCACGGAGCGGGATTTCCTCACGGGTTTCCTCAGGGACGAGGACGTCAGCGGCCGGCCCGTGGACATCGCCCAGGGACAAGACGGAGCGATCTACATCTCCGATGATTACGGAGCCTCGGTATTCCGGGTCACGGTGGGCGATCCCTCCGGGTCGAGCGCGCCCCCGCCGCTCGCCCCACCGCCAGCGCCCGGGGGGAGCATCGCGGCGGCTCCCGCCTCCGAGGCCGGAGCGATTGAACAAGGGAGGCTCGTCTGGAACGCGAATCATTGCGAGCTCTGTCACGACCCCGCCATCATCGGAAAGAACCCGGCAAAGACCGCGAAGACCTTGAACAAGCTCCAGGCCCGGTACGACGTCGACCGGATGGTCGTCTATCTCCGAGCCCCTCAGCCTCCGATGCCGCTCTTCGAGATGAGCGATCGGGAACGCCGCGATCTCGCCGCCTACGTCCTGAACCGGTTCCGTTGATTTAGTCTTGGGGGGTCAGGCTGGAGCCATCCCAAGGAGAAGACGCGTCATGAAACCCCTCTCGTCCCAGGTCGCGGTGGTGGCCGGAGCCACGCGCGGCGCCGGCCGCGGCATCGCGCAAATGCTCGGGGAGGCGGGAGCCACGGTCTATTGCACGGGGCGGAGCACGCGCGAGAGCGGAGCCACTCCGGGCCGGCCGGAGACCATCGAGGAGACGGCGGAA
>JANMVV010000175.1:0-19449 GCA_031392925.1 Vicinamibacteria bacterium
GCGCCCGTCTCGACGTGGGCGACGAAGATCTCATCGAGAGAAGGGACGCGCCCATCGACGCGGTGCGATTCCTTGATGGCGATAAGCGGCGCGCTCAGGATCACCTTTCCGTGGCTGATCATGGTGACGTGATCCGCGACCTGCTCCACTTCCTCCAGCAGGTGCGACGAAAAGAGCACGGTCCGGCCCTCGTGGGCGATGGTGCGGAGGATGGCGCCCAGGATGTCGCGGCGAACGATGGGATCTAGGCCGGACGAGGGCTCATCCAGCACCAGCAGTTCGGGCCGATAGGCGAGGGCGATGAGAAGTCCCGCCCGCGCCTTCTGCCCCTTGGAGAGGCTTTTGATGATCGCGGAGGGATCCAGAGCGAAGGCCAGCCGCAGTTCCTCCGCGTAAGCATCGTCCCAGGCGGGATAGAACGCACGCGAGTAGCGGATGAGTTCGTCCACGCGCATCCAGCCCGGGAGGTCGTTCTCCTCGGACAGATAACCGATGCGCGAGAGGACCGCCACCGGATCGGCGACGGGATCGAGGCCGAACAACCGCACCGAGCCGCTCTCCGCCCGCAGCAGCCCAAGGAGGTGCTTGATGAGCGTCGTCTTACCCGCGCCGTTCGCGCCGACGAGACCGTAGACCGCGCCCCGGGGCAGGGACAGATTCACCGAGGCCAGAGCCGTCCTGGCCCCGAAGCGCCGGGTCAGACCGGATACTTCGATGATAGGTTCCGTGTCCCTTGTCTGCATCCGCCAGGCGATTACACGCTTTTCCCCACCACAGTGTCAAACCACCAGACCACCAGCAGGAACTACTAGACTGCGCGAACTCATGTCATTGACCCCCGGCGGGCGGCTCGGGCCGTTCGAGATCACCGGCGCCATCGGCGCGGGTGGGATGGGCGAGGTGTTCCGCGCGCGCGACACGAAGCTCAATCGAGAGGTCGCGATCAAGGTGCTGCCCGAGGCGTTCGCGCATGACGCCGAACGCCTCGGACGGTTTACCCGCGAAGCGCAGACCCTGGCTTCGCTCAACCATCCCAATATCGCGACCATCCACGGCATCGAGGATGTCCCGGGGACCGGCGGATCGGGGCCGGCTTCCCGCGCGCTGGTCATGGAGCTGGTTGACGGTCAAGACCTCTCCGCCCACATCGCGCGCGGTCCGATACCGATAGCGGAGGCGTTGCCCATCGCGCGTCAAATCGCCGAGGCCCTCGAGGCCGCGCACGAGCACGGCATCATCCATCGCGACCTCAAACCCGCCAACATCAAGATCCGCATCGACGGGACGGTCAAGGTTCTCGACTTCGGTCTCGCCAAGGCCATGGACCCGGGCGGTGCGTCGTCGTCGAGTCCGAATGTCTCTCACTCGCCCACCTTGACGCATCAAGGCACCTCGGCGGGCTTGATCATCGGCACCGCGGCTTATATGTCTCCCGAGCAGGCCAAGGGGAAGCCCGTCGACAAGCGAGCGGACATCTGGGCTTTCGGGGTTGTCCTGTACGAGATGCTCGCGTGGGTTCGGGCGGGCGTGCTGGTGGCGCAGCGCCTGGACGCGAAGGGGACGGCGCTCACCGGCGAGCCTGTCACTCTGGCCAACGGCGTGTTCGTTGAACAGACCAACCAGATGAGCTCGGTGTCCGTCTCGGCGACCGGCCTCATCGCTTACCGAACCGGCGGCGGCGGTCAGCGGCAGCTGACCTGGTTCGATCGATCGGGCACGCCGCGCGGCGTCGTCGGTGATCCGGACGACACGCTCATCGATCCTCACATCTCGCCGGATGGCCGCCGGGTAGCCGTGGGCCGGACGATCCAGGGCAATCTGGATCTGTGGCTCCTGGAAGGCGCTCACATAAGTCGCCTGACTTTCGATCCGGCGATCGACCGCTTTCCCGTGTGGTCTCCCGATGGTTCCCGAATCGCGCTCCGGGCCAACCGCTCCGGCACCGGAGACATTTACGTGAAGCTCGCGAGCGGGGCTTTGGGCGATGAACGGCTGGTCGGCTCCGATCAGCTCAAGGTTCCCACAAGCTGGTCGCCGGACGGGCGTTTCCTCCTTTATCTGACCGTGGACCCCAAGACCTTGAGCGACCTGTGGGTCGTGCCTACAACGGGCGATCACACGCCTTCGGTATTCCTGAAGACTCCCTTCGGCGAACGGTTCGGCGTTTTCTCGCCAGACGGGAAGTGGGTGTGGCCTACCAGTCGAACGAGTCGGGACGCATTGAAATCTACGTGCGGCCGTTCCTCCCGCCCGGAGGTTCAGAGCCGGCCAAGCCGGCTTCGGCCCAGTGGCAGGTTTCCACGACGGGCGGGGTCACTCCCATCTGGCGGCCGGACGGCAAGGAGCTCTACTACCTCAATGCGGCGGGCGACATGATGGCTTCAACCATCGCGGTTCACGGATCTGCGTTGGAGCCGGGCATACCCGTCAGATTGTTCCCGACCCGGATCTTCGCGGGCGGCGCGGACAAAGACAGCGGGCAGAGCGCGCAGTACGACGTGGGACGCGATGGCCGCTTCCTGATCAACACCATGCTCCGGAACAACTCGTCCTCGCCCATCACGGTGCTGCAGAACTGGAATCCCGACGCGAGAAAGTGAGCCTCGCTCCCGGCGCGCGCCTCGGCCCCTGAGAAATCACCGCGCGATCGGAGCCCGAACAACCGAGATCACCGGCGCGATCGGCGCGGGCGGGGTGGGCGAAGCGGCGACAACCCCTTCCTTCAAACTGCTAGCATGCGCCGTGCCCGATTACGCCGCAAGCCCGGCCTTGACGCACCGCGACGGCCTGTCTCCGCGTCGGCCCCGGGAGACGGCGCTTTGATCGGCCGGACGGTTTCCCATTACCGGATCGCGGCCAGGCTCGGCAGTGGCGGCATGGGCGTCGTGTACGACGCGGAGGACACCCGCCTCGGCCGTCACGTGGCCCTCAAATTCCTTCCCCCGGAGATGGCTCAGGAGGCGACCGCCCTCGAGCGCTTCCAGCGCGAGGCGCGCGCCGCCTCCGCCCTCAACCATCCGGGCATCTGCACCGTGCACGAGATCGATCAGCACGAGGGACAGCACTTCATCGCCATGGAGCTGCTCGAGGGCACGACCCTCACCGAGCGAATGAAAGCGGGGCCGTTCGAGGTGGGCGCGCTGCTGGATCTCGGCATCCAGATCGCGGACGCGCTCGAGTCGGCTCATTCCAAGGGCATCGTCCACCGCGACCTGAAGCCTGCGAACATCTTCATCAATCCTCGCGGTCAGGCCAAGATCCTGGACTTTGGTCTGGCCAAGATCGAGCGGCGACATCAAGGCGCTGGCGAGACTTCGGAAGCGCAGACCGCGCTGAGACCGAGCGATCTGACCAGCGAGGGCACCACGCTGGGTACCATGTCGTACATGTCCCCGGAGCAGGCGCGCGGGCAGATGACGGACGCCCGCACCGATCTGTTCTCTCTCGGCACCCTTCTCTATCGCGTGGCCACCGGCGCCCTGCCATTTCCCGGCGAGACCTCCGCGGTGATCTTCGACGCGATCCTCAACCGGGAGCCGGTGGCCGCGACCCAGGTCAACCCGTCGCTTCCCCCCGAGCTGAACCGCATCCTCGGGCGCGCGCTCGAAAAGGACCGGAGCCTTCGCTATCAGACCGCGATGGACCTCAAGACCGAGCTGCTGCGACTGAAGCGCGATCTCGATTCGGGCGGCCGGCGCGCCGCCGAGCTCAACGAATCGCGCCCGGGTGGCGCGGTCGCGCGTGCGGCCGCCGAGAAGTCGGTCGCGGTTCTCTACTTCGAGAACCTCTCGGGGATGAAGGAAGACGAGTACTTCCGCGACGGGATCACCGAGGACATCATCACCGAGTTGTCGAAGATCCGCACCCTGAACGTCTTCTCGCGACCCACCATGCTGCCCTACCGGGACAGGACAGTGACCGCCCACCAGGTCGGGCGGGATTTGAACGCGGCCTATGTCCTCGGAGGCAGTTTGCGCCGCTCGGGGCAGCGGCTGCGGATCACCACCCAGCTCATGAACGCCCAGACCGACTTCCCGGTCTGGTCGGAGCGCTACGACCGCGAGATGGCGGACGTCTTCGAGGTTCAAGACGAGATCGCGCGCAAGATCGCGGAAGCGCTGCGGGTGACCCTCTCGCCCCAGGAGCGCGAGGACCTGGCCGCGCGGCCGACGGACAACCTCCAGGCCTACGACCTTTACCTCCGCGGCCGAAGTTACGCGCGGCGTCATACGCGCCAGGATCTCGAGTTCGCTCTCGAAATGTTCGCGAACGCGGTGGGCCAGGATCCCGAGTTCGCCCTTGCCTACGCGGCCACCGCGAACGTGTGCGCGCAGTACCACTACAACTACGAGCGGAAGAAGAGCTGGCTCGAGCGCTCCCGCGAGGCGTCTCGCCGGGCGGTGTCCCTGCGTCCTCATCTCCCGGAGGTCAAGGTGGCTCAGGCGTGGATCCTGTACACCCAGGGTGAGTACAGCGAGGCGGTTCACGTCGCCCAGGAGGCAACCGAGCGGAAACGGGACACGGAGGGCGCCTACTACCTGATGTTGCGCGCGCTCTTCGCGGCCGGCCGTTACCAGGAGGTGGCGGCCATCGCGGACGCGGCGATCGAGTCGAGCGGTGCCGACTACAACGTCTACGTGCCCATCACGAACGCGCTCGGCGCCCTGGGGAAGAACGAGGCGCAGGCGCAGATGCGGCAGCGCCACGCGCAGGCGCTGGAGAGCCACCTCAAGACCGTGCCCGAGGACGCTCGGGCGCGGGTCCTGCTGGCTGGGCACTATGCGGCGAGCGGCCACGTCGAGGAGGCGGTTCGGGAAGCGACCCTCGCCACGTCCCTGCGCTCGAACGAAGCCACCGTCCTCTACAACGCGGCCTGCGTGTTCTGCACCCTCGGTCGAAAGCCCGACGCCCTCGACGCCCTGCGCAAGGCCCACGCGGCCGGCTTTACCGATCCCGACTGGGCGCGCCGCGACCCCGACCTGGCCATCCTCCACGGCGACCCCGAGTTCGAAAAGCTGTACCCGGCCGCCGACCCGGCCCAGTAGGAATCGGGTCAGCGCGAAGTCGACCCTTCCGCCGCCTTCGCGGCGGGAATCGGGACGAGGGGCAGCACGATGCGCGAGGGATGCTGCGGATCGTGATAGATGCTGTTCACCGCGATGCGTGACCGGCGCTGTTCATTGAGCGGCTCGCCGGTGTTCGGATTCACATCGAAACGCGGGAAGTTGCTGCTCGAGATGTCCACACGGATGCGGCGCCCCCGCCTGAACACCAGCGAGGTCGGATACATCTCGAGGGTGAACTCGTAGGGCTTCCCCGGCTCGAGGGGCTTGCTGGTCTTGAGCGAATCGCGATAGCGCGCGCGGACGATACTGTCGCCGACGTTCAGGTCCAGGCCGGCCGGGTAGTCGGCACTCGGCGGGTAGACGTCGACAAGCTTCGCGGTGAAATCGGTATCGGGACCGTCGGAACTCGCCCAGAGCTTCACCACCAGGCGCCCGGTGACCTCGGTGTCGCGATCGAGCAGCGGCGTCTGGAAGACCACGACATCGGGACGCGCGGAGAGAGGCAGGGTGTCCGAGCAGAGCCAGTTGTCCGCGGTGCATCGCTGATCCTGCGCCCCGCGGAGCATGAGAACCCCTTCGGAAGATACGTTGCCGCCGATGGTCGGCACCGGCCGCCGCGGGTCGAAGTCGTATCGAGTGGGCGGCGCATCGCTCGGCGTCTTCGTGGAGAGGGTGCCATCCGCGTGGAGGAAGTAGTCCGTATTGACCGCGCGTGAAAGCGGCCACTCGCGTTCGTCACGCCAGACGCCGCCCACGAAGAGCCGGCCCTCCTTCGTCTTGTAGGGCTCGCCGGATCCCATCACGAAGATGCGAACGGGCGTGTCGCTCTCAACCCCGTTGTCAAGCCCCTTCAGCCAGCGGTCGAACCAGCGCAGACGCAGCTCATTCATGTTGAGCGCGGCCGCGGGTCCGAACTCCGCGATGCCGGAGAAGCTCGTGCCTTGTCCGGCATGAGTCCATGGCCCGACGACCAGGCGCTGCTTCTGCTTCTTCGCCTTCGAGAGTTGGACGTAGTTGAGATTCGCGACCTGCGCCGTCCACGAGTCGTACCACCCGGTGAAGTGCATCGAGGGCACATCCTGATACTGGGCCAGATGATCGATCACGCTCGATCCCATGTCCGCCCAGAACGCGTCGTTGTCGCCATGCTTCATGGCCTCGATGAGCCACGTTTCATAATCCGGGGCGAACTTGAGGGGCGTGGTTCCCGGGCGGAGGGGCAGCGCCTTCACGAACTCGCGCACTCGCTCGCCCATCGCGGTGAGGGCCGCCGCGGATGCGGGATCGTTCGCCGCGCGCAGGCCCGCCGCCTGTCCATAGGGCCCGGGCGAAAGACCGGCTGGGCCCGCGCTCATCCCGCTGGCGTTGCCAAGGGTCAGGATCCAGTTGAACCACCTGAGCTCGAACGCGCCATTGTGGCGAATGCCGAAGTAACCAGGATCGCTCATCGCATCGACCGGCACCAGAGCCGCGAGCGCCGGGGCGCCGGTGATCCCGACCGCGTGCTGCGTGGCGCCCGCGTATGACGTGCCGACCATGCCCACCTTGCCGCTCGACCACGGCTGCCCGGCGATCCACTTCAGGAGATCCGCGCCGTCCGGGCCGTCGTCCGCTATGGGGCGCCACTTGCCTTCCGACCTATAGCGGCCCCGCACATCCTGGACCACGATCGCATAGCCGCGCGGCACGAAGAAGTTCACGAGGCTCTCCGCCTGCCGCTCGGTGTTGTAAGGCGTGCGCTCGACGATGGTGGGCACGCGTGACGACACCACACCGTTTCGCGCGGGAAGATAGATGTCGGTGGAGAGGCGGACACCATCGCGCGCGCTCACCATCACATGACGTTGGACCTGAACCTCGAATGTGGTGTTCGCCTCCGGTTTCGCCTGAGCTCTCGCCACCTGAATCGACGCGGTCCCCGCGAACCAGGCCGCGGCCAGCCCTGACCAGGCCACCAACGGAAACCAGGATTTCATTTGCGCAGTGTACGCCCGCGCTTGCGGGCGAAACCCGCGACTAGGACGCCTTCTTTCGCTCGCGGAGAGCCTTGTCCAGCGGGAGGTCGTGGCCGTAGATATCGTCGGCGAAGTGAACCGCGTTCTCCGCGGGGATCACCGTGGCGGTGACGTAGTAGATCACCACGCGGATCGGGCGGGTGAGGGGCACCTTGAGCGACGGCTCTCCGTTCATGGCCGCGAGGATCTTCTCCCGCGTCCACTCGGGCTGATCCTTGAGCGCCCACACCGCGAGACCGGTCGGATCTTCCACCCGGATGCAGCCGTGAGAGAAGTCGCGGCGCGCGCGCCCGAAGAGCTCGGGGGCGGGTGTGCTGTGCAGATACACGTTGTCTTCGTTCGGGAACATGAACATCACCTGGCCGAGCGAGTTTTTCGGCCCTGGACGCTGCCGGAGACGCAGCTTGCCCTTGGCCAGCCGGTTCACATTCCCGTCGGTGGCCTCCACCGGCGTCGCATCGTCGCCCTGACCGTCCACCATCTCCATATTCTGGCGCTCGAGATAGCCGAGGTTGCGCCTCAGGATGGGAATGATCTCCTTTTGAAGAATTGACTCGGGCACGTTCCAGTAGGGCATGAAGGTGACGTACTTCATCTCCGCCATGAAGACCGGGGTCTTCGTGTCCAGGGCCTTGCCGACGATGACGCCCATCTCGAAATCGGGCGCCCCGGTCTCCGGCACCTTGTCCCAGCCCCAGAGGCGGAACATCGGGACGTTGACCGCCACGAAGGCGCGCTCGCCGAGGTGGGGGAGCCACCGCATCCGCTCCATCGCGAGCTCGATCTGTCGAACCCGCCAGGAGAGCGGGACGTTGAGGGCGGTCCACGTCGCCTTGCCCAGCACGCCGTCGTTCTCGTAGCCGTGGCGGGCCTGGAAATGCTTCACCCCTTCGACCAGCGCTCCTTCGTACACCGGCGGATCGGCGAGGGGCGGCGCGTCCGCCTTCATGTCGCCGAGGGCGACGAGCCGGGTGCGGACGATGTTGAGGCCCTCGCCCGGATCCCCCGGCTTGAGCGATTTGCGGGGCGGATCCTTGAGGCGGGGAAAGGTCGTGCCTTCGGTGAGGGCGAGGGCTCGATACCGCGGCAGCATCGACCGCAAGGCGCGGTACTGCACGAGGGGAGGCGTGATCGAGAGAACCGTCTCTTTCACGCGCCCCTTGCGGGCCGCGTCCATCAGCATGGCCGCGTAGTCGTGCTCGTCCGGCGGCAACGAGATCAGGAAGCCGATGTCCTTCGGGTCCACGCGGCCGCGGTGGAAGTGGCGCAGGTAGCGCACCATCGAGAGGGACATCGACGCATCGAACGCCGCGGCATCGCGGACCGTAGGGGAGCCCGCTTCCAGCTTCTTTCCGAGCGTGGCGAGATCCGCGGCCCGATAGTCGGCCGGGTCGAGGCCCTCGGCCGCCGCATCGCTGAGAACCTCGAGGACGTCCAGGGCACTCTTCGTCGGCCGCAAGGATCCATCCACCCACAGCGGCGCCGCGGTTGCGGCCGGGTAGATCTCGCCGAGTATCTTCTGCGCTCGAGCCGACGGGTCGAAGTTCGGGTCGGGTTTCTCGAGCCAGGCCCCAAGGGCCGCCGTCATTTCGGCGGAGGGCGTGGAGGACGGTGAGGAACTCGGAGCTTTCTCGGCGGACGTCGCCGAGGTGGAGGGGGGAGCCGGTGTTCCGCAGGCCAGGAACGAGGCGACCAGGCTCGCGCAGGTGGCCCTATTCAACCAGAACGGTCGACGACGGATCGTTGGAAAACCGGGCTCCTTCGAGCCTGGACTTGAGCGCGGTGATTTCATCGAGAAGGTCCAATGCAAGAGCGATGCCCGCCAGATTCACCTCGAGATCGCGCGAGAGCCGGAGGGCGGTGAGGGCCCTGCGCAACGAGGCGCCAGCGAAGCGCCACTCCTCGGGCGCGCTGCCCAACGGCTCGAGGACGCCCTCCACGACCCAGGCCCGGATCTCCGGTTCTGGCACGTGCGAGGCCTGGCACAGTTCAATGAGGGTGAGATGGATCTCCTCTTCCACCACGAGGCCGCGCGCCGGATCGGGCTCGTCTCGCGTCATGGAGATCAGCTCTTCCTTTCGCGGGGATTGAAATTGAAGGCTCGGGCCATGGCCTGATACGCCTCCTTCGCGGCCTCGGTGTCGGAGGGAGGCAGGGCGATGCCAAGAACCACGTACAGATCGCCCGGCGGCTGCCCGGGGATTCCCCGCTCCTTCAGGCGCATCTGACGGCCCCCCGAGGAACCGGGCGGAATGGTGAGCTGGATGGGTCCCGCAGGCGTCGGCGCTTCCACCTTCGCGCCGAGAGCCGCCTCCCAGGGCGAGAGCTTCAGATCGACGTAGATGTCGCGATCGTCGACCCGGAAGATCGGATGCGGATTGAAACCCACCTCGAGATACAGGTCCCCGGGGCCGCCCTTGCCCACTCCGGACCCGCCCTGTCCGGCGAGCCGCAGGTGCTGGCCCGCGCGAATTCCCTTCGGGATGTTGACGTCGAGCGTGCGCTCGCTCGATACCATCCGGCCCTGCGCATCGTAGGACGGCATCCGGAGGCTGATCGTGCGCTGGGCTCCCCGGAAGGCGTCCTCGAGGTCGATCATGACCTTGGCATGATGGTCTTCGCCCTGGGCGTGGACGCTCGGCCTTCGTGCGCCCCCCCCGCCCTGCCCGCGCCGGCCGAAGAAGGCCTCGAAGAAATCGTTGGGGTCGAAATCGCCGCCCCCATCGCCGCCGCGGAACTCGAAGCCCGCGTCCCAGCCGGGAGACGGCTTGAAGTCCTGTCCCGATTTCCACTCGCTGCCCATCCGGTCGTAGAGCGCGCGCTTCTCCGGATCCTTCAGGACCTCGTGCGCCTCGCCCAGTTCCTTGAAACGCGTCTCCGCGTTCGGTTCCTTGCTGACGTCGGGATGGTACTTGCGCGCGAGTTTGCGGTAGGCGGCCTTGATCTCGTCGGGCGTGGCCGTCCGTTTCACACCCAGGATCTCGTAGTAGTCCTTGAATTTCATCGTCGCCTATACCGTATCACCCGCGTTCGTCCGCGCCTTCTGGCGCGCGTTGCGAACGGCGACCGGGACCGCGGTGGCGAGAACCACCGCGGAAGCGAGTTCGAGAGGGTTCGCGTAGATGTAGTTCGGGTCGACCACGATGACCTGAACGATGAGGCAGGCCGCGAGGCCCAGGGGCGGCAAGAGGAGCATGAGGCCGTCCCGGTCGCCGCCGCGCCAGGCTAGCCCGAGGGCGAGGGCCGCGCAGACGACCCACGCCACGGCCCCAGCCGCGCCCAAGATCGAATAGCTGGAAAGCGCCCTGGGTATTCGACCTAGGTACAGCCGGGCCAGCGCGAGGGGCCGCTGTCGCGCGAGGGAGAAGAAGACGAGCTTCGCGCGCCTTTCGCTTTCGTGAGTGGAGATCCGAACCACGGGACCGCGCGCGATGTCGGCCAGGAATTGCGCCACCCAGGGGTCGTTGGGCTTGATTCCCCAGGGATTCGCGGTCTGGCCGATGCCCGAGATGAGCGTCTCATACACGTTGTGTTCAGGGAGCGCGTCCTTCTCGATCAGGCGCGGATCGCTGAGGCGGCCGTGCACCGCGATCCGCCATGGGACCTCGCACGCGGCGAAGCCGAGCAGGAGGAACGCGGCATGGATGAGCGGCTTGCGGTCGCGAAACCGCGTCCACGAAATGACGAGGCCGGGCAGCAGGGCGAGGAGAGCGTATGCGCCGTAGACCGAGCGGGTCTTGTGCACCCCGAACAGCGCCACGCCGAAGAGGATGGCGAGCCACCGCTTTGACGCGCGCAGAGTGAGGAGAGGAATGGCCATGGCGAGGGCGGCGAGCGAGCGATGAATGGCCACGGTATCCATGCTCACATAGAGAGGCGGCACCATCTCGACGAGAAGAAAGACGGGCACGAGGGCCAGGCGCAACCGGGCGGGCAGGGCGAACACGAGGAAGAGCGAGGCGGCGACGAGGTAGGCCAGGTTGAATTGACCGAGGGTCTGGATCGACGCCTGCCGGCCGGTGGCGCGGGTCCACACCGAAACGAGGGTCGCGGTGCCGAGGTCGTTGAAGAGGTCGGGGGCCACCGAGTAGCCGCCCTTCCCGGGCAAGGTGGCAAAGGGACCGCCCTGAAGCGTGGCCGTGGACGCCATGACGAGCGCTTCCACCCTCGGCATGTACGCGGAGCCTCCATAGTCTCCCGTCGCCACATGGCCCGCGTAACGGAACCACTGCGGGGCGACGCAGAGGAGTGCCGCGATCGTGAACAGCCGGGGCGTCCAGCGAGTCATCGATGACATCTACCGAACCAGCCGCCCGATCATGAAGTAAATCCGGGTATCTCCGCCCTGACCCACGCTGGCCCCGACGAAAAACGGGCCGAGGAGCGTGTCGGAGGCAACACCGGCAGTGAAGCTGGACTTGAACCGCGCGCGGGAGAGATCGTCGAACACGCTTCCTCCCTCGACCAGGGTCTCGACATATATCTTGCCGCCGAGAAGCTTGGGGAGCCGTCCCACCCGAACCTTGTAACCGAGGCTTCCCAGAAGATACTGCGGCCCGCGAACGGCGTAGGGCGGGTAGGCGCCCAGGCGGAAAGGCCCGCCCAGAGCGAACTGGTGCAGAACGGGCGGATGGCCTCCGAAGCTGGAGCCGCCCTCCATCGTGAGGCTCAGGATCTTCTCTCCTCCCACCGGGTGCGCGGCCTGGAAAGAGCCTTCCACCGTGCCGAATGCGCGCGGCGCGTCCGGCGCCTTCAGGAACCACTGCGCGGATGCGGTGAGGCGTGCGCCGCGGCCGGCCAGATACGGGGCATCCCGGTCGTCGTAGTCGAGGCGCGCGCGCAGGGCCTGTTCGGCGCCGCTGACGCGGGGGAGCGGGGGATCGCCCACGCTGCTCACGCTCTTTAGATACGCGATGTCGTAGCCCGCCCGAAAGCGGGTGGTGCCGCCCGAGTTCCAGCCGACATCGAGACCCGCCCCCGCGCGCTCGCGAGAGTAGATGGCCGCGAGGTCAGAGCCAAGGTAGAGGTTCTCGCTGCTCCGGGCGTAGCGCGCGCGGGGAGAGAGGAACGCACCGCCGTGCACCGGCCGATCGCCGCCCAGGGGCTGGTAGAGCTCGGTGCCGATGCTGGGCCCGGATCCGACCGAGGCGTCGAACCGCCATTCCGATCCAAGCCCGGTCAAGTCCATCACGGTGATGCGCGAGCCGAGGCTCAGGTTCACGCTCCTGTCCTCGTTGTTGATGTCGAGCGCGAAGCGGACGAAAGGCGGGCCATAGGATTTGTCGCGGATCTCGACGCCGAGCCCCACGGTGTCGCCGATGACCCTCCGGCCATAGGTGGCGCTCGCGTATCGGCCGAGGCCGATGATGTGGTTGAGATCGGCCTCGATGTCGTCGGCCCTCGGGTTGGTTCCGATGTGGCGGATGAGGTCTTGCGAGATCTGGGCGCCCGCGCCGTCCGAGACCCCGTTCACCTCGACGAAGGTGACGGGTTCCCGGCCCGGCTTCTTGCGCGCCTCGAGCGCCTTTCGGTACGCCTTCCACGCCTCGTCGTTCAGGGCGTAGGGGAGGAGCGCGCCCTTCTTCGCCTCGGCGGCCTGATAGCCGCGGAGCGCGAATTCGTCGCTCTTCTTGAAGTCGGCCGCGGTCAGACCCTCGAGGTCCGGGAGGATGACCACCTCGGCTCGCTGCAGTCTCGGCCGCTCGAGGGCCTGCATCATGAGGGTGATCGCCCGGTTCGCGATGCCGCCGATGGTTTCGGGCACCTTGTCCTCGGCCTTGGGCCCCACGCGCACCGCGATGACCACGTCGGCTCCCATGTCCTTCGCCACGTCGACCGGGATGTTGTTGAGAATCCCGCCATCGGCGAAGAGGCGTCCGTTCAGACGCACCGGATCGTAGGTGCCGGGGAGCGACATGGACGCGCGCACCGCCGGCGCTATCGGGCCGTGATCGAACACCACGATCTGGCCCTTCTCGAGATCCGTCGCGACGCAGCGAAACGGGATGGGCAGATCGTCGAAGTTCGAGACCCCGGAATAAGGGAGGAGGATCCGGCTCACCAACAGGCTCAGGTGATGGCCGGGGTTGATGCCGCTCTGGAGTCTCAATCCGTGGCGCAGACCCGCTTCCAGCTTGACCGAGTAGTCGCGATCGTCCTCCTTGCGGCGATACGACTTCAGGGGATAGGGAATGTCGGGGCGCAGGATGGTGTCCCAGTCGGCGGTCCGCAGGAAGGTCTTGATCTGTTCGGCGGAAAGGCCGGTCGCGTAGGAGGCCCCCATCAGTGCGCCCGTGCTGTTGCCCGCGATCCGGTCGATCGGGATGTGATGCTCTTCGAGCCACTGCAGCACGCCCGCGTGGGCCATGCCGCGAGCCGAACCGCCGCCGAGGGCGAGGCCGATGAGCGGTCTGGGGGTGGGAGACGCCTCCCGGCTCCAGGCCGGCCGCGAGGCGAGGGCGCATGCGGAGGCGGCGACGAAGGCAAACGCGAGACGCGCGCGCCTGCGACCCGGGAGCCCCGCTTGCGGATCGCGCTCGCGAGTCAGGCTGGTCATCGCGTTCTCTCCGGGTCTTCGTCGTCCTCCCAGTACCCGTCGTCGTCCTCGTCGTCATCCTCCTCGTCGCTGTCCACGCTGAAGCCGTAGGTCCACCCGCCGGGAAGGGTCGGGGACTTTGGCATCTCGCCGGTGAAGGGTGGTCCAGCGGAAAGATCCATCGGGCCCGGGTCGCCCATGTCCCCGCCTCCGAACGAGCCACCGTAGCGCGCCTTCCATCGGGCGAGGGCGCGGCGGGCGCCGAGGCCCTCGAGAGCGTCCACCCAGGCATCGCGCAGGTCCGGTCGCGGCTTGCGCAACTCGCCGAGCGCCCACTGCCTCGCCGCGTCCAGCTCCAGTTCGGCCGGGCCTGGCTTCGGCATACGCGCCATCAGGCCCACGCAGTGTCCCGTGCTCAGCGCGGCAAGGCCGAGCGCGGCGAAACCACTCAGGGGGGTGTTGGGCGACAGGGCCAGCGCCAGGCCCAGCAGCCCGAGGGTGAGGATCCCGATAAGAATCGAGAGAACGCCGGGGCGCCTCGACCTGGAACCGGCGGGCCACATCGTCACCAGGATGTTCCCCGGCACCAAACCCGCGAAGAGAGGCGCGGGGTCGGGCATGGTCTGGTCGGTGAGGCTCTTGACCATCAGAACCACGCCGGTGGCCATCAGGCCCAGATGCAGCGCGGACAGGAGGGGCCGGCCCTTGGCGGTCTTCTTCGAACGCAGCCTGCCGAAGGCGGTATCCACGATCCGGTTCGGATTGAAGGTTTGGCCACGAAAGCGATCCTGGATGTCCGCGGTCGACACGGTGTCCAGGTGGCCGAAGATCTCCTGCACCACCTCTCGTTCGAAGGCGGTGAGCTTCGCGCGGTCGGTGGTGAGACGGAGCCTCACTTTCGGGTCGGTATCGTCCGTGGCTTGAGACTCGACGGAGATCGCGAGCTTCCTCTGCGCCGCCAAGCGAAGCAGGAAGGTCTTGAACGAAGGGGCGGATGCCGATCCGCCGAGCTGTTCCACGATCAGTTCCTTCGGCAGGGACGCCACGCGGTTTTCGAAGAGCGCGTGGTCGCCCCGCGGCGAGGGGCGGGTGAAGCGGTCGGTCGCGAGGAACACAAGTCCGAACACGAGTCCCAGGAGGAGCGGCGCCACGAGGGCGGTGAGCCGGAACGCCGCCTGGTTCGGGTCCACGGCCTTCGGTCGGCCCTCGGGGAGATAGCGGAGGATGCGCTGAACGCGGTAGTCGACATCGGGAGTGGAGACGCCGATGTCCGAGTCCTTGTCGAGGAGCACCCAGGCGGTGACGTATTCGAACCGGTAGTTGAGCGAGGTCAAGCCGTCCGTCGAGCCGCGGGAAGGGAAGACCACGTCATGATCGAGCCGGTAGTGACGATGAACATCGGGCCCGGCCTCGCGCCATCCCGCCCACACCTCCTTCGCCCGGTCCAGCGGATTGCGGGGCGACGTGCCACCGTCGGTGGGAAAGCGTCCCGCCGCCATGTCCCAGGCGGGCGTGAGGGCGCCCTTGAGTTCGTACTCAATAATGTAGCGCCGGGTCTGGGCGCCTTCAAACGCGGGATCGTGATCGCCCTTGAGAGAGAACTGCAGTCCCCAGTGATAGACCTGATAGCAATCGGCGCCTTCCACCGGCGCGTCCTTGAGGGGCTTCTTCGAGCCGTCCGCTTCGAGCCTGAAGACGCCGTGCACGGTGACGCTTTGATCGGCGGCGTAGTTGAACGGACGGCTGATCACCGCGACGTCGCCCTGGACCGTCATCGCGTGGGTCTCCGAGACCTCGAGCCGGCCGTCGTTGTCGAGGCGGGCGACCACGTCGAGACCGTTCCAGGTGACGAGACCGCCTTGGGCGTGAGCCCCCGGGACGGCAAGCGCCAACAGACCGCACAGAAGGGTGACTCTTCGCATGCCGCATTCTCTCAGCGCTTCGTATACTCCGTCGATGGACAAGGGCCCGAACTGACCCGGATGGACGCGTCCGCGATTTCAATCGAGCTTCGTGATCAGGCCACGGCGATTCGCCGGGGGCAGTTGCGCGGGCACAACGCGGTCCTGATTCCGGCGCTCTTCGGCGGCACCGTCCTCGGCACGGTCCTGGTCGCGGCCCTTTGGAGGCGCGTGCCGCATCCGTCGATCGCCTCTGGGCTCTCGCTCTGGCCTTCGCTCTGATCATCCGAGCCTCGGTCGGATTCTCCTATCGACGCGTCGCCGGTCAGGTTTCCGAGGCCAACCGTCCCGCCTGGCTTTGGCGGATTCGCGCCACCTACTTCCTCCACGGCTCGGCCTGGGGCCTCGCCTCCCGGCTCGTCTTCCCGGCCGATGACGTCCCCCGCCAGATCATCCTTGCCTTTGCGATCACCACCCAAGGGCTTGAATCCGACTCGCAAAACGACCTTGGCAGACGCCGCCGGACAAGGTTAGGGTCTTGGCACTTCAAGGAGCGCCAGAGACCAGTGACCCAGCGGATCCGTCGTGCCTTCGCCGCGGCCATAGGGGCCATCCTCCTCGCCACCGTCGCGACGTCGCGCGCGGACGAAGGCGATGAGTTCAAAGCGCAGCGTGCCCTCTTCAACTACGACGCCACCCTTCCGCCCGGGGTGAAGATGAAGGAGATCGAGAAGCGGCCGGGCGCTACCGTGCGCGATCTCACCTTCGACGCTCTCACCGGGAAAGATGTCGCGGCGTACGTCGTCACTCCCGACGGCAAGGGTCCGTTCGCGGGCGTACTGTGGGTGCACTGGCTCGGCGAGCCCGCGATCACCAACCGCACCCAGTTCCTGAACGAGGCGGTGGCCCTGGCGTCCCAGGGTGTGGCGTCCGTCCTCGTCGACGCCATGTGGTCCACCGCGGTCAACCCCGACTGGTTCGGAAAGCGAGTGCCCGACGAGGACTACGGGAACTCCATCCGTCAGGTCATCGCCCTGCGCCGCGCCATGGACCTGCTCCTCTCGCAGCCCGGCGTCGACAAGTCCCGGGTGGGACTCGTGGGCCACGACTATGGCGGTATGTACTCCATGATGATGGCGGGCGTCGATCCGCGTCTGAAGGCGCAGGTGTATGTCGCGGTGGCCCCAAGCCTGAACGACTGGGCGTTCCTCGGTCCGCAGCCGAAGTCGAAGGCGGAGTATCTGCGTCAGAACGCGATGCTGGAACTCACCGACTATCTGCGCCAGGTGAGGGGCGTGCCCGCGCTATTGCAGTTCGGGACCAAGGATGTCTACGTCTCGCGCGTGGACAGCGGCATCATAGCGAGTGCGCTCGGAACGAAGAACCGGAAGTTCTACGAGACCGATCACGCCATGACTCTCCCCGAGATCGCGGCCGATCGCGACGCCTTTCTGCTGAAGGAACTCGTGCCGGCGGCCGCCCCGCCGGGGAAGGACTAGGTCAGAACCTTCTCTTTTTGCCGGGAACTTCCTCTCGATCCGGGACGTAACCTCGAACAAGGGAAGGACCACCATGTTCGAAACGCATCTCGCCGACATTCGCTATGCGTTCCGCTGGCTCCGCAAGAGTCCGGCGTTCACCCTGCTCGCGGTGGCCTCGTTCGCCATTGGCATCGGGTTCAACACCGCTCTCTTCACCCTGGTAGACGCTCTACTGTTCCGGCCCCTGCCGGTCGACCGGCCCGATCGCCTCGTCGACATCTACACCAGCAGCAGTGACGGCGATACCTACGCCACCAATGCCTATCCCGACTTCGTCGGCTGGAAGGCGCGGAACACCGTGTTCAGCGACATGATGGCCTACAGCGGATCGCTCGCGGCCATGAGCCTCACAGATCGTTCCCGTCTGGTGTTGGGCGAGGTGGTGACCGGCAACTACTTCCAGGTCCTGGGCGTGCAGGCCGCGCTCGGACGCACGCTTCTTCCTGAAGACGACGTACCCGGCGCGGAGCGCGTGGCCATCCTCTCTCACCGGGCGTGGACACGCGATTTTGGAGCCAGCCCCTCGGCGGTCGGCCAGGCCCTGCGCATCCACGGCCAGTCGTACTCGATCGTCGGCGTGGCTCCGCCCGGGTTCACCGGCATGATGCCCATCCTCTCGCCCGAGCTGTGGACCACGGTCGCGCACGTCGACGACGTCGAACCCATGGGCATTCAGGACAACGTGCCCTCGCCCTCCGGCAACTCCCGTCTCGATCGCCGCGGGCAGCGGTGGCTTTTCGCGAAGGGCCGCCTGAAGCCCGAGGCCACGGTCGAGCAGGCCGCCGCCAACTTCAAGCTCCTTGCCGACCAGCTCGCGACCGCGTATCCGCCGACCAACAAAGGCCGCAAGGTCTCGGTCAAGCGGACGAGCGAGGTGCACATCCATCCCGACGCCGACCGCACCCTGCTGCCGATCGCGAGCGGCCTGATGGCGGGGGTGGGGATGGTCCTCCTCATCGCCTGCGCGAACGTCGCAAGCATGCTTCTCGCCCGCGCCTCGGGGAGGCAGAAGGAGATCGGCATCCGCCTCGCCATCGGCGCCAACCGCATGAGAATCGTCCGCCAGCTCATCACCGAGAGCCTGCTGATCGCAGCCCTCGGCTCCGCGGCGGGACTGGCCCTTGCCTGGCTCCTCCTTCGCGGCGCCATGACCATGACCCTGCCCATTCCCATTCCCCTGACCTTCGGACTGCAGATGGACGTCCGCGTTCTCGCCTTCTCCATGCTGGTCACCATGGGCGCGGGCCTTGTCGCCGGTTTGGCTCCGGCCTTGAAGGCCACGAAGCTCGACCTCGTGGGCGAACTCAAGGGCGACGCGGCCGTGGTCGCGGCAAGCCGCCGTCGATTCACTCTGCGCGACAGTCTGGTCGCCTCGCAGATGGCGGTGACGACCGTGCTCCTGGTGGTGGCCGGCCTGCTCTCGCGAAGTCTGCTGAGCGCTCAGAAGACGAGCATCGGCTTCCGCAGCGAGGGAGTCGCGGTCCTGTCCGCGGAACTCGACATGATCGGCTACTCGGCGGAGCGCGGCCAGGCGTTCTGGGAGCAGGCGGTGCCGAGAGTGCGGGCCCTTCCCGGCGTCGAGGCGGTCGCTCTCACCGAGCGGTCCCCGATGTCGATCAACTACAACCGGAACTCGATCTTCCTTCCCGAACGGGCTCAGCCGGACGATCATGGTATTTCCATCGACGTCACCCGCGTGACCCCTGAGTATTTCGAGACGCTGCGCGTGCCCCTCTTGCGCGGCCGCGGCTTCACCACCGCCGACACCCCGCAGTCCCCGGGGGTCGCCGTAGTCAATGAAGCCTTCGCGCGCAAGTACTGGCCCGATCAGGACGCCATCGGAAAGCGCTTCCGCACCCGCAGCGTCGACGGCCCCGAGTTCCAGGTGGTGGGCATCTCCGCGAACTACCGCGTCAACACGGTGGGCGAGCAGGCGACGCCGTACATCCATTTCGCGACCTCCCAGCGGCCTCAGAACGGCTATGAGGTTCTGGCCCGGACCAGCGGGGACGCGGGGCTTGCCCTCGCGGCGATTCGAAAGGAGCTTCTGGCCATGGAGCCGAACCTCGTCTTCCTCCAGAACCAGACCATGCGGAGCCAGGTGGGCGCGACGCTCTTTCCCGCGAAGGCGGGAGCGTGGGCGGTGAGCGCGGTTGGGCTCGTGGCCATGCTGCTCGCGGCCATCGGCCTTTACGGGGTCATTGGCTATTCGGTGTCGCGGCGCACGAAGGAGATCGGCGTGCGCATGGCCTTGGGCGCGCAACCGGGCGATGTCTCCGGACTCATCATGCGCCAGGGCCTGCGGGTCGCGGGCAGCGGGATGATCGTCGGCGCCGTCTTCGCGGTGATGGCCGGCTTCGCGATCTCGGGCGCGCTGTACGGAGTCAGCCC
>JANMVV010000192.1:0-5316 GCA_031392925.1 Vicinamibacteria bacterium
GGGTTTCAGTCCCCTCTTGAACGGGGCTTTGGAAGCGACTCGTTGCCGACGTGGTCATCTTGCGGAGTCTCCTTCGTTTCAGTCCACTCTTGAACGGGGCTTTGGAAGCGACTCCGAGTCAGGCCGTCAATGGTGGGCTTCCTCTACGTGTTTCAGTCCCCTCTTGAACGGGGCTTTGGAAGCGACTTTGATCCTCGCACCAGGAAGCTCGGGCCGGTTGTGTTTCAGTCCCCTCTTGAACGGGGCTTTGGAAGCGACAGCGGGCTCAACACCGGCGGCGCGAAGCCTGGTGCGTTTCAGTCCCCTCTTGAACGGGGCTTTGGAAGCGACCGCTCCTCGGACCAGCGCCGATACTGGCCCAGAACGATCCCGACACCGAGATTCTCTCGCAAATTCAGAATCCGCGCCAGACACTGGGGGCCTTGCGAAGTTGTCATCAGGAAACGTCACCGCAATAGTTCACGAACTCGCACTCGACACACCTCGCACGGACCGAAGTCGCCTCAGGAAACGCCTCCGATTGGACGGCCATCCTCATCGCCTCAAGGCGCCGCTGGACATCGTCGCGCTCAACCGGTCCAACCTCCACCGTGAAGACTAAGTCGTCGGGCACGCGGTAGATGAAGGCCAACGACGAAGGCATGTCGAAATACTCTTCCAGCAGCATCGCGTAGGCCGTGAGCTGAACACGATGGTTCGCCCTGACCGGACCCTCGGTGTCCTTGAAGTCAACAGGAAAGACACCGACGTGGGTCCGAACTGCCATATCGATGCGGCCCGACAGTCCTAGCCGATCGGACTTCAACCAGAGTCCAAAAAGCCGCTCACCCGTGGGAAGGCCATACTCGCTGAACGACCGCCGTTTCTCCAGCGCCTCCACGCGATCCTGAACACGGTGTCCCCGCTCCATGGCGTAGGTGGAGGCCGACTTCACGGGCTGGACGAGCCGGAACCAGGGAATCCGCGGGCAATAGAGGTGCTGCTTGAGGTCAGTGACCGTGAAGTCGGGAACCATCACGCCTCGCTCTTCACGCTGCCCCATGACGAATTGTTGATCTCACGCACGTCGGCGGCATCCTTCTCACACAGCGGAATGACAAGCACTCGGCCTGCTTTGTCGCCAAGCAAATCGCCGAGCTTTCCGTATAGCGTTCGCCGCTCCGCCGCAGTCAGCGACCCTCGAAACGACGAGTACTGAACGCGCTCCATGCCCATGTTCTTGCAGGCATCGGACATTCTCTTCCGCACCGCATCGTTCTCGATGTCGTAGATCACCACCGTCAGCAGAGACGTCCCGCTCACCATTTGAAGGGAAACGCCCGGTAGCGTGGCCCTCCTCGGAGGAATGCGGCCACGGCACGCGATTGCTTCTGGATGAATGACCGCATCTCGGCTCGCCGGCCACGGAACTCGGCCTCGGTGGACAGGCGGGCCAGAACCGCCGTGGCCACAAGGCGACGCGAGGCTTCATCCAGCATGCCCTTGTCGAGCGACACCTTTTGTCCCGTGGTGAACAGGGTCAGGACGGCACGGTCGACGATTGGCTGGCGAAACTCTTCAACGAGGTCGAGCACAAGCGACGGCTTACCGGGGCGATCGACATGCATGTACCCGGCGAAGGGCTCAAGGCCGGCGTTCATCACGGCGCCCCACACCTGGCCGTAAAGAATGCCGTAGCCATAGTTCAAGGCCGCGTTCACGGGGTCGAGCGCGCCTCGATGCTCACGTCCGCTGAAGCCTGGGGCGTCGGGCACGAGCGCTCGGACAGCCTTCCAATAGGCTCGCCCCGCGGTTCCTTCGAGCCCCATCAGTGATGGCCGGACCTCGTCGGCGTTCTTCCCTTCGACCCGCTTTGCCGCTCCGAAGGCGCGTCCGATATCCGCTACCGCAGTCTTGATCACGTCGAACGTCTCGGGCGACGCGGTCTTCTGATACTTGCCGAAGTACTTCAGCAAGGCAGCCTGATTCCGCAACTTCCCGGTAACGAAGGCGCGCGCCAGCTCGGCACCCCGCTCGTCGCCCCAGGCCAGAATCTGTTCGCGCCTCGTGGCGACGGTGGCCGTCAGCATGGGAGACGAGAACAGGGCGAAGGGCTCGCCATTGCGGCCGAGAAAACAGACCCTGATGCCGCGCTCGCAACAGGCTTCGATGATGTCGCTCGACAAGGAGATGCCGCGCGAGGCGATCACCACCTCGCTCAGTCTGAGAAGCGCGATCTCGATTTCCTCCTTGGGCGCTTTCGCCCCCGGCTTTGGCGCGGTGAGTCGGAGCGGAGCAGGAGCCGTCTTCTCTCCCGAGGTGGTGAGGATGCTGAGCTTTGTCGGATCTCGCGGCCACTCGAACGGCAGCCACATCTGGTCGGTGTCGACGGCGTCGCGGCGAGGCTTCGGGCCACGAACCACCAGCCTCTCGGAAGTCAGCGAGAGCGTCGCGCCGAACGAATCGAGGATGATGGTTTCCATCGTTTAGGCGAGGCTGCGGTATTCTCGACGCTCATGAGCCCGGCCTCTCTCAAGAAGAGCGCGACCTACGCGGACCTGCTCGCTCTGCCCGAGAACGTCACGGGGCAGATCATTGACGGAGACTTGTACGCACAGCCGCGGCCCGCACCCAGGCATGTCGTGGCCGAGGATGCCTTGCACTTCCTCCTTGCGGGCCCGCTCCAGTTCGGGACCGGCGGTGGACCAGGGGGCTGGTGGATCCTCACGGAGCCGGAGATCCATATGGGCCCTCACGTCCTCGTCCCCGACCTGGCTGGATGGCGCAGGAGCCGGTTGCCGTCTCCGCCCACTCAAGGGCAATTCACTCTTACTCCCGACTGGGTCTGCGAGGTCCTCTCTCCGTCTACGAAGGCGTTTGATCACAAGAAGAAGCGTCGGGTCTACGCCGAACAGAAAGTGCCCCATCTGTGGTTCGTGGACCCGATCAGCAAGTCGATCGACGTCTTGCGGCTGAGCGGGGACCTTTATTCGATCGTGGACGTGTTCGGAGGCGACGAGAAATCGCGCCTGGAACCATTCGAGGCGATTGAACTCGACCTCAGCTTGCTGTGGCTTCCGGACTCGCCGCCCGTCGAGTAGGAGACGCGAGGGCAGCGGTCGCTTCGCCCGACGGAAGGCATGCCCAGGTTCGCCGAGGATGGCGCTTGGCAAGGGCTACTCGGGAGGCAGGCTCGCTTCGATGATTTGCGCGGCCCAGTCGACGACGCCGCGGGCAAGGGCAAGCGCCTTCGCAAAGTCATCGTCATCGAGCGATTCCCCCCAGCCTGGGTACCGCGCCTGAACCGCAAAGGACGTGAGTGCCACCGCCTCCTTGAGCCTTTCGGGCGCCTCGCCCCCAGCTTCCACGAGCAGGGTGAGCAACTCCTTGATGTCGTGGGTGCGCGGAACGTCAATATTCCGAACGATCAACACTGCCTTGAGCGCTTTCTCGGCGGCCTGCTGCGCGTCGAAGCAAAGGTACTCAAGCAAGACGCCGCCAGCGTGGCCGGCTTCGGCGTGCAGCAGGTTGGCACGGGCGTAAACGAGCCAGCGCCGGGCGTCGCGCGGGTCGTCAGCTGGGCTCGGCATAAATCTCCCGGCCCTCCCGCAACGCTGACGTGATAATGCTCCATGACTTCCCGAAATTCTGGCGCACATCCTCTTCAGTGACGACAACGATGTCGGCGGCCTGGCCGAAACCCCATAGTGCCCGGTAGATCTCCTGCGAAGTGTGAATGCGGTGGACGCCCTCATTCGCCACGACGAGCACGTCCAAGTCGCTGTCCGGTCTCATCGCGCCGCGGGCAGCGGAACCGAAGAGAACAATGCGCTTCGGTTCGATCACCGTGCGGATGCGACGCACTAGGTCGTCGAGACATGTCGGGGTTGGGGCCATGGCGGCGGCGGCGACGTTGGTCATGCTCATAATGGTACGACGAGAGTGCCGGTCTCCTGCGGTAAAAAGCGGCTACGCATCATCGTCCCGGAATTTCAGGTCGAGGCCCCGCTCGGTGGAATAGGGCAGTTTCGCCACGACGTAGAAGGCCTTTCCAAGCGATCGCCGCTCAAGCCGATTCGCTGCCCACAGCCAGCCGGCCTGCTGTCGCATGATTGGCACCTTGAGGCTTGACGAGGCTATGAAGTCAGTGTCTATCAAGGCGCGATACCTTTCCTCAAGAGCCTCCGGCACTACTTCGCTTCCGTCAAAGAGAGCATCGAATTGTTCTTCGAGGCCGTCGATGGTTGTGAGAGGCCGATTTGATTGGATGACATCATAGGTATAGCGATCGACGCTGATCAGGAGTTGCGTTTTCCAGGCTTCAGCGATCGGTTCGTAGACAGCGTCAACCCAGGATTGTGCCATGGCCTCATCGATGGCTTGCTCGGACCTCGGGCGCAGGACTGCCAGGGCCGCGGCGACAAGCTGAGGGCGATAGACGAAGTCCGCGCCCTTTGGCGAAGCGGAATAGACGATCACGTCCCTCAATCCCCCGCGTCTACCTCGATTGACGCGACCAAAGCGCTGCAACAACGCTTCAATTGGGGCGGGATCGGAGTAGAGGGCGTCAAAGTCGACGTCGAGGCTCACTTCGACTACTTGGGTCCCGACGCAAACCAATCCTTGGTAGCGTTCAACGCCAGTGCCAGTCCGCTCCGCGAGAAATGACTCTTTGGCCGAGCGATCCTCGCTGGTAAACCGGCTGTGAATCAGAAAGACATCTGCCGGGGGGAGGCGCTCCTTCAACTCGTCGTAGATTGCCTGGGCGCGAGCAACGGTCGTCCCGACCACAAGGACGGCCTCGCCTGACGACACACGCGCGACAATCTCTGAAACCGAGTCAGCCAGGTCGCCCGGCCTGACAAGAAGCCGGTGCCTCTCAAATGCCTTGAAGGTCTCGACGGAAGCGGAGACGAATTGAATAGCCCCACCCAACGTCTCGGTCCACACCTCGCTTAGAACGCGAGGGAACGTGGCGCTCATCGCGAGCACGCGCGCACCCAACGAAACGCTTAGATATCGGAAGGCCGCGATGATGAGCCCCAGTCTCTCGACGTCGTATGCGTGGAGTTCATCCAGAACAAAGAGGCCTCTCGCGCAGTCAGTGAGCGTTGCCTCGTGGCCCTTCACACCGAAGAATGCCTTCAGTATTTGGTAGGGCGAGAGGACGCGGACCGGGGCAGCCATCAGACGACCCAGGTTTCGAGCGGCCATAGCTTCTCGCGTGGCGTCCCGCTGGCCGTAGCCTTTTTCAGTCAGGAGCCGGGCATACAAGACGGCCAGCGCACTGGAGTGTTGGAGGACAACCTGGTCCTTTTGAAAGCCACAACGGGAAAG
>JANMVV010000220.1:0-25370 GCA_031392925.1 Vicinamibacteria bacterium
CCCTTCTGCTTCTCGGCCCCGCGGCCGGCTGGGCGGCCGAATACCAGGTCATCGTCCACTCGACGAATCCGACCGACATCCTCACCAGGGACCAGCTCGGCAAGATGTTCCTGAAGAAGATCGTGAAATGGGACACCGGAATCTCCATCGTTCCCGTGGACCAGGTGCCGATCTCTCCCGCGCGCGCCGTCTTCACCAAGATCGTGCACGGGAAGCCGGTCTCCGCCATCGCCTCCTACTGGCAGCAGCAGATCTTCGCCGGACGTGAAGTGCCTCCGGCCGAGAAAGCGGGCGACGCCGCGGTCATCGCCTTCGTCAAGGCCAACCCCGGCGCGATCGGCTACATCACGGGCGGGGTCACCGCCGACGGCGTCAAGCTCCTCACCATTCGCTAGGTCGCGGAGACACTCGTGGCACGGTTTCAGTTCGACTCGCTTTCGTTCCGCTTCAAACTCCTGCTCCTCCCCGCGGTCGCGGCGGTCGGGTTCCTCCTGACCATTGTCGTGACTATGGTTTCGGGCGGGCGCACGGCGGAGAAACTGCGTCTCGCCGAAACCGGACACGGTCCCTCGCTCGAGATGAGCCGTAATCTGGAACAGACCCTGTCCCGGATCCAGCGCGCGCTGCAGGACGCGGTGGCGGCCAGCAACACCGCCTTCGTGGAGGAAGTCGATCCGCTGAAGCAGGAGTTCCTTAAGACCTTGGCCCTCGGCAAGGCGAACCCCGTGGTGAATCAGGCCGAGCTGACCCAGCTCGAGGGCGCCTTCAACACCTACTACGACACCGCCACCGCGACCACGCGACAGATGATCGCGAACTCGAAAGGCGCGGACCTGACCGCGGCCCTTGAGGCCATGACCACGCAGTACCGTCAGGTGCGCGACACTCTCGCCGCCAACACCGAGCGCGACCGGAAAGGCATGGCCGACGCGTTCCAGTCCGTGCGGCACGCCGAGAGCTCGGCGAACCTGTTGATCATCACCATCATCGTGCTTTGCCTGGCCCTTCTGATCGGGGTATCCATGAACGTCATCAAGGCCCTGGTGGGGCCGGTGGGCAAGGCGGTTCAGGCCGCGCACCGGCTTCGTGACGGAGACGTGACCGTCCGCTTCGAGACCACCGCCACCGACGAAGTGGGGCAGCTCGTGCGCGCCCTCGCCGACGTGACTCACTACCTGCAGGAGATGGCCGACATAGCGGAGACCATCGCGGAAGGTGATCTTCGGCGAAGCCCGAAGCCCCGCTCGGCCGAAGATCGCTTCGGCATCGCCTTCGGAGAGATGACCAGGCGCCTCGCCGGCGTCTCGCGCGAGCTCAAGTCCCAGGCTTCCGGCATGGCCGCAGCGGCGCGCCAGGTCTCGTCCGCGGCGGGCGATCTTTCCGGCGGGACCTCGGACGTGGCGGCCTCCGTCGAAGAGACCCTGTCGAGTCTCGAGGAAATGCGTGCTTCGATCGCGGCGAACGCCGGCAACAGCGTCCAGATGGAAGACATGGCGAACCGCGCGGCCGCCGACGCGGCGGAGAGCGGACGCTCGGTCGAAGGCACGGTGGCGGCCATGCGCGCCATCGCCCAGAAGATCACGGTCATCGAGGAGATCTCGCACCAGACGAACCTTCTGGCCCTGAACGCCGCCATTGAAGCGGCGCGGGCGGGCGAGCACGGGCGCGGTTTCGCGGTGGTCGCGGCCGAAGTGCGCAAGCTCGCGGAGCGGGCGCAAAACGCCGCCCAGGATATCGGCGACGTGGCGGGGAAGAGCCTCGAAGTGGCCGAGAAGTCCGGCGCGCAGATCAAGCGGCTCGTGCCGGTGATCCAGCGAACCGCGAATCTGTGCCAGGAAGTGGCGGCGGCCTCGCGCGAACAGCAGACCGGCGTCGAGCAGATCACCCACGCCATGTCCCGGGTCGATCACGTGACCCAGCGGAATTCCGCCTCCGCCGAAGAGCTCTCGGCTACCGCGGAAGAGCTGTCCGGACAGGCGGCCGCCCAGCAGAAGCTCGTGTCGTACTTCCAGGTCGCAGGCGAAGACGAAGGCGGGCCCGCGACCACCGCCCCTTCAAGCCGGCGCGCCTGATCCCGGAGCCGCCATGGAAGACCGCGGGATCAATCGCCGCATGAAGAAAGGTGCGCCCGGCCCGAGGATTCACGTCCTGGTGGTGGACGACTCCGCGGTGGTGCGTCAGACCATGACCTTCGTCCTCGGCCGCGAGAAGGACCTTCGCGTCACCACCGCCGCTGATCCCATCATCGCCATGGAGAAGATGCGGCGGGATCGCCCCCACGTGGTGATCCTCGATATCGAGATGCCGCGCATGGACGGGCTCACCTTCCTTCGCAACCTGATGAAGAGCGACCCCTTGCCCATCGTGGTCTGCTCCGGAGTGGCGGAGCGCGGCTCGGCCATCGCACTCGAGGCCATCGAGGACGGCGCGGTCGATGTCTTGTCCAAGCCCCGGATCAGCGTGCGGGAGTTCATCGAGGAACAGGCGGTTCTCTTCGCGGACGCGGTGCGAAGCGCGGCCTCGGCCCGGATTCGCCCCCGTGCGGCGCGCGCCGTCGAGCCTTCCCGGATCGAACGTCCCGCCGTGCCCGCGCGCCTGTCCGCCCGCCTCGCGACGCGCGTGGATCCGGTGATCGCGATCGGCGTCTCGATTGGAGGCCCGCAAGCGCTCGCGGCCATCGTGCCCGCACTTCCTTCGGACCTCCCGGGGATCGTAGCCGTGCAGCACATGCCCGAAGCCTTCACCGGAGCGCTCGCTTCGCGTCTCGACCGCCTCGGCGTCTTCAGGGTCAAGCTGGCCGAGCCGGGGGACCCGATCATCCGCGGGCAGATGCTGCTGGCCCCCGGCGATCGTCACCTCAGGATCCGGCGGTCGGGGCCTGGCTTCGTGGTCGACCTCGACGCGGGGCCGCTGATCTCGCGGCACCGGCCGAGTGTCGACGCCCTGTTCCATTCCGTGGCCAAGGAGGCGGGGCCGCACGCGCTCGGCGTGATCCTCACCGGCATGGGGGCCGACGGCGCGGCCGGACTGCTCGAGATGAAGCGGATGGGCGCCATGACCATCGCTCAGGACGAGGCGACCTCCGTGGTCCACGGCATGCCGGGAGAGGCGGTGGCCCGGGGAGCGGTCGATGAGATCGTGCCCCTCGAGCTCGTTCCCTCCGCCATGGTGAGCCGGGTGGAGATGCTCATCCTGCGGCAGGAGCAGGCGGCTCTCGCCTCTGTCCAATAGCGCGCAAGGCGCTCCGCGGTCAGGACTCGGCGCGCAGACCCAACCGCTTCACCTTCGCGTAGAGCGCGCTCTTCGAGATCTTGAGCGCGCGCGCGGCCGGCTCCATGCGGCCCTTGGCAGCCCGGAGGGCGCGCTCGATGTGACGCCTTTCCGCGCCCTCGAGCGAACCGTCCCCGCCTTCGGGCGACTCGATTTGAGCCTCGGAGACGGGCTCGAAGCGCAGGTCCTGCCGGCGCAGCTGATTGCTGTCGCTGTACAGGCTCGCCCGCTCCAGCACGTTCCGAAGCTCGCGGATGTTTCCCGGCCATGGGTAGGCCTGAAGGGCGAGAAGGGCCTCGTCGCTGAGCCGGAGCTCGCCTCGCCCCATTTCCGCCGAGGTCTTGCGCAGCAGGTTCCGGGCGAGTTCGGGAATGTCCTCGGGCCGCTCGCGCAGGGCCGGCACCGTCAGGGGAAGCGTGCTGATCCGGAAATAGAGGTCGGAACGGAACGTCCCCTCCCGCCCAAGAGCGGTGAGGTCGCGGTGGGTGGCGGCGATGAGACGGATGTCGATCCGCCGCTCGCGCACCTCCCCCACGCGATGGAACCGCTTCTCCTCGAGCACTTTCAAAAGACGCGGCTGGATGGCCGGATCCATGTCGCCGATCTCGTCGAGGAACACGGTGCCGCGGTGGGCGATCTCGAGCAGGCCAGGCTTGCTTGCGATCGCACCGGTGAAGGAACCCCGCTCGTGGCCGAACAGTTCCGATTCCAGGAGCTCGCGGCTCAGGCCCGCGCAGTTGAGGTCGACCAGGGATTCGGAGGCCCGCGGCCCGTGCCGGTGAAGCCAGGCCGCGAGCACTCCCTTGCCGGTGCCGGTCTCCCCGCGGATCAGGACGGGGGACTCGGACCCCGCGACGCGCGAGGCCTCCTGGGCCAGCCGCCTGATCGCCGGGGACCTGCCGAGGAAGGGATCGATGGAGTTGCGGTTCTCCCTCGCGGCCTCGGCCTGCTCGTGCTTGCGGCCGCGCACGTTCGCGATGGCGCGCTCGACCACGACGCCCAGGACCGCGAGCTCCACCGGCTTGGTGAGGAACTGCTCCGCCCCGAGCTTGATCGCGCGCACCGCGAGGTCGATGGAGCCGTGGCCGGTCAGGATGATGACGGGGACATCGGGGGCGGTCTCCTTGAAGCGCGGGAGGAGGCCGAGCGCGTCTCCGTCCGGGAGCGAGTAGTCGGAGATGATGCAGTCGGGGCCGAAGGCCTGCTGCATGGGGACGGCATCCGCCGCGGTCGCGGCTTCCGCGATCTCATAGCCCTGCTGCCGAAGAAAGTCACACAGGGTGCGACGAACCATGGCGGTGTCCTCAACGACCAGAATCCGGTGTCCCGACAAGTCCCCTCCGAAGAAACTAGGCGCGGATGCGGCGTTCGCGCAACTGCAGGAAGTCGAGGCTCGACTCGAGCGAGAGTGGGCGGGCGAGCCAGTAGCCCTGGATCAGGTCGCAGCCATGCGAGAGGAGGAAGTGCTGCTGGCTCTCGGTTTCCACTCCCTCCGCCACCACTCGCAATCCCAGGCGGTGAGACAACTCGATCACCGAGGTGACGATCGCGGCTTGGGTGGAGTCGGTATCGATGTCGCGGGTGAACGAGCGGTCGATCTTGACCACGTCGAGAGGCAGGCTGCGAAGGAGATCGAGGGAGGCAAAGCCTGTCCCGAAGTCGTCGAGGCTGATGGAGATCCCGGCGGTCCTAAGCTCCCTCAGCACTCTCCTCGTCCCCTCGGGGTCGGTGAGAGCGTTCGATTCCGTGACCTCCACCGCCAGCGATGAGGTGGGGAGGCCGTGTTTGTCGAGGCCGGCGCGGATATCCCTCACGAAGGTGGGGTGACGCAACTGGATGGCCGAGGCGTTGATGGCCATGCGCAGCGGCGTCGCCCGCCGCAGGTTCAGTTCGCGGATGGCGGCGAGTGCGAGGTCCAAAACGATGCGTCCCATCGGCACCACGAGGCCGGTGGCCTCCGCGATGGGAATGAAGGCATCCGGAGCCACCCGTCGTCCGAGCAGGTCCTTCGATCGGACCAGGGCTTCGAACCCGGTGATGCCGAGATCGTGGGTGCGCGCGATGGGCTGGAACTCGAGGAAGAAGGCGTGGTCACGCAGGGACCGATGCAGGAAACGGTTCATCTCCAGGCGGGCCGCGGCTTCGCTCGTGAGGTCGCTCTCGAAGGCAACCGCCTGGTCCTTGCCGCGTTCCTTCGCGGCCACCAGAGCGATGTTCGCGTGCCGCAGGAGGGCGCCGGTGTCCGGGGCGTCGTGGGGATAGGACGCGGCGCCCACACTCGCGCTCAGGAAGAGCTCGTTGTCGTCGGCGATCCGGTAGGGCTCTCTCAGGCTCGCCACGACTTGTTGCGAGAGGACGATGCTCGATCCCAGGTCGCAGCCCTGGAGCAGCACCGCGAATTCATCGGCGCCCAGACGGGCCACGAGGTCGACCGGGCGCACCAGCGCCGACAGGCGCCGGGCCGTTTCCTGGAGCACCAGATCGCCCAACCGGTGGCCGAGGTAGTTCGCGGCCTTGAACCGGTCGAGGCCGACGAGGATGACGCTCACGTCGGCGCGGGAGGCCTTCGCCTCCGCGATGGCCACGTCGGTGGCGTTTCGGAAGAACGTACGGTTGGGAAGATCGGTCAGCGGATCGTGGGAGGCGAGATGGAGGGCCTCGGCTTCCGCCCGGCGCCGTTCCGTCAGGTCGACGAGGGTGACCATGACCGCGTTCTTGTCCTTGAGCTTTATGGCGCTCACACCCATCTCGAACACCCGGACCTGGCCGTCCCTCCGGCGGATTCTCGACTCGTACTGGGTGGGACCGTTGGCGAGGCGCCCGTCCGAGGTGCGGTTGATCCGGATGGCCCGCTCCTCCTCTGGAATCGAATCCGTGACGGGGAGGCCGACCATCTCGATGACCGAATACCCGAGATCGCGGGCCGCGGCCGCGTTCGCGTAGACCACATCGCCGTCCTGGTGCATCACGATGCCGTAGGCCGCGCTGTCCGCAAAGTTCCGGAAGCGCTCCTCGCTCTCCCGGAGCATTTCAAAAGCCCGCACCCGCGAGGTGATGTCGCGGAAGGTCCAGACCCGCCCGATCATCCGGTCCAGGATGCCCACCGGCCGGGTCTCGTGCTCGACGATGCGGCCGTCGACGAGCTGGCAGGTTCCCTGGGCCCGCCCGTCGCGATCCGCGCTCATGGTCGCGACATGGTTCACGAACTCGGACGGATCTTCGAGGTGCTTGATCAGGGCGGCCAGCACCTGGTGCTCGTCCCGCGTCATCAGGACGGGTCGCGGCATCTCCCAGATCTCGACAAAACGGTCGTTGTAGGTGAGGACCCGGCCATCCGAACCGATCACGATGATCCCGTCGGTGGCCGCGTCCAGAACCGCGGACAAAAGCGTCTCCGGCCCGACATCGGGCAATTTCGACGGCGGGGTGGCGAGAAGACGGCTCAGGGCGCCGGTGCGGTGGTCTGCGGTTGAAGCCATTTCGGGGCCTGGGGCTAATGGAGAAAGCCGAACGTACCATGCCCCTGCTACTTCTGCAGGGTGAGGGTGTAGCGCGCCGGGCCGGGAAGGAAGGGGGTCTTCTCACCCTTCACCCAGCTTTCATGGCCGGCGCCGAAGTACGGGGAGAGCGGATGGGAACTCTGGCCGGTGGGCATGTGGAAGAAACCCTGGTCCTCATGGCCGGGGGAAACCACGAAGCGCTCGGAGGCGCCGTTGGTGGGGGAGTGAACCCGGGGCATGTGATCGTCTCCCGGCAACGGATCCTTCTTCATGTCGAGGAACCGGCTGAGCGACGGCACCGCGCGGGAGAGCGGGTGCTGGATGCGGGCGGTGTTGAACTCGCCCCAGGTCCGTTCGGAGAGCTTCCTTCCATCCCGGGTCAGCGCGGTCACCACCGCGCCCAGGGCGTCTTCGAGCAGGGCCTTCCAGTCCGCGTACCTGGGGTCGAGGAGGTGGGCGGGCTTCGTGGAGACGAGCGACCACAGCGGGCCTTCGCTTTGCCAGACGCGGCTGTAGCGGAACTTCGGATCCATCCTGAGCGCGGGTGCTATGAGCGGCGCGAACGCGCGGTCCGACGTTGCGAGCCGGAAGGCCTTCACGATGCGGTAGCCCACCGAGTCCACGGAGGCATGCCCACCCCAGTTCTCGATGAAGGCCTTCGCCTCGCGCAACCGCGGGTCCCTGGCCATCGCGGCGTCATCGATGGTTTCAAGGGCCAGCTTCTGCCATCGCTCGAGGAAGACCGCGCGGTTGTCGAGCTGGATGTCCATCAGATCGCTCGGGGAGAACTTCTCCTTCGCGAAGAGGTCGTCGCGGATCTGGTGGGCGCGCGCGCCGAGGGGGTAGTTCCCCTCACCCATGATCGCGAGCATGGGCCCCGAGACCACCCGGGCGTTCGCGGTCCACAGGCGCCCCGCCGGCGGATCTACGACCTTCGGCACGTCGGCGCTCGCGACGTAGCCGTCCCAGCGGCGCGTGGGGTCGGTGCGAGTTGTGGGCAGGCGACCCTCGAAGCCGACCCGCTTCGGAATGCGGCCGGCCACCGTCCAGGCGATGCGCCCGGTGCGGTCGGCGATCATCGCGTTCTGCGGCGGCGCTCCGGCCTGGTGCGCCACCTCGATCGCCTCCTCGATGGTGTCCGCGTCTTCGAGATCGAGGAGCTTGAGATTCACCGCTTCGGGGTCGTGCGCGGTCCATTGATAGGCGCGGAAGCTCCCGTTGTGATCGCGATCGATCACCGGGCCCCAGATCGTGTTCAGGACCTCGAGCGGCCGGTCCGGAGCGCCCTTGATGCGTATGGTCTCGCTGACACGCCCGAACTCCTTCGGCCCGTCCGGCGTCAGGTAGGTGTTGGCCTTCGCCCCGGGCTCGACGATCACGAGATCGTTCCAGTCGGCCTGGGTGTTGGTGAAGCCCCAGGCCACCTCTCCGTTGCTCCCCGCCACGATCCCCGCAGTGCCGGGGAGGGCGACGCCGGTGACGGTCCGGGTCTCGCCCTTCGCGTCTTTGAACTCGAGCCTCATCCGGTACCAGATGTTCGGGACGGCGATCTCGAGATGCATGTCGTCGGCCACGGTGGCGAAACCGGCGGTCGCGTGCGCTCCGTCCACCGCCCAGTTGTTGCTGCCCACGAAGGGCAGGTTGTCCTCGGGGAGGAAGCGATCCGGGGAGGGGTAGTCCGAAGCCACCTTCGCCGGGGCGCCGGCGGTGCGGACGTCGAAGACATCGGGACCCGGAATGGCCGCGATCTGAATGGGGTCGCCCACGATGGGCGCGTCCCACTCCGCGGTGCCGCGAGGCGCGAGGAAGTCGAACAGGGCCGGGGGCAGGGCGTCGCGCATGACCGCGAGCGTCGACTCCCGCTCGCCCTTGCCTTCGTGCAGGGTGAGGAACATGGAGAGGACGCACAGCACGGAGTCCTCGGCTTTCCACGGTTGGGGATCAGCGCGCAACAGCAGGTACTCGTAGGGCCGGACGCGCAGATCCGCGAGGCCCTGGTTGACGCCCGCGACGTAGGCGTCCATCAGGGCCTTCTCTTTTTGATCGAAGCGCTCCACCACCTTCCGGGCGACTCTCCGGAACTGATGGACGCGCACGTCGGAATCGAGCCCGACGGTGGCTTCCCCGATGAGCTCGGAAAGCTCGCCCGCGGCGCGCCGGCGCATCAGGTCCATCTGGAAGAAACGCTCCTGGCCGTGGAGGAAGCCGGTGGCCCGCGCGACATCGGCGCGGTCGGTCCCGCGAACGGTGGCGACGCCGTTCTGGTCGCGTTCCGCGATTACGCTGCTCTTGAGGCCGTGGAGAGTGAGAGAGCCCTCCAGAACGGGCAGCGACCCGCGGAGGAGAGAAGTGAGAGTGAGGCCCACCAGGACGACCAGGCTCACGATCAGGATCGCGGCGTTGCGCAGCAGGCGTCCCCTTTGAATGGCGCTCATGGGGTCTATTCAGTACTCCAGCAGTTTCTTGAGGGTGGGCAGCAGGTCGGGCTTGGGCGAGAGCATCTCTTCGAGCGCCTCGGCGAAGGGGATGGGAGTATCGCTGCCGCCGAGACGGGTCACCGGAGCGTCGAGATCGTCGAAGGCTTCCTGCGCGATGGTGGCCGCGACTTCGGCGCCGAAACCGCCGGTCAGGGGCGCCTCGTGCAGCACCAGGACCTTCGCGGTCCGGCGCACGGATTGAAGGACGGTCTCTCTATCCCACGGCACGAGGGTGCGCAGGTCGATCACCTCGACCTCGAAGCCCTCCGCGGAGAGTGCTTTCGCCGCATCGAGCGCCCAGTGCACGGCGACGCCATAGGCCACGATGGTCAGGTCGCCGCCCGGGCGCGCGATCCGCGCCTTTCCGAGGGGGGTGGTGAAGTAGCCCTCGGGCACGAGCCCCTTGAGCGAGCGATAGAGAAGTTTGTGTTCCATGAACAGGACGGGGTTGGGCTCGGCCAGGGACGCGAGGAGGAGTCCTTTGGCGTCTTCCGGGGTCGCGGGCGCCACCACGCGAAGGCCGGCCACGTGAGTGAACCAGGCTTCGACGTTCTGCGAGTGGAAGGGCCCCGCTCCGGTGCCGCCGCCCGAGGGCGTCCGGATCACGCAGGGGACGCTCGCTCCCCAGCGATAGTGCGTCTTGGCCAGGTTGTTGACGATCTGGTTGAACCCGCAGGTGATGAAATCGCCGAACTGCATCTCTACCACGGGCACCAGGCCGTCGATGGCGAGCCCGAGGGCCGCGCCCAGGATGCCGGACTCGATGATGGGCGTGTTGCGTACGCGTCCCTTGCCGAACTCAAGGACGAAGCCCTTCGTGACCTTGAATGCGCCGCCGTACTCGGCGATGTCCTGGCCCATGAGGACGATCCTGGGATCGCGGCGCATGCCGAGGGCGAGCGCCTCGCTGATCGCGTCGATGTACCGCATCTCCCGCGTCGGCGTGTTCGGAGCGGGCGGCGCGGGAACGGGCCCCGCCGCGTAGACCGAGGCGATCTCCTCCGCCCGCGTCGACTTCGGCTCGGGAGTTTCGAGCGCCTCGTCGGCCAGCCGGTCGACCTCGGTTTTGATGGAATCGCGCAGGGCATCGATCTCGGAATTGCTGATGACCCCCTTCGCCTTCAGCAGCGTCTCGAAACGGGCGAGGGGATCCTTCTTCGCCCATTCCTCGAACAAACCGGGCGGGACGTACGCGGTTCCGGAGGCCTCTTCGTGGCCGCGCATTCGGAAGGTCTCGAATTCGAGCAGGGTGGGCCCGTCTCCCGCGCGCGCGCGCTGGGCGGCTATGGTCACCGCCTCATACACCGCGAGGATGTCGTTGCCGTCCACGGTCGCGCCGGGCATGCCGTAGCCCGCGGCGCGGTCGGACAGCCTCCGGCACGCATACTGTTCGCGCGTCGGCGTGGACAGGCCGTACTGATTGTTCTCGATCACGAAGATCACGGGCAGCTTCCACACCGCGGCCAGATTCAGGGCCTCGTGAAAGTCGCCTTCGCTCGTGGAACCGTCTCCGGTGAAGGTCGCGGCCACGCGCTCGCTCTTCTGGAGCTGGCTCGAAAGGCCGAGGCCGCAGGCCACGGGAAGCATGGCCCCCAAGTGCGAGATCATGCCCACGAGCGACTTCTCGGGAAGACCGAAATGAAAGGTGCGGTCGCGGCCGTGGGTGAAACCACCGCTCTTCCCGAAGAGTTGACGGAAGAGTCGCAGCATGTCGACCGACCTCGTGGTCCACACGCCGAGGTTCCGGTGCATGGGCAGGATCCAGTCGTTCGAACGAAGAGCCGAGGTGACGCCCACCGCGATCGCTTCCTGCCCGATGCCGGAGAACCACTTCGAAAGCCGACCCTGCCGAAGCAGCACCAGCGCCTTTTCTTCGATGACGCGAGGCACGAGAAGCGCGCGGTGAAGGGCGCGAAGGTCTTCTGGCTGGAGCCGCGACCCGGCCGCCCTCTCGTCGGCCGCGACCACGGGCCCGGACCGGCCCGTATCGACGCTGTCAGGGGCCATATGCGGCCGGAGTTTATCAGCGGGCTCGCGCGGCCGCGGCCCGCCTCGGATCTCCGGCTCGCGCCATTTAAGATGCCTTCCCCAGCCATGACCATGATGCGTGCCGCCGTTTATCGAGGGACCCCGAGGCTGGAGGTGGAAGAGATCCCGAGGCCCGAACCGGGTGTTGGCGAAATCCTGGTTCGAGTGGAGGTCTGCGGCGTCTGCGGGACCGACGTCAAGAAGATCGACAAGGGGCTGGCGGCGCCTCCCCGGATCTTCGGTCATGAGATCGCGGGCGTGGTCGCGGGCCTCGGCGGTGGAGTCGCGAAATTCAAGGAGGGCGACCGTGTGGTCGTCCATCACCACATCCCCTGTCTCCAGTGCTTCTATTGCGAGAGGAAGCTCTACGCGCAATGCCCGGTCTACCGGGAGAACGGCACCACCGCGGGCTTCGAGCCGTCGGGTGGAGGCTTCGCCGAGTATCTGAAGGCCGCCCCCCACATCGTGGAGAGGGGCACGATCCCCATTCCGGGCCGGGTAAAGTCCGAGGTGGCCTGCCTCGTCGAGCCGGTGAACACCTGCCTCAAGGCCGTCGACCAGGCGCGGGTCCAGCGCGGAGACACCGTCCTCGTGGTGGGCCAGGGCCCGATCGGCTCGATGCTGATGCAGCTCGCGAAGGTGCGGGGCGCGCGCGTGCTCGCGTCCGACCTCTCCATGGTCCGGCTCGATCTCGCGCGATCCCTCGGCGCCCAAACCTTCGACGCGACCCAGGGCCCGGTCGATGAGTGGGTCCGCGCCCAGACCTCGGGCCGGGGCGCCGACGTCGCCCTGCTCGCGGCCACGGGACAGCGCGCCTTCGACGCCGCGGTTGAAGCGACCCGGCCCGGCGGCCGGATCGTTCCCTTCTCGGCGACCTCGCGCGGGGAAACGTATCAGGTCGACCTCGGCCTCCTGGCGGCGGCCGAGAAGCAGATCGTGAGCGTCTACAGCGCGTCGGTGGACGTCCAGGCCGAGGCCGCGGATCTCGTCTTTCGGGAAGGGGTGAAGCTCCAGCCGCTGCTCACCAACTTCTTCCCCATCGGCCGGGTGAACGAAGCCATCGATCTGTTCAGACGCCCGGCGGTGACCACCCTCAAGATTGCCCTCGACATGAGGCTCGGATGAAGGCCGCGGTTCTCTACGGTCCGGGCGACGTTCGAGTCGAAGAGGTCGATGAACTCGTACCCGGCCCGGGCGAGATGGTGGTCCGCACCCTCGCCGCCTTCACCTGCGGCACCGACCGCAAGGTGGTGGAGCGCGGCTATCACGCGAAGATGCTGAAGCCGCCCTGCGTCTTCGGCCACGAAGCCGCGGGCGAAGTTGCGGCGGTGGGGAAGGGAGTCACGTCCTTCAAGCCGGGGGATAGGGTGGTGGCCGCTAACTCCGCTCCCTGCGGGCTCTGCCGGCAGTGCGCGCGGGAGCGCGAGAGCCTTTGCGAGGATCTCCTCTTCTGGAACGGCACCTTCGCGGACGCCTATCTGGTGCCCGCCCGCGTGGTGGCGAAGAACGTTCTTCCTTTGGGGGATGTCGGGCCCGAGGACGCGGCCATGACCGAACCGCTCGCCTGCTGCGTGAAAGGCGTCCTCGAGGCCGGCGTTCGCGAAGGCGATCGCGTGCTCGTGATCGGGGCGGGCCCCATCGGCCTCATGCTCATTCGTCTCTGCGCCCTCAAGGGCGCCCACGTCACCGTCGCCGCCCGTCGTCCCGAGGCGCTCACCATTGCCAAGACGCACGGCGCCCACGAGGCCCTGCCGATCAAGTTCGCGGAGGCCGGCCTCGTCCTCGAGGGTCGACCCGATCCCGCGTTCGACATCGTGTTCGATTCCGGGGGCGCGGCGGAAACCGCATCGCTCGCGGTACGCTCGGCCGCTCGAGGCGGCGTGGTGAACCTCTTCGCGGGTTGTCCCGCGGGGACGAAGATCGAGGTCGACGTCACCCGCGTTCACTACGACGAGATCCGGATCCACGGAACCTTCCACCACACGCCCTCCGCGTTCCGCGAGTCGTTCCGGCTGATCGCCACGGGCGCGGTCGAGCCCCGCCGGTTCGTCACCCAGCGCAAGACCCTCGAAGAGCTAAAGGAGAGCCTGATCAATCCCGCGGTCGGCGTGCTTAAGACCCTGGTGGTTTTCGAGGGGGGTCCCGCGGGGACGAAGGAAGCCCCTCCCACCCCTACCAACCCCCGCTAGTTCAACGCGCCCGGTGTCGCGAGGCCGAAGGGCGGGATCTTCGCCTGAAAGCGCGATCCGTCCGCGGACACCATGTTGTAGTGGCCTTCCATGGTCCCGAACGGAGTCTCCAGCGGACAGAAGCTCGTGTACTCGAACGACTGCCCGGGCTGAAGCACGGGCTTCTCGCCGACCACGCCCGGCCCTTCGACCGTCTCGATGTCGCCGTCCGCGTCCTTGATGATCCACTTGCGCGAGATCAGCTGAACCGGCACCGATTCCGTGTTCGTGATCGTCACCGTGTAGGCAAAGATGAACTTGTTCGAGTGCGGGTTGCTCCGCTCCTCGAGGAAACGCGTGCTCACCTGCACCCTGACCCCGTTCGTGATTGCTTCGCTCATTGCCCTTTTCAAGAACCTTCCCATCGGAATGCTACTGCGCCGCCGGCCGTGGGCGTGCGCCCCAAGGCTCCCCGGCCCTCACGCTTCGAGCGGATGGATGAGGAGGCCCGACGGGATCTTCGGGTGGAAGAACGTGCTCTTCGGCGGCATCGACTCCGACGCGTTCGCGACCGCCGCGATGTGCCGCAGGGGCGTCGCGCGCATCAGGATCGCCGCCGCGTCCGGATGAGCCTTCAGTTCCGCCTTCGCGTCCGCCAGGGAATGAACGAATTCCACCCTCGGCTCGGTCATTCCGAGGTGCTTGAAACCCACCTGGTGCAGGAAGTAGGTGTCCAGGTCCTTGAGGCACTGGGGCGCTTCCTTCGGCAGTTCGTCCTCGACGCCCGGCGCGGATTCGCACACGATGGCCTTCCCGTCCGAGAAGAGCAGCGCGAAGGCGAAGGGAAGGGTCGAGTTCGCGACTTCGCGCGCCGCCCGTTCCGCACTGTCCACCGCACTCAAGAGGTACTTGCCCTCGAGGCGCGTCATGACCTCTTCGGCCTGTGGTGCGCCGAAGAGAATCCGGTGATAGGGAAGAACCACCAGCCCTTCGTCGTTCGGGCAGAAGTAGCCGTAGGAGACGGCGCCTTCCGGTCCCACCTCTCTAAGGTAACGCTGCGCCGTCGCATACCGGTGATGGCCATCGGCGATGTACGACGGACCGCTGCCCGCGCTCTTGGCGAGTTCCTCGATGTTTTGGGCCCTGGTGATCGCCCAGACCGTGTGCGCTATGCCGTCATCGTCCGTGTAGGTTGCGAGGACAGAGTGGGCTTCCTTGGCCATCGAAGCCGCCTTCGCGAATGCGCCCTTGTCCTCGAAGAACAGGAAGATGGGCGAGAAGTTCGCCCTGGTCGCCTTCAGGACGGAGAAGCGATCCTCCTTGGCGGGTCCCCGGGTCTTTTCATGCGGCCGGATCAGGGGCGAGCCCTCGGGCTCCACCTTGAAGCGCGCCAGGATGCCGGACCGGATGTAGGTCCGTCCCTCCCAGGAGAAGCGCTGTTCCAGAAGGTAGATCGCGGGTTCCTTGTCCTGAGCCAGGGTGCCGTCCGCGCGCCACCCGTTGAATATCTCGCCGATCCGCGGATAGCCGCGCTCGCCGTCCGCGGGATCCCTCAGGATCACCCGGGCGACGTTGCCTTCGTGGCGGCCGAGCAGCGTCTTGCGATACTCCTCGGAGATGACGTCGTAGGGTGGGGCCAGGAGTTTCTCGAGGGGCCCGAGTGATGACGGGTACCTCAGGGCGCGGAAGGGGCGGATGTCGGTCATGGGCCGCGAAGCTTAGACGCGCCGGCCGCCAACCTTCTATTCGGGCGTCCCTGCTACCCCTCGAGGTAGCTGATCTTGGTGCTGCCGAGCTGGATCTGATCGTTGAACTTCAGGATCGCGCGATCGACGCGGGCGGAGTTGAGCAGCGTCCCGTTGCGACTCTTGAGGTCGAGGATCACGTGCTTGTCTCCCTCGATCTCCACGCGGCAATGGAAGCTCGAAATCCGCGGGTCCTTGAGAACCAGATCGTTCCTGGGATGACGTCCGATCGCGAAGGTGGGAGTGGTGAGGGCCACATCCTCGGTCTTGCCGTCGCTGGTGATGCGCAGCATCCGGCCCTTCTTCTGCATCCCCAGGTCCGGAATGGCGTGAAGCTTGGCCGTCGAGTCCGCGGTGCGCACCGCGGGCTCGGGAACTTTCGGCGTGGCCTCGGCGGCGGAGGTCGACACCCTCTGCGCCTCGATCTGCTGGGCGCTGTACTTGTTGGTCGGGCCGCCCACATCCTTGGAGCCCTGGGGCGAGGGAACGGGGGCCGGGCCCGCGGAGGGGCCCGCCGACGCGGACATCGCCCCCCGGTCGCTGGAAGGCTTTCCGGTGCGCTGGGGCGGAAGCAGATCGGTGAGATGAAGCGCGCACAGGACGTGCATGGCGCAGAGTGCCGCGTGCTCCTCGAGGCCGGAACGCTTGACCATGTCCTCGATCGTGCGCTCGCCGTTGACGAGAGCAAGGATGGTGCGTTCCGCATCGCTGAGGCTGGCCGCGCTGCGCGAGACGGAGCGCGCCTTCAAGATGCCCTTGCGGGAGACGAACTCCTTCTGCAGGGCTTCCTTCTGGCACTGTCCCCGGAGGGCTTCGACGAGCAGGGTCGGGAAATCCGGGGCGATCAGGTAGGTCCAGGGTGGGGGAACGACGCCGTCGTACACGGTGAACGTGCCCGTGGTCCAGGTCGCGACATCGCGCAGCGCTTCGAGCGAAAGGGCCTTCAGATCCTTCTCGATCGAACCCTCCGTGGCCATGAGCTCCGCGATGAGGGTCTGGGGAATGCGGTTTGTCCCCGCCTTCTGCCGCCCCATCGCCACTTCGATATCCCGCAGCTTAAGTCCGCCCCCGGCGGCGAGGCGGGCCTCGATCTGGAGCTGGCTCTTGGTGGAGAGACACCAGACGGGCTGGCCGTCGACGAAGAAGACGCGCGTCTCCTGGTCGGGGCGCTCGAAGGCGACCACCGACGTGCGCTGGGTCTGGCCCAGAAACAGAAAGATATCGGCCGCGCCGACGTTCTCTATCAGGCCCTCAATGGCAAACCGCATGGTCTTGTCGCGACTCTATCGCGAGTGGCGGTCCTTGTCAGGGGTGGGTAGTGGTTGGACGGGGTTGCACGCCGCTCATACCCGCCCTTCCGCCGGCCATTGCGTGGCGACGTAGGGCGCCTCGTTCAAGGCCACGTCCTTCGACCCCGAGAGCAGGCGGATCCAGACTGACACCGCCTCGAAGATGAGGAGAAGGATGAGGCCCACCAGGAGCGCGGTGACCCCCACGTTGAGATAGTTGTTGAAGATCAGGTGCCGGGTGCGGGCGAGCGCCGCTTCCGGGATCGCGCCGCTTCCGATCTGCGCCTCCATGGCCTGAGCGCTCGCGAGGAAACCGAGCTTCGGGCTGTCGGAGAAGATCTTCTGGTAGCTCGCGGTCATGGTTACGGTGATGAGCCAGAGCATGGGCACGAGGGTCACCCAGACGTATTTCCGCTTGCCCATCTTCAGCAGGATGGTGGTGGCGACCACCAGGGCGCACGAAGCGAGGAGCTGGTTGGCGATGCCGAAGAGCGGCCACAGGGAATTGATGCCGCCCAGGGGATCGATGACACCCTGCCACAGGAAGTAGCCCCACGACCCGCAGGTCAGGAAGCTCGCGAAAAGGATGCTTCCATACGACCCGGTCGCTCCAAGGGGCGCCCAGACGTGGCCGAGAAGCTCCTGCACCATGAACCGTCCGACCCGCGTTCCCGCGTCCAGCACGGTCAGTATGAACAGGGCCTCGAACATGATCGCGAAGTGGTACCAGATGCCCAGGAGCTCGTCGCCTCCCAGGGTGGTCGCGAAGATCTGGGCCATGCCCACCGCGAGGGAGGGCGCCCCGCCCGTGCGATTGAGCAGGGTCGTCTCGCCCACCGACTTCGCGAGCGCGTCCATGGTCGACGCTTCGACGGGATATCCCCACGAGGTGATCTTCGCGGCCGCGTCCACCGAATTGGAGCCGATGACACCGGCGGGGGAGTTGATGGCGAAGTACACGCCGGGCTGAAGGGCGCAGGCCGCGACCATGGCCATGATGCCGACGAACGACTCCATCAGCATCGAGCCGTAGCCGATCATGCGCGCGTGCGACTCGCGCTGGATCATCTTGGGCGAGGTGCCCGAGGAGATGAGCGCGTGGAAACCGGAGATGGCGCCGCAGGCGATGGTGATGAAGCAGAACGGGAAGACCTTTCCCGCGAACACCGGCCCGGTGCCGTCGATGAAACTGGTGAGCGGCGGCATATGGATCTCCGGCCGCACCATGACGATGCCAATGGCCATGGCGAAGATGGCGCCCACCTTCACGAAGGCGGAGAGGTAGTCCCGCGGGGCGAGGAGCAGCCACACCGGCAGGGCGGAGGCGGCGAAGCCGTAGATGATGACCGCGGCGGCGAGGGTGGTGCCGGTGAGGGTGAACACCGGCCCCCAGGTCGCGGAGTGCGCCACCCACTGGCCCGAGACCACGGCGAAGCCAGTGAGGGCGAGGCCGATCGCGGTCGCTTCCATGACCTTGCCCGGACGGATGAAGCGCAGGTAGACGCCCATCAGCAGGGCCACGGGAACGGTCATGGCCAGGGTGTAGGCGCCCCAGGCCGATTCCTTCAGCGCGTTCACCACCACGAGCGCCACCACCGAAAGCAGGATGACCATGATGATGAGGACGGCGATGAGGGCGATGAAGCCGCCGCGCGTTCCCACCTCTTCCTTCGCCATCTGTCCGAGGGTCTTGCCGCCGCGCCGCATCGAGCAGAAAAGGATGACGAAGTCCTGAACGCAGCCGGCCAGACACCCGCCGATGATGATCCACAGGGTGCCGGGGAGATACCCGAACTGCGCGGCGAGAGTGGGGCCCACGAGGGGGCCGGGGCCGGCGATGGCCGCGAAATGGTGGCCGAGCAGGACCCACTTGTTGGTGGGGACGTAGTCGCGGCCGTCCTCTCGCACTTCCGCGGGTGTGGCCCGCGTGTCGTCGAGGGCCATGATCTTCGCGGCGATGAAGGACGAATAGAACCGGTAGGCCAGCATGTACGAGCAGACCGCCGCGACCACGAACCAGGTGCCCGTGATGGGCTCGCCCCGCGAGAAGGCGATGCCGGAGAGGGCGCCCGCCCCCATCAGTCCAACCACGATCCAGCCGAGCGCTCGAAGTGTCGAGTTCATACGTTGTCGATGTTCCCTCTTCGCCAAAAACCTGGGGGCCGCCCGAAAACGCCGGCGAACCACGCCGGCCAATCCAGCGAGGATAGAACAGGACTGTGAATGAAAGGTGACTCAAGATCAGCCGGAAGTAATCGCTGATATAGATTGCCGGCATGCGCTCAACGCCCTGCCGCCTCCTTTCCCTCCTTCCTTTAGTACTCGCGGCCGCGTGCACGACCGCACCCCCGGCGCCGCCGGCCCAAAAGACTCTGGCCGACTTTCCCGATGTCAGCGCGGACGCGATCCTGGCCGACACGAAGAAGCTCGCTTCGGACGAGTTCGAGGGCCGAGCCCCCGGCTCGAAGGGCGAGACCCTGAGCGTCCAGTACATCTCCGACGAGTTCAAGAAGGCCGGCCTCGAGCCCGGTAACCCCGACGGCAGCTGGGTGCAGAAGGTGCCGCTGGTCGCGATCGCCGGCGCGCCCTCGCCGCTGGTGGTCCGGAAGGGGGGGGTCAAGAAGATCTTCAAGTTCAAGGACGACTTCATCGTGTTCAGCAAGCATGTGGTCGATGAGGTGACGATCGAGAACTCCGAACTCGTGTTCGCCGGCTACGGGGTCCAGGCCCCCGAGTACAACTGGGACGACTTCAAGGGCGTCGAGGTGAAGGGCAAGACCATCATCGTCCTCGTCAACGACCCGCCCGTCCCCGATTCACAGAACCCGAAGGAACTCGATGCGAAGACCTTCGGCGGCAAGGCCATGACCTACTACGGCCGCTGGACCTACAAGTTCGAGAAGGCCGCTGAACTGGGTGCTGCTGCGGTGCTCATCGTCCATGAGCCGTACGCGGCCGGGTATCCCTGGCCCGTGGTTCAGGGCATGGCCGGCGAGCGTTTCAACCTCGCCGCACCCGACAAGAACCTCGGCCGCTCGCAGGTGGAAGGCTGGATGACCCAGGAAGCGGCCACCGCGTTGCTCAAGATGGCGGGTCAGGACTACCAGAAGCTCAAGGCCCTCGCGGCCACCCCGGCGTTCAAGGCGGTGCCGCTCGGCATGACCGCGTCACTCCGCGTGAAACAGACCCTGCGGACCGTCGATTCACAGAACGTGATCGGCAAGCTCGCGGGCGCTGATCCCGCACTCAAGAACGAATACGTCATCTACACCGCGCATTGGGATCATTTCGGGCATTGCGCCGCGGTCGAAGGCGATGACATCTGCAACGGCGCTCTCGACAACGCCACCGGCGTCGCCACTATTCTGGAGATCGCCCGGAAGATGAAGACCATGAGCCCCGCGCCGAAGCGCACCCTGCTCTTCCTCTCCGTCACCGCGGAAGAACAGGGCCTCCTCGGCTCCGAGTACTACGGGAACTATCCGCTCTACCCGCTCGAGAAGACCCTCGGCGTCATCAACATCGACGGGGTCAATCAGTGGGGCAAGACCAGCGATCTGGTGGTGGTGGGCCTCGGTGCTTCCGACCTGGACGATTACGCCGCGGCGGCCGCGAAGGAACAGAACCGCACCTTGAAGCCCGACGCGGAGCCCGAGAAGGGCTTCTACTATCGCTCCGACCATTTCAATTTCGCCAAGAAGGGCGTGCCCGCTTTCGACCCCGATGCCGGCATCGACTACATCGGCAAGCCCGCCGACTACGGCCGGAAGAAGCGGGACGAGTTCACCAACAACGACTACCACAAGCCTTCCGACCAGATAAAGGCCGATTGGGATCTTTCGGGCGCCACCGACGACGCCAAACTGTTCCTGGCCATGGGCTATCGCCTCGCCCAGGCGGACAAGTACCCCGAGTGGAAGGCGGGGAACGAGTTCCGTTCCATTCGCGAGAGAGCGCTCGCCGCGAAGAAGTAAACAGCCGGGCACACTATCGGCTGTTTTTCCCTATCTCATTACGAGGAGCCCGCCGAAGGGCACAGCGACGAAGCAACCCCCTCCTCCAACTACCCGTCCGCCGGTCAAAGCAACCTCCACGCCCGGCGTGACTCCGATCACGCCTCCAAGCTTCCGCGGGACTTACTCTAGACACGTCAAATGAGGCAGCAGACTCTCGTCGTGCTCGCGTCCGCCTGGTTTGTAGCGCTCCCGTCGCCTTCCCGGGCGCAGGTACCCACCTTCGCCTCCCGCTCCGAACTCGTGGTGTTGTCGGCGACCGCGGTGGACCACCACGGCCGTCCGGTCACGAACCTCAAACCCCAGGAATTCACCGTGCTCGAGGACGGCCGGCCCCAGAAGGTCCTCCATTTCTCCGCCGGCCCCGCGGTCTCCGCCCGCGTCCTGATCCTGGTCGACGGTTCGGGGAGCATGACCGGCGAGCTCAAGGTCGCGTCCGCGCGGATGGCGGTGACGCAGTTCCTCGCCGCCCTCTCGCCCGAGGATCAGGTGGCGCTCGCGGGCTTCGACAGCGAGTACTGGGGCATCGTGAACTGGACGAAGGACCGGCGCAAGGTGGAGGACGGCTTCAAGGACTTGAAGCCCTTCGGCTCGACCGCCCTTCACGACGCCCTCGACCGAGCCGCGCGGGATCTGGCGAGCCACGCCGAGGGGCGAAGGGCCGTGGTGGTGATCACCGACGGCGTCGACACCGCGAGCAAGGAGACGGCGGAGGCGGTGATCGCCCGCTCCCGCGCCCTCGACGTGCCCATCTACGCGGTGAGCGTGGTGGCGCCCATCGACGATCCTCGCTCCCAGGTCTTCGCGGGGAAGGACCGGGTCACCACGGTGGGCACGGGAAGCGCTTTGCTCGAGCGGTACGCCTCGTGGTCGGGAGGGGCGGCCTTCGTGGTCTCGGACTTCGCCGGCCTCAAGAAGGCGGCTGACCTGATCGCCCTCGAATTCAAGCATCAGTACCGGCTGGGCTATGATCCGCCCGAAGGGCCCCCCCGCTTTCGCCGGGTTGAGGTGCGCACGACGCGCAAAGGGGTTCTGGTCCGCACCCGCAGCGGCTACGTCCCATCGTCATGAGGGGCAGAGTCATTTCAGTTTGTTCTTAGGAGAATAAGTTCTTGAAGAAAATCATTTTGTCGTTGATGGTGGTGAGCCTGGCCGCGAGCGGTTGCGCCACGAAGAAGTACGTGGGCAAGGGCATTGGCGATGTGAACGAGAAGGTCGAGAACCTGTCCGGCGAGGTCGAAAAGACCCAGGCCAGGGTGAAGACCAACGAGGGGCGCATCGACTCGGTCGACCAGCAGTCGAAGACCGGCATCGCCGAAGCCAAGGGCTCCGCATCCGAGGCCAAGGGCTCGGCGGCCGCCGCGCTGACCAAGGCGCAGGAGGCGGAAAGGGCGGCGAAGGGCAAGCTTCTCTACACCGTCACGCTTTCGAACGACAAAGTGACGTTCCCCTTGAACCGCGCGACCATCAGCGACGAGGCCAAGAAGATGGTGGATGAAGCCATCGGCCCCATCGTGGCCGCGAACAAGGGTGTCTTCTTCGAGGTCGAGGGCCACACCGATGCCGCGGGCGAACTCGCCTACAACGAGAAGCTCGGCTATGACCGGGCCATGGCCGTCCGGGCCTATCTGCACGACCAGCACAACATCGCTCTTTCCCGCATCGAGGTCATCTCCTACGGGGAGACGAAGCCGGTGGCCGACAACAAGACCAGGGACGGACGCGCGCAGAACCGCCGCGTGGTGATCAAGGTCGTCGAGTAGGCCGTCTCCCAACTACCAATCCCCTCCGTCGCGCCATTCACGTGAAGGGATGGAGCAAATGCATCAGCCGAGGCCCGCGGGCCCGCGTGTTATTCTCCGCCCGGTTTTGAGGCAGGCGGAGATTCTGAGTTGAGCGGCTACCTTCCCGTGGTAATTTTCCTCGCCCTCATCCTCGGCTTCGCCATTGCGGCGTTGATCGCCGCCTGGTTCGTTCGGCCCGCTCGCGGGTACGCTTCGAAGGCCGAGAACTACGAGTGCGGGGCCCAGCCGATTGGTGAAGCGTGGGTCCAGTTCCCCGTGGGCTTCTACCTGGTGGCCCTGCTGTTCCTCGTTTTCGACACCCTCGCCGTCTTCCTCTTCCCCTGGGCGCTCACCATTCGCGCGCTTGGGATGCACGGTCTGTTCGCCATGCTCGGCTTCATCGCCATCCTGGGGCTTGGGTGGGTGTACGCCTACCGTGAGGGTCTGCTCGAGTGGAAATAAAGCCGCCGTCCTGCCAGATCCCTCCCGCGAACTGGGAGGAGATGAAGGATCTCCAGGAGTGGAAGCAGCTCCACAAGGTCCGCCCGGAGAACGACAAGTTCTCGCCTCTGTTCGAGTCGGTCACTGAAGGGATTCACTCCTTCCCCGGCGGGTTCGTGGTCACGAGCGTCGCCGACGACTTCCTGAACTGGGCGCGCAAGTCGGCGGTGTGGCCGGTGAGCTTCGGCCTCGCCTGCTGCGCCATCGAGATGATGGCGACCTTCGCCTCGCGTTTCGACGTCGAGCGCCTGGGCATGGTGCCGTGGGCCTCGCCCCGCCATTCCGACCTCATGATCGTGTCGGGCACCGTGACCATCAAGATGGCGCCGATGCTCGAACGCATCTACAACCAGATGCCCGATCCGAAATGGGCGCTGTCCATGGGCTCGTGCGCCAACTCCGGCGGCCCCTTCCGCCACGGCTATCACGTGGTGAAGGGCGTCGATCGCATCATTCCCGTCGATGTCTACGTGCCGGGATGCCCGCCCCCACCCGAGTCTCTGCTCAACGGTCTGCTCCTGCTCCAGGAAAAGATTTCCCACTTCCGAGAGACCGGCCGCCGCGCCGATCCCACCCCCAAGGTCGACTGACGTGACCTCCGAGTTGAACGCCGAAGAGATGAACCGGGCGCGCGCCCTCATGCTGCTCGCGGACATTCCCGGCGTCCTGGTCGCTCAGGGTGGCCCGATGGTCAGCGTGGAGGTGCCGTTCGATCAGTTTGCCGCGGTGGGCGCGATCCTGAAGCAGAGACTCGGCTGCTGTTTCTTCGCCTTCCTGACCGCGATCGACCACCAGGAGGCCGGGCTCGAAGTGGTGGCGCGCCTCGATAATCTCGACTCGAAGGTCTCCGTCATGTTGCGCACGAAGCTGGGAGCGGGCAACACGCATTGCCCCTCGCTCTATGACGTGTATCGGGGCGCCAACTGGATGGAGCGCGAGTGCTTCGACATGTTCGGCATCATCTTCGATGGCCATCCGGATCTGCGCCGCATGCTCCTGCCCGAGGATTGGCAGGGCCATCCCCTCCTGAAGTCCTATGCGGTGGACACGCCGTACCCGCCGTACCGTTAACGAACCCTTGCTGACTCATGGCTGAAGTTCGCGCGATCGACTACACCGGCTCCGAGCGGCTGACCATGAACATGGGGCCGCAGCACCCGTCGGCCCATGGGGTGTTTCGCGCGATCCTTACTCTCGAAGGCGAGAAGATCGTCGCCGTGGATGCGGTCATCGGCTACCTGCATCGTTGTCACGAGAAGCTCGCCGAAACCCTTGCCTATGTTCAGTACCCGTCGATCGCTTCGAAGACCGACTACGTCGCCGCGATGTCGAGCGAGCTCGCCTACGTGATGGCCGCGGAGACCATCGCGCAGTTCGAGGTGCCGAAGCGCGCGCAGTACCTGCGCGTCATGGTGAACGAACTCCAGCGCATCGCCTCGCACTGCCTGTGGCTCGGCACCTGGTGTCTCGACATGGGCGGCGCGCTTGGCGGGGGCACCTCGATCTTCCTCTACTGCATCCGTGAGCGCGAGCTGATCCTCGACCTCTTCGAGTCGCTGGTGGGTGCGCGCCTGCTCTATGGCTTCCATCAGGTGGGCGGCGTCCGTTACGACGTGCCCGCCGGCTGGGTCGCGCAGTGCCGAACCACCCTGAACACCATCGAGCAGCGGCTCCATGAATACGAGTCGATGCTCCACGACAACGCTTTCTTCGAGATGCGGACCCGCGGGGTGGGCGTGATCTCGTCGGAGCTTGCCCAGGACGTCGGCGTCTGTGGCCCGCTTCTTCGCGCCTCCGGCGTGAACTTCGACCTGCGCCGCCATCAGCCTTATTCGTCGTACGAGGACTTCGAGTTCAAGGTCCCGGTGGAGACCGAAGGCGACTGCCACGCTCGCTACCGCGTGCGCATGGTGGAGTTCCGCGAGTCGATCAAGATCGTCCGGCAGGTGCTCGAGTCGCTGCCCGAGGGCGCGATCTCCTCGCGGCCCGGGGTCAAGTCGCTCGGCCAGGTGAAGGTCCCGAAGGGCGAGGCTTACGCGCGAGTCGAAGGGCCGCGCGGGGAAGTGGGCTGTTACCTCGTGGCCGACGGCACTAACAAGCCGTATCGGATGAAGTGGCGCGGCGCGTCCTTCTCGAATCTCGCGGTGCTTCCTTACATCCTGCCCGGAGTGACGGTCGCCGACGTGGTCGCGATCATGGGCTCGGTCGATCCGGTCTTCGGCGAGGTCGATCGATGATCGCCTCCCTGCCTCCGATGGTCCTGAGCTTCATCACCGGGGCCATCGTTCTCGGTTTCGTGGTCGGCCTGGTGGCCTACACCACGCTGCTCGAGCGCAAGTTCGCGGCCCGGATGCAGTCGCGCGTGGGCCCCTATCGCGTCGGACCGCACGGCCTGTTCCAGCCCATCGCCGACGGCATCAAGCTCCTCCTGAAGGAAGACCTGGTCCCCGCCGCCGCCGACCGCGCGATCTTCAATCTCGCGCCCATCGTCTTTCTGGTGCCCTGCCTTCTGATCTTCGCGTCGATCCCTTTCGCGCCCGGCATCGGGGTGGCCGACCTCAACATCGGCGTCCTCTTCTTCCTCGCGGTCTCCTC
>JANMVV010000252.1:0-3293 GCA_031392925.1 Vicinamibacteria bacterium
GTGGCCGGGATCGCCCTCGACCCGCGCCTTCTTCTCCGGCGTGTCGAACTGGGAGAGGCCGGGCAGCGCGTCGTACTCGGCCATGATGCCGATGATCGGCTTGCCGCTGCCCCACGATGCCACGAACGCGGTGGGCATTCCGCCGACGCCTTCCCGGACGTCGAAGCCGGCGGTCTTCAGTTCCGCGATGTGCGCGGCTGCGCTCTTTGTCTCCTTGTACCCGACCTCGGAGAACTCCCAGATCTTCCGGGAGAGGTCGCCGTAGTGCGCGGCCTTCGCGTCGAGCGCCGCGATCAGTTTCGTCTTGTCGGCGTCCTTGAAGGCTGGAGTGGGGGAGGGTGTTGCCTTGGGGGCGGCGAGCGCCGCGGCGAGAAGCAGTGTGGTGATCATTTGGTTACCTCAATATGGCTGGTAGTGGCCATCTTCCCAACTACCAACCCGTTGCCTACGTCCGTACCCACGAGAACCGCGCTCGTTCGGGCTTCCCGTACAACGTAAGCGCCCCGTGCTCGCCCACCGCGTTGGGCCGCTGGAAGATCCAGTTCTGCCAGGCGGAGAGCCGGCCGAAGATTTTGGTCTCCATGGTCTCGGGGCCGGCGAAACGCAGATTCGCCTCCATGCCGGTGAGCGCATCGGGGGAGAGGCTCGCGCGCTCCTCGATGGCGAGGCGCACCTCGTCTTCCCAGTCGATCTCGTCCGGGGTGAAGGTGACCAGGCCGGCCTTCATGGCTTTCGGGGCGTCGAAGGGATGCAGGATCTCCACGCTCGCCTTGTCGGGATCGCCGAGAAAGCGGGTTTGCAGGCGGGAGAGTCCATTCGACATGGGCAGCGCGCCGAGGTTCATGAACGTGAAGCGCAGGGTCGGACCGTCGTTGCCATCCGCGTCGAGCATGTAGGAGCGGTCCGCCGAGAACGCGAGTTCGGCGAGGGAACCCGCGAAGCACGAGCCCTTGCCGATGATGGCGAGAAGGGAGCGGGCGGTGAGGTCGAGCCGCTTGAGCACGCGTTTGAGCTTGTGCACGATTTCGTCCGCGAACCAGTCCGTCCGCGCGAGTTCCATGAGCTTCGCGTCATGGTCAAGGACCTTGGCCGGATCGCCCAGCGTCTTCAGGACGATGACGCCCATCTCGGGCTGATTGAAACGCAGGTCCAGAAGGGCCAGGTCGAGCTCACGCGCCATCTGAAGATGCCAGTTCGAGGCGCCCTCCTTGCGCAGCGCCTCGGCGGTCTCCGCAGGACCGCCTTTCGGTCCGCGCACCGTGATGGTGGCCACGCGAAGCTTCCTCTCGGTTTCGACGGTCACGTATTCACCGGGCGAGACAATCGGAGGAAGCGCCACCCCCGGGCCTTCGCGCTTCGTGGCCATGGATGCGATGGCGGCGGCCCGCTCCTTGAGCGCGCCTTCGAACTTCGAGAGCGGAATCGCCTGGTCGACGAGGTTCCATTGAAGCGCGCGCTTTCCCTTGACTCCTTCGCCCAGGCTCGAGAAGACGTCGGCCAGATCGCGTCGGACCATCCGCTTGTCCACCAGGCGGGTGAGGCCGCCGGTGCCGGGCAGGACCGCGAGGAGGGGGACTTCGGGGAGCGAGACCGCGGAGGAAGAATCGTCCACCAGCAGGATTTCGTCGCAGGCGAGGGCGAGTTCGTATCCGCCGCCCGCGCAGGCCCCGCTGACCGCGGCGATGGAGCGCAGGCCGGAATTCCGCGAGGCATCTTCAAGGGACAAGCGCGTCTCGTTCGTGAACTTGCAGAAGTTCACCTTGAAGGCGTGGGTGGAACTCCCCAGCATGTAGATGTTGGCGCCGGAGCAGAAGATCCGGTCCTTGGCGCTGCCGATGATCAGGCAGCGCACCTCGGGGTGCTCGAAGCGGAGCCGCTCCACCGCGTCCCAAAGCTCGATGTCGACGCCGAGGTCGTAGCTGTTGGTCTTGAGGACGTAGCCCTCGCGCATGGGCCGGTCTTCCTGGACGTCCATCAGGAGACGGGCCACCGGTCCTTCCGCCGACAGTTTCCAGTGGATGTAGCGGGAAGGATGGGTCTCGAACGAGACGAGGGGTTCTTTGCCGCCCGGAAATTCAGCCATAGAGCCGATGAAGATAGGCGAGTCGTTCGCCGCGAGTCAAGCAGTATAGTGCCGGGCTCGACCGTCCAATGGTGCAATATACTGCGTTCTTCCGATGAACCCCATTCTCCAGAGGATCGGCCGGGCCATTCGCGATCGCCGCGAGGCCCAGGGCCTCACCAGGCAGCGACTGGCGCAGGTATCAGGGGTGTCCATCCGGTTCCTGAATGACGTCGAACTGGGCCTCGCCAACCCCTCGGTCCTGAAGCTCCAGGCCCTGGCCGAGGCTCTTGGAACAACGGTGGGGACGTTCCTTTCCGAAAGGCCGGAGGATGAAGGCCCCCTGCGCATTTCCCTGCTCGGTCTGCGCGGCGCCGGAAAAACAACCATCGGACGCCGGCTCGCGGTTAGAATAGGCGTACCGTTCGTCGAGCTCGATCGGAAGATTGAGGAGAAAGCGTCTTTGAGCCTGTCGGAAATCTTCGCCCTGCACGGCGAGGACTACTACCGGAGGCTCGAAAGATCGGTCCTCGAAGCCGTTCTCGACGAAGGGATGGGATGCGTGATCGCGACGGGCGGCGGCATCGTGACCGCGCCGGACACGTTCGCACTTCTCAAAGCGCAGACCATGACCATCTGGCTGCGCGCTGACGCCAATGACCACTGGAACCGTGTGCTGCAACAGGGAGATAAACGTCCGATGAAAGGCCATCCGCAAGCCATGGCTGAACTTCGGCGGTTACTGACAACAAGAAAGCGCCTTTACGGCACGGCCCGCTTCACCGTCGACACATCGTCCCTCACCCCCGAACAGGTGGTGGGTGAAGTCGAAGCCTTGACCGGTCGGGTGGAAGCGCACTAAAGCAGCTCGAAACGGACAGAAAGATTTCGGAGGAAAGACGTGACACTTGAGGAAGTTCTTAAGCGACTGCGCCAGGAGGGTGATCCCAAGCATGCCCTTGCGCTCGAAAAACTGGGGGTTAAGCCCCGCGCTTCGTATGGCGTGCCGCCCGTCAAGATGAAGAAGATCGTGGGCGACATCGGCCGCGACCATCGTCTCGCCCAGGAGTTGTGGGGCACCGGCCTGTACGACGCGCGCCTTCTCGCCTCCCTCATCGACGAGCCGGAGAAGGTCACCAAGGTCCAGATGGACCGCTGGGCGCGCCAGTTCGACTCGCAGGCCATCTGCGACAACTGCTGCTTCAACCTCTTCCACGCCACCCAGTTCTCC
>JANMVV010000263.1:0-16063 GCA_031392925.1 Vicinamibacteria bacterium
GACTGATTGGAGGCGCTGGCCTGAGCGAGCAAATCGTTCTGAAGGAAGTCGCTCACCGCGCGTGCCGCGGTCGCTTCCTGATCCGCCCGCTTGCGTTGTTCCTCCGCCGCGAGTTCAGCCTTGTGCGCTCGCACCGCCTCGCGCGTGCTTGCCACCACTCCAATGACCAGCGCCAGGAACACCGACGCGATCCCCGCTACCAGGGTCTTGTGCCGCCGTGCGAACTTGCTCACCTGATAGGCGGCGCTGGGCGGCCGCGCCGTGATCGGCTCGTCGGCCAGATAGCGCCGAATGTCGCCGGCCAGTTCCGCCGCCGACGCATATCTTCGTGTTTTGTCCTTTTCGAGCGCCTTCGTGACGATGGTGTCGATGTCGCCGCGATAGCTGTTGTGAATCGCGCTCAGAGGTGCGGGCTCTTCTTCCCGAATGGCCCGAACCACTTCGTGCATCGCCTTGCCCTGAGTGGCGTAAGGCATCTTGCTCGCGAGCAGCTCGTACAGGATGACGCCGAGTGCGTAGACATCGCTGCGGATGTCGAGGCCCTGCGGGTCGGCCAGCACCTGCTCGGGGCTCATGTAAGCCAGCGTCCCGACCAATTGCCCCAGGTCGGTCTGACGCGTCGCGTGCGCATCGGAGTCCGTCAGCAACGCCACTCCGAAATCCAGAACCTTCGCGTGGCCGTTCGTATCCACCAGAATGTTGCCGGGCTTCAGATCGCGGTGGATGATGCCGCGAAGGTGGGCATGGTGCACCGCCTCGCACACCTGCACCATCAGGGCGAGGCGCTCGGGCGTGGTCAGACGCCCACCCATCGCGTATTCCCTCAGCCTTTCGCCCTGGATGAACTCCATGGCGAAATAGGGTTGCGGACCGAGGCCGCTGTCGGCGGTTCCCGCCTCATAGATCTGCGCTATGCCGGGATGTTGCAGGCGCCCGAGTGCTTCGGCTTCCCGTTTGAAACGACGCAGGACATTGTCGCTGGAAATGCCCGACCTGATCACCTTCAACGCGACGATGCGCTGCGGGTTCAGTTGCTCGGCCTGGTAGACCGTTCCCATGCCGCCTTCTCCCAGCAGGGCAAGGATCCGATAGGCGCCGATGATTTCGGGAACCACCCGCAACTCATGTTCGAACGCGTCCCTCGCGTTCGAGGGATCCCGCGTCGCCGTGAGCTCCGTCTGTGGGTGGAGGGGATCGGGTGGAGCCGGCTGGTCAGCCATTCGAGGCGATTCCCTCCTCGGACCGGGTCAGCAACTCGCGGAAGTGATGGCGGTTGCCGAACATCAAGTCGCGGATGACGATCAGGCTCCAGCGATCGCCCAGCGTCTCGCGAGTCAGATTGATCGGCAGCCCGAGCGAGGGGCGTTCAGGCGCACTCAAGAACCAATTGCAACATAAAACCAGTCAAGGTAGCTTACAACCGATTGCACTGCGCAATCAGAGCCGCGCGGACGTGCCGCGTCAGGAAGCGAATCGCGTATCGCCAAGACCCTCGGGTGCTTCTCGATGGCCTCGTCGCAATGACGGAGGGGATCCGGGCAGGATTGGGCTGGGGCTGAACCGAATCGCGTTCGAGCTGAGGACCCACAACGGCCCTGGTCGCTCGTAGTCTCGGGGATCTCCCATCTTGACGAAGGAGATCCGCTTCCATTGCCGTTCTGGCGAATTCAAACCTGTACCCTGGGTGGTAACATCTGCCTTGGGCAAGCAACGGCGCGGCGGGCACGTCTTCGTGAGCTGGATCGGTGATCACTCGCCGCGGCATGTTCATGTCTACAGGAACGGTCGCCTGGTCCTCAAGTGGGATCTGCACCACCGGAAGGTCATGAAGGGTCGCATAACGAGGAGGCTCGTCAAGCTCATCGACGATCTTGAAAGGGAGCAACTTCTATGAAGATCCGGGGAATCATCAACCACCCTCGCCGGCAGGCCTTTGAGATCCGCACATCGCGGGGGGCCTTCGCGTTTCCTTACGACCGATGCAAGCCGATGCCGAGGCCCGGCGATGCGGTCAAGACCATATCGATCGATGCCGACACGGGGCGTGAGACGTTCACCTACACCCTCGAGTCGGGAAAGGCGGGCGTCGTTCATGTCGAGCGGGTTCTCGACCACAACGAGGAACCCGCCTACATGCACCAGGCGTTGCTCTACCGCCTGACCCTGGACGCGGTGGCGAAGCTCAAGGCGAGTCCGCTCTCGAAGCGTGAAGTTGTGCGTCGCCTTGGCACATCCCCCTCGCAGCTCTACCGGTTGCTCGATCCCACGAACTCGCGAAAGTCGGTCGATCGGATGCTCGGCCTGCTTCGAGTTCTCGGCTGCGAAGTCCATGTCGTGGTTCGTCCGCGGGCAGCCTGAACGCCGAGGGCCCGTCTGAGACTTTAGGAGGTCGAGATTGCTTCCTCGGCCGCTTCTCGATGGCCCCGGGGCAATGACGGAGGGGATTCCCGAGCGCCTCGAGGGTCAGATTGATCGGGCAGATTGCGATATAACGCAATCAGAACCGCGGGTGTGCCGCGTGGGGAAAGGAAGTGGGAATGGCCAAGCTCGTGTTCGGAATGAACCAGTCCCTGGACGGCTACGTCGACCACATGGCGTTTGCGCCAGGCCCCACGCTCTTCCGCCACTTCATCGAGGAGGCTCAGGGGCAGGCGGGCAGTGTGTACGGTCGCCAGATGTACGAGATCATGCGTTACTGGGACGACGAGCACCCTGAATGGGATGAAGGAGAACAGGCCTTCGCGGCGGCGTGGCGGAAGCAGCCGAAATGGGTCGTCTCGCGTTCGTTGAGGTCGGTCGGCCCCAACGCCACGCTGGTTGAGGGTGATCTCGGGGACGCGATCCGCAAGCTGAAGGCCGGGCGCTCCGGGGAGATCGAAGTGGCAGGCCCGAACCTGGCGAAGACCCTCTCCGAACTTGGACTGATCGATGAGTATCGAATCTACCTGCACCCCGTCGTGCTGGGTCACGGCACGCCCTATTTCGCCGGACCCCGGCCGCCGCTCCGCCTTATCGCTCATGATCGGATTGCCGAGGATGTGATCAGGTTGACCTACGTTCCCGCCTAATCTCGCCACCCGCCGCAAGGAGTTCTTATGATGCCGGACATCCAGAAGTACCACGCCCAACTGTCCACCGCCGACCGGGCCATCTGCGAGCGGCTCGCGGGCGAGATCACGCGAGGCCTGCGCGGCGCCCTTGCGAAGGTGTGGCACTCTCACCCGGTCTGGTTCCTTGATGGCAACCCCATCGTGGGCTACAGCCGGCAGAAGGCGGGCATCCGCCTGATGTTCTGGAGCGGCGCCGACTTCGACGAGCCGGGGCTTGACGTCCTCGGTGGCAAGTTCAAGGACGCATCGCGGTTCTACACGGATGCCGCGGAGATCAAAAAGGCGGTGCTGAAGCGGTGGCTCACGAAGGCGCGGAAGATCCAGTGGGACTACAAGAACATTGTGAAGCGCCGCGGGAAGCTGGTGCGGATCGAACTCCCTTCCCCTTGACCGTCGAAAGGAAGGCTCCTAGTCTCCCTTCGAATCGATAACGAAAGCATTCTTGGGTCAGCGGCGGACCGCCAACGCCGATAGAATGCTCCGGTTCCCCTCCACCAGGCGCCGAAGCTACCCATGTTGGTCCCTCCCGTTTCCGGGCTCGTTCGGCCCGCCGCCCGCGTCCGCCGGACCGACTTTCCGTTGTGAACGAGAGCCCCGTCCAAGGCGAGACCGGGCGCCATCTGCGCCGAGCCCGCATCGCCGCGGTGGTTCTGGGCGTCCTGCTCCTGTTTGGAGCGTGGGAGGCCGCCTTCAGGCCCGCCCGAGTTGAGCCGAGCGCGCCCCTTGGAGCGCTCACCATTGCCGGCGATCGCAGCATCGCGATCGTCTCCAGCGAGGCCTCGGAACGCTGCATCGGCGCCGCCGAGTTTCCCCAGCACGCCAATCGCTGGCGCCTGCTCCTGGAAGGAGCGGGCTACAAGACGGAGTCGATCGGCGACGCTCAACTCGAAGCCGGACTCGACAGGTACGCCGCCTTGATCCTGCCTTCCGTGGTTTGCCTCGGCGACGCTGCCCGGGTCGAGATCGACCGTTACGTTCGCGCGGGAGGCGGCGTGGTCGCTACCTGGGCCTTGGGGGCGCGGGATGCCATGGGTGAATGGCGGGGTTACGACTTCTTGCAGACCCTGACCGGCTCGGTTCGATTCGAGATAGATGCGAAGCAAGCCCCGTGGTTCGTGAGCGTGCGAAGTGGAAGCCCGCTCGGCGCCGGTGTTCCGGGCGGCGGGCGGATGCAGGTGACATCCCTCGAGAGGCTCGAAGCCACCGCCCTCGAGGTGGATGCCTTCTGGAGCGATGCGGCTCTTCGTCCGCGGGACAAGGAGCTGCCCGCCGACTACCAGGGCGCGGTGGTCCGAAGGCAGCTCGGCGAGGGTCGGGTGGTGTGGCTCGGTTTCCACGAGAGCTCGTCGGTGACTGGAGAGGCCGAGCGCGCTTCAGCGCTTCTGCTCAATGGCGTAGCGTGGGCGGCCGGCCGTCCCCTGGTCGCGGTGGACCCGTGGCCGCGCCCTTTCTCCCACGCCCTTCTGGTGGCGGTGGACGTGGCCGAATACCCCGATCGCGCGCGAAGGCTCGCCATGGCCCTCGCTGAGGCGCGTGTTGCGGCGACGTTCTTCGTGGACCCGAGCCTCGCGGGCGACCGCTCGCTCGTGAGCGAACTCAAGGCAGCGGGAGAGCTGGCGCTCAAGTGGCGTCACGAGAGGGAGGGCGGTCGGGCGCGTCATGCGCTCGATCGGTTGAAGCTCGACTGGGAGCGGCTCGCCCTGTGGAGCCGGTCGTGGGTTTGGGCCCGCGGCGTGCGCCCGTTCGGAGACACCCTCGACCAGGCCGGCAGCGAGTTTCTGGGCGAGGCCTCGGTGCGCTACTTTCTCGCCGCGGGCGGCGTCGATTCTGTCCTGCCGAAGTCGAGGAGGGTGCGACGTTCGCCCGAATGGCTGACCTCCGAGGGCTCGCTGGTGAGCCTCGGTCGCAGCACGGACGATGACCTCCATCTCTCTCCGCTCGGTCTCGAAGGGTTGAATCCCGACTGGATCGTGCGGCGTGTGTTGGATGACAGCGAGGGCGTGGCGCGCCTCGGAGGGCTCTATGTGCTCTCTCTTCACACGCAGGGCCTGGGCGGTCCGGAGTATCTCCCCGCACTTCGCGCCATCCTCCTTCAACTCGCGGCGTCGAGCGCCTGGGTCGTTCGGGGAAGCGAGGCGGCCGAATGGTGGTCCGCCCGAAGCCGGGTCAGCGCATCGCTTTCGTTCCTCTCTTCGACTTCGCTGCGCATTGAGATGGTCAGTGGTTCAAACCGACCCATCGATAACCTCGGCCTCACGGTTTACCCCGGCGTCCTTCGCGGAACGCCTTTTGTTCGCTCGTCCCTTCCCGGTCCTCCGCCTCAGGCGGTCGCTGATCCGGCGCGCGGCCTTGTGAGACTGACGCTGCCTCGGCTCGAGCCCGGGCGAACCGTCAGGATCGATATCAACTTCGTCCGCTGAGGTAGGGCCAGGCCGCCGGGTCCTCGTGGCCGAGACGCCAGGCTGAAAAGCCCGCGAGCCGGAACCTTTTTGCGAGGCGCAGGCGATCACCCGTGGTCTCGGCGTCCTGCAGCCACACCACGTTCGACGCCCCGTCCTCAACGAAGGCGAATGTGCTCTCGCCCTGAACCGGGTCACGGGTGATCGAGGCGCCGTGCGCGCGGGAAAGGGCCAGGGCCTCTTCGTGAGCGCCTTCGACGACATCCTTTGTGCGAAAACGACGGTAATAGAGCGGCAGGCCGAGCATCACCTTCTTCGCGGGGACTTCGACGAGAAGGCGCTTCAAGCACGCCTCCACCCACGGCCCTCCAGAGACAGGGCCGGGGTTGTCGGCCGAGGTGTGCTGGTCATAGGTCATGACGGTGAGGAAGTCGGTCGCGGCGGCCAGGGCCTTGTAATCGAAGGCGGCGGCGCGTTCGTTTTCGGGCTCCGGGTTTGCTGAGCCTGGAACCGCGAAGAGCGGCGCCGGCGCCGCGACACTGAGGCGCATTCCCTTGTCGCGCAGGCGAGCGGCCAGCGCCCGGACGAACGCGGTGAAGGCCCCGCGGTCCTCTTTGGGCACGTTCTCGAAATCGAGTTGAAAGCCGCGCAGTTTGAGGCTGACGCCGGCTTCGACGACATCAAGGATCAGGTTGGCCTGAAGCCTCGGTTCATTCAGGACGAGGTGTGCGACCTCCGGCCGGAACTCCTGATTCAGGATCAAAGGCATGAGACTCACCTTCGCGGTTCGAGCCCAGGCCATGAGCTCGGGGTCCACGAGGCTCATGAGTTTTCCAGAACGGTCGACCTGGAACCACTGGGGCGAGACGAGGTCCATCTGAGCGGCGTGCCGACGCAGAGAGGCGACCGATGCCTCATCCGCGGTGACGTAGAAGTGACGCCGCAGACCCGCCGCGCGAACCCGCCCGCCCAGGGCCAGCCACGACAACACGCCGATCGCCGCGCGCCTATTCATCGAAGGTCACATAGTAGATGTAGCTCGTCTGCTGCGGGATCCTGGTGAAGCGAAGGTGCAACCGATCCTCGCGGTCGTCGAGGCGGAACAGCGGGGTCGCGAGCCGGAAGACCGGGGAGCGAACACCGACCTTGCGAGGGCGGTAGGGCAGGTAGATCGAGATTCCCACATCGTCGAGGTCGACGAGGCCCTTGTTCGCCACCTCGAGATAGAGGCGCCTGGGGCCGAGGGGGCGCAGGCTCACTTCGACTTTCTGCCGGGCCGACCACCAGCTCGCGATCTCCGAACCGCTCGCGATCCACGCGGCGCTCGACTTGATGGCGGTGAGAACGCGGGTGAGGTGGCCACGGTGGCTCGGAGCGCCGAGCAGGTCGTCGTGAATATGTAGCGTGTAGAGACCACCCATCTCCATGATCAGGCGGAAGTCGCTCATCCATCGCGGCACCGGATCGCCGGAGGTCTCGGCCAGCAGCTCGAAATCATCCGGACCCGTCGAGTACATCTTGATCACCTCGGATCTCTGCAGCGGGAAGAGGGCCGACTGCTGGAACTCCACGATGTCGGGCACCGCCTGGCTCGCTCCACGATCGCCGATGAGGTAGCGATAGCCCGTCTCGTTCATCGCCGCGATCACCACGCCGTTCACGACGCCTTGGGGTGGAAACAGGCCGCGCGTTTCTTTGCCGGTCACCGATTCGATCTGCTCGCGTGAGAGGCGGAGTCGTTCCAAATGCCGGGTCGAGGCGAGGCCGACCAGTGGTTCCTCGGAGTCCGTCGTGGACGCCACCTCGGCGTTCTCGCCGAGACCCTTCACGAGGGCGGTGGCCGTCGCCGCGAGCTTTGAGCTCACAAAGTAGGTCGCCTTCATGGACTCCTGCCGAATCAGATCCACCAGGCTCCTCGCGTCCTCGTCGGCATTGTCGATCTGAACGGCAAGCAGTGCCGCGGCCGGCCGCTCGCCGGGCCACGCCGCGCGCACCGCCACCGCCTCGCGCCCGGCCCAGCGAAGGGACACCGTCAGGTACCTTTCGAGAGCCTGTTGGTCGAAAGGGTGCTCGGGACGGACCGTCTCGTCGAAGCCGAACCACACCACGCGACCCGCTCCGTAGTTTGTGTGCACCGCGAGGGCCGAGAGTGAGGGCGAATCGCCGCGCAGCGGACGCAGACCATGGTCGCTCAGGTAGGCGTCCGGAGCGCTCGCTTTCAGAACCACCAGATCCTGGGCGGGGAGTTCGAGCCTTCGGCCGGCCGGCACACGGTCCGAGAAGAAACGGTTGCCTGAGAAGGTGACGGAGCAGACGCCTTGCGCCACCGTCTCGGCCGAAGTGGCCCCGGTAAGGCTTCTCACCAGCACGTGACTCGGCCCGCCAGCATCGGCATTCGCGGAGCCGGGCGAACCCGAGACCACCACGCCCGCGCCCGCCCGAACCGCGCGCAGGAGCGCCTCCTTACCTGCCTCACCGAGCGTCGAGATCGCGGGCAGCACGATCACATCCTTGCCGACCGGCGCATCGGCGAGCCTCTGGATCCTCAGCCGCTCGGAGGCAAGACCCGCGTTCGCGGCGGCCCGCTCCCACAGGGCCACGCGCTGCTCTCCCGCGGGCGTGCCGTTTCCTTGCTCCCACTCGACCACGATCCGCACGCGCGCGGGCTGGGTGAGGTCAATCGATGGCTGAGGCACCGAGCCAAAAAACGCGAAGGGCCCGATCGTGTCCTTGAGCAGGACGAGATAGATGAGGGCTTCGAGCGAAACCAGAATCACCGCCGCCGCGATGAGATAGACCACCGCGCCCGGCGGCTGCGGGCGGCGGAAACGGCTCCGCACCGGGTTCGCTTTCAAGCGCGCACCTCGCCCCTCATCCGCGGAACGGCCTCGGGCAACGCGCTCTCAGGGCTGGTAACGTCGAAAGAACAGGTTCTCGTCAGCCCCGTCCGCAAGCTGCGCAGGACGTCTCTTGTCCCTCGCCCGATAGGCGATGTATGAGAAGGCAGCGAACAGGATCGTCACGATCGTCGCCGAGAGAATGATCGTCGAGAGTAGGGGAATTAACTCCATGGTTTGGCCTCAATAGATGGCGCCTCTGGGCGAAGCGTCTCAGATTCTCCCGAGACGCTCGACCTTGCGCCAGGTCATCCGAACCCCAAAGACCTCGTCCATCGTAGCGAAGAACTTGGTGAAGTCCATGTAGGTGACCCAGAAGACGGTGTAGAAGACGGAATAGACGGTGAGGCGCATGTCCTCCTGCTCCATGGCCACGCTGAAAAGCGCCGCCACCACGCTCAGCACGGTGAGCTGCGCCCACCAGAGCACGATGAGATTGGAGAGACCGGCCCAGAACGCCACGTTGATGAAGAAGAGAAGGGCGAAGACGTTCATCAGCGGCCAGATCATGGTCTCGAAGACCATGAGCCACAAAAATGCCCAGTCAGCAGGGTCGGGGAAGGGCGTGAGCAGCCGCGCCTTATGGGTGATGAGCGACTGAAGGATGCCCCGGGCCCAGCGATAGCGCTGCTTGAAGAGAGCCTCGAGCGACTCGGGCGCTTCGGTCCAGGCAACCGCGTTGGGCTCGTACTTGATCTTCCAGCCGGCGAGCATGATCCGCAGCGTCAGTTCGCAGTCCTCCGCGAACGTGCCGGGGAGATACCCTCCCACTTCTTCGAGGACGTTCTTCCGAAAGATACCGATGGGCCCGGGTATCACCGCGACGCGCCGGAAGAACGCGTGCGCGGTTCGCACGAGGCTCAAGCCTTCGATGTACTCCAGGGCCTGGAGACGGGTCAGGTGATTGACCCGGTTGATGACCTTGACGTTGCCGCCCACCGCCCCCACACCCGGGTCGGCGAAGTGTTTAACCGCCTCGCGGATGGTCTGGGGCTCGAGGACGCTGTCGCCGTCCATGCACAGGATCAGTTCGCCGCGCGCGGCGGCAACCCCGGTGTTCAAGGCCACCGCTTTCCCGCCGTTTGGCTGGGTGAGCACGCGCAGGCGTTCGGTGCCGTAGATGCGAGAGAGCTCAAGCGCCCGCTCGAACGTGTCATCGCTCGAACCGTCGTCCACGACGACGACTTCATAGCGCGGATAGTCCATCGCCATCAGGGGCTCCACCGCGGCCGCAATCAGGATGCCTTCGTTGTACGCGGGGACGAGAACGCTCACGAGCGGGTACTCGTCGGGCTCCCAGGGTTCGTGCGACCGTTCCAGGTGCTGAAGGAAGGCGAAGACGATGAGAAGCGTGTACCGGATGATGAGAAGCAGAAGGAAACCCACCAGCAGGAACGTCGAGAAGTCGACCAGGACACTGACGGCGGCGAGACGGTTGAACCAGAAGTTGAAGTAGATGAGCGTGAGCAGACCGATGGCGGAGGCCGCGCACATGATCACGAAGAAGACGCGATAGAAGCGCTGGGAAAGTTCTTCGATCATCGCCGCGCGCCCATCGTGACCTGCAGGGTCTGGGAGGAGTAGGTTGATGAGCCGAAGGCACTCGCGCCCGAACGTCCGTACCGATAGACGAGCCGCAGCGGCTGGCGGAGCGTCCTCCACTCGAGGCTGGGCTCGATGAGGAGGGGAGTGATCCGATGGCCGTCGATGGTTTCGGTTCCGGCCTCGACCGCGAGGGCGCCACGAAACTTCTGGCCGCGCGTTTCGAGCCAGCCGGCCAGCAGATGCGTGGTGTCCCTGGCTGGGCTGAAGTAGAGGGGTGATCGCTCGCGAAAGCGGCTGTGACGGCTTACGTAGGCGAGGCTCGCGAACGGGTTGAAATGCAGGCTCATGCGGAGAGAGAGCCGGTCCTGGCGGTTCGAGCGGAAGGCCCGCTCGGTCCCCGAGGAGAAAAAGGACGACCCCCCCGCAAACCACACACGGAGTCGCGAATGATCGGAGCTCTTCAGCTTGCCGAACCCGCGCCAGGTCGAGGCCAGGACGGTGTCGCCCATGAGGCCCGCGATCATCGTGGCCCCGGAACCGAGATCGTGGACGGCCTCGCGTCGCTGATACTGAAGAGCGACCCCGGGCTTATCCGCTCCATGATCGTAGGAAATGTCGAGGCGGCCGTTCACGCTCGTTCGGCCGGTGTCGAAGGAGAGGACCATGGCCTCGGTGAGAAGTGTCCATCCATGCGGCCTCGTTTCGACGCGCAGGCCGAGGCCTCCGCCCTGCGTGGTGCCGCTGCGCTCCGTGATTTCCCGGTTGAGCGCTTGCGCCTCCGGCGCGGCCCCCGGCACCAGTCTTCTTTGTTCGCTGCGCAGGTAAGAGGCGATCGGGACGATCGACGTGCGTCCGGCGCGGAGGAAGTCCACCTCGAACGTGGTCCAGATGCGATCGAGATCGTCCGAGTCCTTGAAGCGATTGGCGAAGACCCGCGGCTGGGGCGCCACCTCACGTCGCAACGTGCGAACGCGGTCGCTGGCCTCGGTGAGCCCTGGGTTTTCGGCCAGGATCCCGTGGTATTTCCGGAGGATCCCGATCCGGTCCGCCCCTCGCTGATCCTCGATCTGGATGAGACGCAAAGCGGCGGCGCGGTCGTGGGGGCGGATCGCGAGAATCGCCTGGTATTCCTTCTCCGCCTCATCCGTCTTCTGGCTCCATGAAAGGAGCGACGCCAGCTCGGATCGCGCGGCGGTGTCGTCAGGCCGCGTTTTCAGATAGTCGCGGTAGGCGGTGATGGCCGAGCCGTAGTCACCCGACCAGCTGTGCAGCCGCGACACCTGAAGGTCGATCTCGGCCTCGGGGCCATAGGCCGCCTGGTAGCGTCGATAGGCCTCGATGGCCTCCTTGTACCGCGCCTGCCCGGTCAGGGTCTGCGCGGTTTCGCGCGCCGAGGTCTTCTCGCGCGCGGCGGCAGCGTTCACGATCCGGTTCGAGGCGTCATGGTCCGGAAGGAAGTGGAGAATCTTTCGCGCGGTGACTTCAGTACCCGCGAAGTCGCCCGCCTGCGTCTGCAACAGCAGAACGGGCTCAAGCTCCGCGACCGCCTGAAGGGGGTTTGAAGCTCTCGCGGCCAGGGCCTCATACTGCTGGATGGACTCGGCGACGAGACCGCGCCACGCGAACACCTGGGCCAGTTCGCGACGCGCCGCGTCATCGTCCGGACGGGCCTCGAGATAGATCCGATAGTTCCGAGCCGAAGGCTCGAACTCGGAGGCCCACGCGTGGACGCGGGCGAGTTGGAGCCTCGTCTCCGTGTTTTCGGGGTGAGTCTCGAGGTAGTCGCTCAGTTCGCGGGCCGCGGCCGCGTTGTCCTTGACCGCGATCGCGGCGTACGCGCGCCGAAGCGGGGCCTCTTCCGCATCCTTGCGCCGCTGCGCCACGATCTGTTTCGCTTCCTTCGCCCCCGGATCGAGGCGCGCCACGCTCTCGTACGTGGCGAGGGCGAGATCCGCGCGTTGCAGGCGGTCGTAGCAGCGGGCGAGGTCGAGGGCGACCGCCGCCGATGGGGTCCGTGAACCGTCGCGACCGGCCACCGCGGCGAGTTCGATCACGCCTTCGCCGCACCGGCCCAACCGGACGAGGGCGCGGCCGAGCGCGGTTCGCGTCGCACGATCACCCCGGTCGCGCTCGAGATAGCCGCGATAACTCCCGACCGCCGCCGTATCGTCACCCGCCCATTCGAAGTTCTGAGCGGCGCGAAGAATCAAGCGCCCCGGAGCCTCCGGAGTCTGCGAGAGGCTCTCGAAGAGACGCGCTGCCTCCGCAAAGCGTCGCGTCGACGAATAAAGCTCGGCGAGGCGTGTGCCCGCGGACGCCTCCTCGGGTCGCCTCGCCATGATGTCGAGCAGAGCTTTTTCCGCGTCCTCGTGCCGTCCTTCGAGAATCATGGTCTCCGCATCGCGCATCTCGTACTGGGCCCGCAGTTGCTCCGCGCGCGTTCGCCGGGACTCGATCTGCTCGACCTGGCGCGCCGACTCGATCTTCTGACCGGCGGCCACCGCCGAGCGGAGGCCGGCAAGGGCGCTCTCGTCGTCGGGAGCGATCTCCAGGAGCGCTTCGAACTGGGGCCGTGCTTCATCCCAACGCCCGGCCTCGAGCAGGCACCGCCCGAGCAGGCGTCGCGCGGATACGTTGAAGGGCTGAGTCGAGATCACGCGGCGCAGCAGGGGCTCGGCCGACGCGCAGTCGCTCGAGCGCACGAATTCGAGAGCCTGGACCAGGGAGGCCCGGGCCGAGCCGGAGTTCTGCGCGTCCGCGGTGGGCGCCCCCAGGACGAGGGCGGCGGCTGCCGCGGACGCGAACCGGCGCGCCGCGAGCAGGCTAGGCAAACGTGTCCTCGGCCGAGGCGCTGCGAGCGATCTCGAGCGCGGCGCTCAGGGCTTCGTCCTGACCGTCGAGAGTGTGGAAGTGAACGATCGGCGCGGGTGTGCGATTCCACCCCTCCGCGAAGCGGCGCAGGAAGGCCCGTATGCCGGTGTCGTCGGTTTCGGCGAGAAGCACGGAGACGTGGTGTCGGCCGAGCTGCACAAGGTCGTATTCGCGGATCAACGAGAGGGCGAGATCGCGAAGCTGCTGGCCGGGCACGCCGGACGCCATTCCCGGGGACAGCCGCAGCACCGCGACCGCGGCCTTCAGGCCGTGGGCCCGGCAAATTCCGGACTCTGCTTCGACGCGCTGCTGGAAGTAAGCCGGATCCTCAGTGGAAACCGTGGCGTCCCGGTGCGGGGTGGAGTCTGGGGCAACCTCGAAGGAACTGCCGAGCGTCCGCCGCAGCAGGGCTTGAACCTTGAGCGCCAGAATGCGGCTGTCGAAGGGGCGCTCGACGAGATCGTCCGCTCCTGATGCCATGATGGCCACGCGATCCCGCGTCCTTCGGATCGGGTTCGAAAGGAGCAGGACGGGCATGCTGAGACCGTTCTGCCGGAGCCGTTTGCACAGGGTGACTCCGTCGATTCCCGGCGCGTCCGCGTCGATGATGACGAGACTCGGCGGCGCCACCGCGACCTTCGCAAGCACATCGGCGCCATCCTCCGCTTCGATGACGGTGCAGGTTTTGCCGAGCAGGCTCCTGAGCATCTCCCTTTGCGCGGCATCGGGTTCCGCGAGAAGGACGCTCGCGGTCCGGGCCGGCGCCGGGCCCGCCGTGGTGGCGGCCACGAGTTGAGAAACGAGGCCGAAGCCCGGGCTCGCTTCGAACTCGATCACGGGCGGGCGGCCCTTCACCCCGGGGAATCGTTCGAGGTTCAGACGGCAGCGACCGTGTTCACCGGGCACGAACTGCAGCACGCCGTAGACGAAGTCCTTGCAGTTCGCGATGTGCTCGTTGGCCTCGGGAGTGTCGAGCAGGAGAAGCGTCGTCGCTTTCAGCGAGCCAAGGGATTCGATCAAGGTGCGGGCGCGGAATACCGATGCGGAAGCGGACCCCGTGGTGAGGAGGGGAGTCAGGGGATCGAAAATGATCCGCTTTGGTTCCGACTCATCGAGTACGCTCAGCAGTTCTTGGAAGAGGCGCTCCTCGTCCCGGAGCCTGATGGAGTTCTCGACCACTTTTGGGAGGTACTCGATGATCGCGAGCTTGCCGTCCTTGCAGAAGGCCTCGAGGTCGAAGCCGAAGGCCCGGCCGTGATCGAAGATCGCGCGCGCGGGGCGACGGGTGATGATCGCGGCCTCCTGCCCCAGAAGCAGCCCCTTATAAAGAAACTGCAGGGCAAGGGTGGTCTTGCCGCCGCCATTCGGGCCGTGGAGCAGATACACGCGGTCGTCGGCAAGGCCGCCGGCGATGGCATCTAGAGCTTCGAGTCCGGTCAGCGCCAAGTGATGACTCCTTCAATGGTTGCGGAACAGCAAACAAACGGAAGCCACCTCCGGCGATTCAAGAAACGGGTATCGCAGGAGGCGACAGGTCTGCTTTGGGGACGGCTTTTAGGGGGTAACCCGACGATGCTATCTCTGCCTGCAGGCGCCTGCAAGGCCTATCTAGGGTTGATCCGGGGCGCCCCGATGGAATACCCTGCCCCGATGCGACGCTTGGGGGCTTTGACCGTAGGCGCAGGCGGACTGACCGCCGCCGCCACAGCATGAAGGAACTCCTACGGGCTCTCGCTCGCGGGCTGTGGGCGCTTCGTTATACGGTCGATCTCGCCGGGATGGCGCTCATCATCGCGCTCTTCATCCTGTTCGGGCTTCAATTCCAGCATCCGCCGGCCTGGGACAACATGGCGTTGGTGATCCAGTTCCGCAAGGTGGCCGACCCGCTTCTTTCGCAGATCGCGAAAGGCGTCGATCTGGCCTGGCCGGCCGAGAAGCCCAGTTTCCTGCCCCTTATCCTGAGCGTGGCGGTATTCTTCCTCAGGTCGTTCGTGGTCCATGGCGTCGAGCGGGCCACCGGCGCTATCCGTCGCCGGACCACGAAAACCACGAAGACGAAAAAGAAGGTCGCCGCGTCCGACGCCTCGCCCGCGCCGGATCTCCTCCCGTCCGCCGCACCCGTCGAGGCGGCGTCCCTTCCGTCGAGCTCTCCGCCCCCGACACCCGTGGCGACCGCCGAACCTCCCGCGACGGTGGTTCCTGCCGTGCCGGCCGGCGCCACCCCCGTCAAAGTCGCGCCGCCGTCCGTTCCCGATGCAGAGGCGACCCTCGTCGCTCCCTCACCCGCCCCCGTTACCGGCCCTACCCCGCGTCCCACCGCGCTGTCGAGCGGGGGCACCGCACTGTCGGACTTCCTTCACCTCGGAACCGACACCTCCGACGCCCCGACGATGGTGGGAAGGACGCCTCGGCCGGAAGCCGCGAGCCCGGGGCGAGCGCGACGGAAAGGTCCCACCTCTCGTGAAGGTGGAGTGGATTCGGATGCGCCCACTCTTCTGGGACAAAACCCGAAGAGCGGCGCGGGCGACCTGCCGGTTTTCGGGCGCTACGAACTCCTCGAAGAGCTTGGCCGGGGCGGCATGGGCGTCGTCTACAAGGCGCGCGACCCGAAGATCGACCGCGTCGTGGCGATCAAGAGCATCCTCACCACGCACAGCGATGACGAGTCGTCCGAAGACTACGAGCGGCGCTTCCGGCGCGAGGTGAAAGCGGTGGGCAAGCTCACTCATTCGGCCATCGTCACGGTCTATGACTTCATCGAGGATCACCTCGGGCGCCCCGCGATGGTCATGGAGTTCGTCGACGGGGAGACCCTGCAACAGTATGCGACGCGTCAAAGACCCAATCTCGATCGCACCCTCGAAATCATGATCGCGGCGGCCGAGGCGCTCGATCACGCCCACGCTCAGGGCATCGTTCATCGCGACATGAAGCCCGCGAACATCCTGATCGGGCGGGATGGAAGGGCCAAGGTCTCCGACTTTGGTATCGCGAAGGTGGGTGGCGGAACCAACACGAACACCAAAGGGTCGCTCGTGGGCACGCCCGCGTTCATGTCGCCCGAGCAGTTCCTCGGCCGCAAGATCGATGGCCGCAGCGACATCTTCTCCCTGGGCGGGATCCTCTACTGGCTGTGCACCGGGGAACGGCCCTTCGTTGGCGACACCGTCGCGAACCTCGCGTACCAGATTGTGCACGTGGAGGTTGGCAGTGTCTTGAAGTTCAACAAGGATCTGCCGCC
>JANMVV010000290.1:0-6770 GCA_031392925.1 Vicinamibacteria bacterium
GCAAGGGGGCGCCGATCGCAGCGCCAACACCGCGCCCGGCAACAAGGCGGGCGGCCTGTCGAACATCGTCGAGAAGGCGATGGGTTCGATCATCAAATCCGGCACCGCGCCGATCGCAAGCGTCCTCCCGCCGGGCGAAAAGTTAAAAACGAAGGGACTGACCTTCGCGGCCACGCCGGCCAGCGACTTCATCTGCGGCACGCTGCAACTCGCGGCGGGGATGAACATGCACGTCTTCACCACCGGTCGTGGAACTCCCTACGGCCTGGCCGCGGTACCGGTGATCAAGGTGGCCACCCGCAGTGATCTCGCGCGGCGCTGGCACGACTTGATGGATGTGAACGCCGGTACGATCGCCGAAGGATCGGCATCGATCGAGGACGTCGGGTGGGAGCTTTTCCGGCTCATGCTCGACGTGGCCAGCGGACGAAAGAAGACCTGGGCGGAAAAGTGGCGGCTCCACAACGCGCTCGTGTTGTTCAACCCCGCGCCGGTGACGTAGTCACTCTGCGGGATGGTAGTGGTTCGCAGGGGTTGCTCCTCCCACCACTACCAACCCTGCTAGATCGCAAGCCGCTGCTGCTGCTTCACCGACTCGTTGGCGCGGATGCAGGCGCGCGCCGAGCCGATGGCGTGATCCGGACCGACCAGAAGCGGGGTTCCGACGCGCACCGCGGAGCAGAAGCGAGAGACCTCCTCCCGATAGGGCAGCCCCTTTTCGATCTTGTTGCCGGGACCCGCCTTCACGATAGCCCCGGACCTCGGCGGCCGCGACTCCGTCGACTCGACCACCGGTCCAGCACCCTTGGCGGCCACCTCGATCGTGGTCGCACGTCCCTCGCTGCCCTCCTCGAACAACATCGCCTCGTTCTCCGAGCGCAGGATCAACGTGCCCTTGGTGCCCATGTACATCTCGTAGTACTCCTCGAACGCGTTCGACTCGATCGAGGTGAACACCGCGTTGCGGCCGCCGGGGTAGTCGAAGGTCGCGTACACGTGATCGTGCACCTCGCGGCCTTGCTCCTTGAAGCGGTAGACGCCGCCCGAGGCGATCACCGATGTGGGCACCGACTCGAAGAACCAGTTCACGATGTTGATCTGGTGACTGCCCAGTTCCGCCATCAGTCCCTGGGAGTATTTCCAGAAGAGGCGCCAGTTGAGGAGGTGGTCGAAGGTGGGATATCCCCACGGCGACGGATCGTAGTCCGGCGTCGGAGGCGTATCGGTGCGGCGCCAGTCCTTGTTGCGGTGCCAGAGGACGCGGGCATGGTAGATCTCGCCCAGCACACCCGTCTTGATGATCCCCGAATGAGCGGCCTGATAGATCGGGTTGTACAGACGCTGATAGCCGATCTCGAGCAGTTTGCCGGTCCTCTTCGCGGTGTCGCGCATCCGCTCGCATCCGGCGACGTCCCAGGCCATCATCTTTTCGCACAGCACGTGCTTGCCCGCCTCCATGCAACCAACCGCTATATCGGCGTGCATCCACAAGGGCGGGGCCATCACGATCGCTTCGAGGTTTTCCTTCTGGAGCATCTCCTTCCAGTCCACGTAGTGCTTCGCCTTCGGGCGATGAGACTGTTCCAGCTCCTTGTCGGCGCGCTCGAGTTGCGCAGGGTTGATGTCGCACATCGCGCGCACTTCGGCGAAGGCGGGATCGGTGGCGCGCAGAAGCACACGGCCTTCCGAACCGACGCCGATGAAGCCCACGCGAACCGGCCCTCCGCGCAGGGGTCCTTTCATGAAGGCGGCTCCGCCCAGCACGGCGAGCGCAGGCGTGCCGGCCAGGACCTTTATGAAGTTGCGGCGGCCGAGTTCTTCCTGTTCCGGGGTCAACATCATTTAAGAATCTCCTGCGCGCGGGGCGTCGTTTTCTGGCGGAGTAGATCGAGGCCGGCGATCCGGCCAGTCCGAAAGGCGAACAACACAAAGACTGCGGCGGCCTCGACGAGGTTCTTGTTCACGAACAGGTACGTCCCTTCGGCGTGCGCCTCGGGTATTCCCGAGGTGGGGATGGCGGAGAGATAGAAGAGCATCAACAAGCCGAACGCGCCCACACAGCCGGCCTGAGTCAAGAGCCCGAGCACGAGAGAAAGTCCAACGAGCAGGAGCATCACCGCGACCAGCAAGTCGAGGGTGGGCAGCCACGAGCCTTCGGCCATGCTATGGAACATCCACGCGAAGGGTCCAGTCGCGGCTGCGAGATAGCTGCTCGAGCTCCAGCGGGCCAGGGGAGCGCCGCCGAGCGTCCACCCGGGCATCATCAGCTTGAAATATCCCTCATAGAGGAAGTGCCAGCCGATCAGCGTGCGCAGGACCACGAGACCAAACTGCTGCGCCGGACTCATATCGGCAGGGCCTCGTGTCATGCCGCCTCCACGCGCAGGCCCGGGTGATTGCCCAACAGGCGGGTGGTCGCCTGCGGGGCGTCGGGAGTCAGAAACACCGCCACGTTCGCGTGCGTCTCGCAATAGCGTCGAGCCAGGTTTTCGCCGCCGATGAGGAAGGCCGTCGACAAAGCGTCGGCGCTCGTGGCATCGTCTGCGACCACGCTCGCGCTGAGCATGCCGTGCGCAGGCCAGCCGGTGCGCGGATCGATGACGTGGCCGTAGCGGCGTCCCTCGAGCTCGACGAACTGCAGGGAGGCGCCGCTCGTGCCCAGGCTTGCTCCACGCAGCCGAAGCCGGGCAAACGGAGCGTCGCGCGCGGGCGAGCAGAGATCCACCCGAAATCCCCCGCCGCGGCCGCCGATCGCCCGCAGGCTGCTGCCGCCGGCCGAGACCAGAGCGTGCTCCACGCCGCTTTCAGCCAGGAGCCCGGACACGCGGTCGAGCGCGTAGCCCTTGCCCACGCCGCCGAGGTTCAGCTCGATACCTTCGCGTCCGAAGCGGACGGTGGCCGCGCGCTCGTCGAGGGCCACGGCGTCCATCCCGACGCACGCGCGCGCCGCTTCGATCTCGCTCTCCGCGGGCAACCGGCCCTCCCGCTTCAAAAAGCCCCAGCAGCGACTGAGCGTGGTGCTCGTCGGGTCGAAGGCGCCTTCGGTCTCGACACTCAGCGTCCGGCACGCCCCAAGCAGCGACATCAATTCGGCGTCCAGGGGCACGGCCTCCCGCGCGGCGCGGCGATTCAGGTCGACGAGATCGCTGGTTTCGCGAAACACGGTGAGCCGGGCTTCGACGCGATCCACTTCCACAAGCGCTGTGCGGGCCGCCTCAAGGTAGACCGAGTCTTCACCGGACAAGGTGACCTCGAAGCGGCAAGCCATGGCGCGACGCTGGACGCGGAGCCAATAGCCGGCGTCCGATTCAGGCGTGGCCTCGCCGCCGCGAGACCGGTCGAAAGACAGCAATGCCCGCCGGCTGATCGCGGAGGCGGGGCTTGTCCGCTCGCTTTGCAACACCAGATTCATGGAGGAACCTACGGCAGGCTATGCCCTCCGGTGCGGGCCGTCAAGACTCCTGAAACGGCCGGCCGGCCTCCTGATATGGTCCATGAGGTGGTCCAGCAGGCTTGGGCGCGCTTGCCGCGCTCGTTCAAGGAGCAGGGTTATGTTGAGAGTTCTTCGCGGAACATCCGGTTTGGCCCTCGCCGCAATCGTGGCCTTCGCACTGCATCCGCTCGCGGCCGAGTGCCTGGACATGGCGGCCACTGTCGCCGCGTCCGCCGCCGACACCGCACCTCCCATCGAGGCGCGCAAGAAACCCGTCTTGCAAGACACCGCCGGTCACAGGTTCAAGGACTCGAACGGAAACGGAGTCGTTGATCCCTACGAGGACTGGCGGTTGTCCGCCGAAGAGCGAGCCAAAGACCTCGTGGGCCGCATGTCGCTGGACGAGAAGGCGGGCATGATGCTGATCGACTCGCTGAACGCGCCCGCGGCCCCGAAATCCCTCGACAGCACAGACGCCGCGCGTTTCGTCAACGAAGAGAAGATGACGCGCTTCATCTTCCGCAACCTCGTGGCGACGGAAGTGGCAGCGAGCGGCCCGCCCGGTGGCCCCGGGGCATCTGGGCTCCCCCGAGTTGCTCCCACGCCGTCAGGCGCATCAGGCGCGACCGGCACTGCTCCCGCACCTTCCGGCGCGCCCGGCGCACTCCCCGCGCCGCCAGGCGGAGGCGCCTTCGCCGCGGCGCCAGTCACGCCCCGCCAGGCCGCCGAGTTCACCAACGCCGTGCAGGAACTCGCCGAAGCCACGCGGCTCGGCATCCCCGTGGTCTTCAAATCCAACGCTCGCAATCACTACGAGCGGCAAGCGCGACAGGGGATCAACGAGGCGGCGGGTGCCTTCTCCGAATGGCCCAAGGAGGCGGGGCTCGCGGCCACGAGGGACATGGGACTGATCAGAAACTTCGCGGAGACGATGGGCGCCGAGTGGCGGGCCATCGGGCTGCGCGGGATGTACGGCTACATGGCCGACCTGTCCACCGAGCCGCGCTGGTACCGCGTCCACGAGACGTTCACCGAAGACGCCGACCTCTGCGCGGAGATCATGAAAGTGCTCGTGACCGGGCTTCAGGGCGGCGCGGTGTCGCGGAACACGAGCGTGGCGCTCACCATCAAGCACTTCCCCGGAGGCGGACCGCAGGAGTGGGGTCTTGATCCGCACTTCACTTTCGGGAAGACCCAGGCCTATCCGAAGGGCCGGTTCGAAGCGCACATGAAGCCCTTCAAAGCCGCGATCGATGCGGGCGCCTCGTCGATCATGCCGTACTACGGCGTGCCGGTGGGTGCGACGTTCGCGGGTCTCGCGTTTGATCGCTTCGGCCTCGCCTTCTCGAAGGTGGTGATCACGGACCTGCTGCGTGGCCGTCTCGGATTCAAGGGCTACGTGAACTCGGACACGGGGATCATCACCCAGCGGGCCTGGGGCCTCGAAAGCAAAACCGTGCCCGAGCGCGTCGCCGCCGCTCTCAATGCCGGCGTGGACGTGCTGTCGGGATTCAACAAGAAGCAGACGATCATCGACCTGGTCAAGGGCGGTCTGGTGAGCGAGTCGCGCGTGAACGAGGCGGTCACGGGCCTGCTCATCGAACAGTTCCGTCTTGGCCTGTTCGAGAACCCGTACGTCGATGCCACCGCCGCGGAGAGCATCGTGGGCAAGCCCCAGTTCCGCGAACAGGCACTCGAGGCGCAACGGCGTTCCGTGGTCCTCCTCAAGAACGCGGGCGACAGCGTCCTCCCTTTGCACGCTCCCTCCAGGGACAAGGCCGTGCGGCTGTACACCATGGGCCTCGATGCGGCGGTCGCTGGTAGCGCCACGTATGGCGGTTACCAGGTGACGGCCGGTGATCGCACAACGAGCAACGGGAACACGCGCGTGCCCGTGCCAAAGGGCACGGACTACGCGGTCTTCCGCGTGGAGGTGACGAACCCGCGCCAGGTGACGGGGACCTACCGCAGCCGCGATGAAGCGACCGGCGGGCGAATCAATCCTCATACGAACCGGCCCTGGGGAGGAGACGATCCCGACAACATCGACGATCGCCTGATGTTCGGCGGGGCGCTGCCGTGGGAGAACGACCTGCTGGCCTTCAGTCAAATGGCGACCTCGCAATCCTGGCAGGTCTCGCCATCGCTCGCGGACATGCAGGCGGCGATGCAGGAGCTGGGCGACTCCAGGAAGGCCGTCCTCTGTATCTACTTCCGGCAGGCCTACGTGCTCGATGAGGCGAGCCGGCTCAAGAACGCGGGCGCGATTCTGGCCACGTTCGGCGTGAGTGACGCGGCCCTCATGGACGTGCTGACCGGTCGATCGAAGCCCCAGGGCAAGCTGCCGTTCGCTTTGGCGAACAAGCCGGAGGCCATCGTCACGCAAGCCTCAGACGCGCCGGGGTACCCCGAGGCGGACACGCTCTTCCCGTTCGGGTTCGGCTTGACCTATCCAACCGGCCGCCCCGCGGCTCCGCCGAAACACTGATCAGTAAGGATCGCCAACCCTGGATTCATCGCGCATATGATCGTCGGCGCCACGGCCAGTCTGGCTAACGAATAAAAGAGGTATGCCCATGGGACCCATCCCTGTCCGTTCTCGACGCACATTCATCGGGACATCCATTGCCGCCGGCGCCGCCTGGGCCTGGCCTGGACGCGCGGAGGCCGGCTACGCGCTGCAGCTTGGCTACGCGGCGATCACCTGGAACGGCAAGGACGACAAAGCTCTCGATGACATCGCGGCCCTCGGCTTCCATGGGATACAGCTCCGCACCAGTTCGCTCGAGATCTGGGGAGCGAAGCCTTTGGAGCTGAAGGCGAAGCTCGCGGAAAAGAGAGTCAAGCTGTTGTGCTTCTCGAGCGGCACCGTCGACGCGGTTCCCGAAAAGGAGGCCGAATACCTCGCGACGCACGAGAAGAACGCGCGTTTCGTGAGCGCGGTGGGCGGACAACTGTTGCAGGTGGTCTCGCGACGTCCGGCGGATCATGCGCCGACTCCCGAGGAGTTCGCTCGGCTCGGCAAGCTCCTGAACGAAATTGGCAAGCGAACCGAAGCCCACGGCGTGAAGGTCGTCTACCACAACCATATGAACGGCTTCGGCGAAGGGCCCGACGATCTCGTCCGCGTTCTCGCGGCCACCGATCCGAAACGCGTCTCCCTGCTGTTCGACATCGCGCACTGCCAGCAGGGCGGGGGCGACCCGGTTTTGGGAGTGACCAGGCACAAGGACCGAATCGCGATCCTTCATCTCAAGGACGTCGTGAGCCCGCTGCCCGGCGACAGCAAACCACCGCACGATTCCTATCGCTTCGTGGAGCTCGGCCAGGGCAAGGT
>JANMVV010000299.1:0-20865 GCA_031392925.1 Vicinamibacteria bacterium
CCCGCGGCCGCGAGGTGTCCGATCTGCCGCATGCCGCCCCCGAACTGCTTGCGGATCCGCCGCGCCCGCTCGATCGATTCGCGATCCGCGCACAGGATCGAGCCGACCGGCGCGCACAGGCCCTTCGACAACGTCACCATCGCCGAGTCGGCGCCGCGCACCAGTTCGGCGGGCTCGCATCCAAGGGCTATGGCCGCGTTCCAAAGTCGCGCTCCGTCCACGTGAACCTTGAGACCGAGTGCTTGAGCGGCCGTAATACTCGACTGCATGTCGCCCGCGGCGGCGACCGTGCCGCCCGCGAGATTGTGCGTGTTCTCGAGAACGAGCAGCGTGATCTCGGATCGGAAGTAGGTCCGCGGACGCTTCGAGGCGGCTATATCCTTCGCGGTCACGTGACCGCGCTCGGTCACCACGGTGCGAGGGATGACGCCGGAGAGCGCCGCCATTCCGGAGAGTTCGTAGTCGACGACATGCGAGTGCGCGTCGCACAGGACCTCGTCTCCCGGGCGGGTCCAGAGGCGGATCGCGACCTCGTTGCCCATCACCCCCGAGGGCATGAAGAGCGCCGCCTCGAAACCGAGCATCGCTGCGACCTTGTTCTGGAGCCTCACCGCCGTGGGATCCTCGCCGAAGACATCGTCGCCCACCTCGGCCTCGGCCATCGCCTTTCGCATGGCGTCGGTCGGACGCGTGACCGTATCCGACCGCAGATCGATGATTCGGTTCATGGGCGGCACCCTATGCGCAGTCCACCCACGGGTCAAACGACTAAGCTCGCCCTGGATGAAGCGCGACCCCAGGGCCCTTGAAGGTCGCGAGCACGACGTGCTCGTGCTTGGCGGCGGGATTGCCGGAGCCTGGGTGGCCTGGGAAGCGGCCTCTCGCGGTCTCAGCGCGGCGCTGGTCGAACTCGAGGACTTCGGGCAGGCCACGAGCTGGTCATCGCTGAAGACGGCTCACGGAGGCCTCCGGCACCTGCAACGGCTCGACCTGGCGGGCTTCAGGGAGTCCGTGCGCGAGCGGCGGGTCTTGCTGCGCGTAGCGCCCGAAATCGTTCGACCTCTGGGTTTCGCCATCGCCGCCCCGAGCCTCTTCGATCGAGCCAGGTTCTTCCTCGGCGGCGTCGCGAACGACATCCTGTCGTTCGATCGCAATGAAGGCCTTCGCGACGATCGAACCCTTGGGTTCTGTCGCGTCATCGATGCCGCGGAGGCGGCCTCGCTTGGAGGCGCCGCACTTGCCGGCGCCCCGGCCTTCGTGTGGCCGGACGCCCAGATCACGCACACCGAGCGGCTCGTGATGGGTCTCCTGCACGCGGCCTCGGGCGCTTCCGCGGTGGTCGTCAACCGGTGTCGGCTTTCCGGCAGTGTGCCCCAAGGGCAGGCTGGCGCGCTCTCGACTTCGAGCGGTTTCGAGATCAAGGCGACCGATCTGGTCGAGAGTCGTGAGATCACGTTCCGCGCGCGCTCCATCGTCAACGCTTCGGGTGCGCAGCTCGAGACGGTGTCGCGCCTCTTCGGCGAGACCTGCGCGTCCCCTTCTCTCATTCGGGGCGTGAACGTGGTGCTGGGGCGAGACCTCGCGCTCCCCCTCGCGATTGGCGCCAGAGACCGCGGACGCTTCCTGTTCCTGGTGCCCTGGCTCGGGCGCTCGATGCTGGGGACCATCTACGATGATGGCAGCGCACCGGTCGAGAAACTCGTCTCCGAGTTGATGGAAGCCGGCCGGCGAGCCTTCCCCTGGGCTCCGATCCGCGACGACGACATCTCGGTGGTTCACGCCGGGCACGTCCCGGGCGCTCCAAACCGCGAGCCCATCTACCGCTCGCGCCTGATCACGCATGCCGATCCGCGAATCCTCTCCATTCTTACCGCCAAGTACACGACCGCTCGCGCCACCGCCCAAGCCGCGATCGACCGGATCGGCCGGGTCCTTTTGAAGTCCCTTTCGCCTTCGGTGTCGGCGCGGGAGGTGCTTCCCATGGCCCGCCCGCTCGCCGGCACGCTCACCGAGCGCATTCGCCTCGCCCTGGACACCGAGATGGCCCTAAGCCCGGCCGACGCCCTTCGTGGCCGCCTGACCGAGGGCGCTCAGGGCCAAGAGGTCGATTCCCGGGGCGCGGGAGCTTAAGATCGCGGTTCAACCCTCCCAATAAAATGGCGCCCCTCGAACCTTTTCCGACCGCCCCTACCTTTTTTGAGGTCCTGGGTTCGGTTGCCCAAAGCCTTTCCGCGGATCGGGATGAGGCGGACAATCTCACCCGTTGCCTGACCACGCTGGTCGAATCCTCACGCGCGTCACAGGGGGTCGGACTGCTTCAGGGACCGTCCGGCCTCACCGCGGTGGCCGAGTACGGGAGTCTCGACGAAACCACGCGCCTCGCCCACTTCACCCTCGCGCGCCTGTGCCTTGAAACCGGCCAGGCGGTTGCGGAAGCGCATGGCGAAGGCTGGCTCGCGGCCACGCCGCTTCTGGGGTTGGAGGAGACATTCGGCGTCCTGGCCTTCTCGGTTGAGGACGTGACTCGACCTCCGCAGCCCTTTCTTTCCGCCCTGGGTCGTCTGGTGGGCTCCGGCCTCGACGCCAGCCGTCGCTACGGCGAGATGCGAACCGCCGCCCATCGTCTCGAAAGGCTGAACCGTCTCACCACCGCGCTCACCTCGGGCGGCGATCTGGCCAGCGTGGTGGAGCCCTTCGCGCTGGAGATGCGGGGGCTGTTCGACTTCGATCGACTGGCCTGCGGCTTCGTGAACGAGGGCGGCGACTACGTGGAGCTCGTGACCCATCCCGCCGAGGAGAACTGGGGCATGGGCGGCGTGATTCCGCTCGTCGGCAGCGGCCTTGGCCATGCGATCCTGGAAGGCAAGCCTGTCCTTCAGAAGGACATCCTCCACTCCCACCGCTTCATCGAAGACATGAAGCTCCTCGAGGACGGCATCCGCTCATACGTCATTCTTCCTCTGGTGGCCCGGGGCAAGTCGCTCGGCGTGGTGGCTCTCGGGTCCAAGCGGTCCGAGGCCTTCGAGGAGGAGACCATGGTGCGGCTCCAGCCGCTCATCTCCCACCTGGCCCTCGCCTTCGACAACGTCCACCTGATGCAGCGGATGCGCGACCTTTCGATCACCGACGAAGTCACGCCGCTCTTCAATCATCGCTTCTTCCACCAGATGCTGGAACGCGAGCTCAAGTTTTCCGATCGCTACAAGAGCCAGGTCTCGATCGCCTTCATCGACCTCGACCACTTCAAGCCGATCAACGACGTCCACGGCCATCTGCGCGGTTCCCATGCCCTGCGCGAGGTGGGTTTCCTGCTTCGCACCGCGGTCCGGGAGACCGACTACCCCGCGAGGTACGGCGGCGACGAGTTCGTCATCATCCTGCCCCAGACTGACGGCGACGCGGCCCGGCAACTCGGCGAGAAATTCCGGGAACTCATCGAAGGCCACACCTTCCTGCAGGAGGAGGGCATCAACGCCAAGATCGGCGCATCGATCGGCATCGCCACCTATCCCGAGGAGGCGAGAACGAAGCCCGAACTCATCCGGCTCGCCGACAAGCGGATGTACGAGGACAAGGCCCAGCGCAAGACGGGGCGGTAGAGGGTCAGTTCGAACCGGCGAGGCGAGCGAGCGCGTCGCCCTTGAGGCGGAAAATCGTCCACTCCTCGAGCGGCTCGGCCCCGAGCGACTTGTAGAAGCCGATCGCGGACTCGTTCCAGTCGAGGACCGACCACTCGAGCCGCCCGCAGTTCCGATCCAACGCGACCTTCGCCAGGTACTGGAGGAGCGAGCGTCCCACGCCCTTCCCGCGAAGCTCGGGCTTCACGAAGAGGTCTTCGAGATACACACCGGGCCGGCCCAGGAACGTCGAATAGTTGTGGAAGAACAGAGCGAATCCGGCGGGCTCCCCGTTCCAGCGGGCGATGACGCACTCCGCGTAGGGCCGCGGCCCGAAGAGGGTCGCACGGAGTCCGTCCTCGGTCGCCACTACCAGGTCGGCCATACGCTCATATTCGGCGAGCGCCTTGATGAAGGTCAGGATGTGCGGGACATCGCGTTCGGTCGCGATGGCGAGGGTGAGTCCGATGGGATCGCTCATGAGGCCTTCTTTTTCGCCACGAACAGGAGACGATAACCGTCGTTCCAGGGGAGCAGGGCGTCGAGCCGCGAAAAAACCCAGACGAAGGGAAAGATCGCCGAGTAGGCGGTGAAAAGCCTTGCGTGCCGATTGAGGTCGCCGCCCGTGACCACGACCCCCTTCTTCGAGCCTTTCTTGCCCAGACCTTCGAGTCCCCACTGCATCACCGTGTCCACCGTCTCGGAGAACGCCTTGGTATAGGTCTTCGACTCTCCGACTTCGAACCATGGACGGAGCAGGGCGCCAAGGGACTCGCGGGTGTAGCCCGGGCGCAGATGGCCGTGCTTCTCATCGGTCTGGCCGAGCTTCAGGCGCAGCCGCCGCAGGGCGGTGTTGCGGGCGTGCGGCGTGTTGACCACGAGCCTGCCGCCCGGCCTCAGCACCCGCGCGAGTTCGGCCACGAACGCGCCCTCGTGCTCGACGTGCTCGAGCATGTCCACCACCACCACCACGTCGAACGCGCCGTCCGCGAAGGGCATCTTGTCCTCGGTGACGAGATGGACGTCGGTCTCCACCAGGCTCAAGATGGCCTCCACCGTCTCCGGGGTGAGATCGCCCGAGGCCCAGGAGCCGCCCTGCTTTCGAAGTAGAAGACTCACCACACCGTTGTCGGAGCCGAGGTCGAGGCAGCGCTTTCCCTCGACCGGCCCGAGCACGGAGAGCAGGGCCGCGACCTTGTCGCGCTTGAGCGGCGACTTCGAGAAGAGGCGAAGGGCCCAGGGCTCAGTCACGGTCGAACCTCGCGATCACGGGGGAGCCGAAGAGTGCCTTAAGGCCGAGGGTCGCGGCCAAAGCCTCGAGGCCGCGCGACAACCCCGGAGACTTCAACGCGCGGTGCAGGGCCATGGGCCAGAAGAACTGGGGACGGCGCTCGCGAAGGTGAAAGCCGTTCTGCCCGAAGAGGCCCGCGATCTCGGCGTCGCGCATTACGAGAAACGGACGCGTGTTCTGCTCCACCTTCTTCTTGGCCGCGAAGAAGAAGTCCGCGGCGGCATTGAAGCTTCGCGTGGTCGCGTAGTCGACGATCACGGCCACCCGCGCGGGCCGGCACAGCCCTGCGACGAGGCCGGGCAGATCGCGGGCGTGGGCGAGCAGACGGTAGCTCACGACCACGTCCGTGGACTTCGCTTCCATCGGTGGATTTCTGAGGTCGCCAGTCAGGAGTTGGACCCGCCCCGATTCCAACGCGGGCCGCAGCGTGGTCGCGACCGCGGCGGGGGAGCTCGCGAGGACGCTCACCCGGTGACCTCGATCGGCCAGGGCGGGCGCCATCTGACCGTGGCCACCGCCTATATCGAGCACACTGGCGGAGAGGAGATCGCGCAGGAGTTCGATCGTGATGTCGGCCTGGGTCGCGAGCATCCATTCGCCCACCGGCGAGGCGAATCGCTTCGCGTATTCCGCGGACGCGGTTTCGACGTCGGCATCTTCCAGCGGTGCGATCACAGTCGAAATTCGATCATGTTTGCCGTGGAAACGTGGAAATACGGTTTCAGTCACCGTTCGGACGAGGGGCGATTCCCGTCCGGGGTCGGCGTGGGCGTGGGTGAGGGCGATGGAACCGGAGGATCATCCTGCTCGTGCGGCTCGGGCTCGCTCTCGTCCGCCACCACCCTTTCGGGCTCGTTGCCCATGTCGCGGATGTCGCGCCTCAAGTAGCCCGCCCAGCGCATCTGCCGCAGGACTTTTCCGGTGGCCCGGGCATGCAGGCCTGGGTTGATCCGTGGATTTATGCGTCGGGGCGACGGAATCATGGCGGCGAGGCCCGCCGCCTGGTCGACATCGAGGGATGCGCAACTGACCCCGTAGTAGCGCCTGGCCGCGGCTTCGCAGCCGTAGACGCCGTCGCCCCATTCGATGACGTTCAGGTAGATCTCGATGATCCGCTTCTTCGAGAGGTCCCTCTCCATCCAGGTCGCCACCACGGCTTCGCGGGCCTTGCGGATCAGGCTCTTGTAAGTGGTGAAGTAGACGTTCTTCGCGAGCTGCTGGGTGATCGTGCTGCCGCCTCGGGCGTAGCGACCCTTCTCGATGTTGGTCTCGATCGACTCCTTGATGGCGTCCCAGTCGATGCCCTCATGGCCGAAGAAGTTCGGGTCCTCGGCGGAGAGAACGGCATGGATGAGATTCTTGGAGATGCTTCGAATCGCCACGGTCTTCTGAAGACGGCGCGGTTTGCGGCCGGCCTCGCGGGCCTCGGCGTCGCGCTGCCGCATGACGCTCGTTTCGTCGGGGAGGTTGCGGGCGAGGTCTCTCACCTCCGACCGCGCGGGAAGGCCCAGGAGGAGCCAGCCCCCGAGGAGGAGCAGGGCGGCTAGAAGTGCCATGGCGCCCTTCCTGATCATGCGAAAGAACCGTCTCAGAGGAACCTCAATCTGGGGCCCCTTGGAAAACCGGATCGGGCCATCCCCGTTGATACACTAAAAGTCCATCGATGCTGCACGAAACCCTCCGAAACAAATACGAAATGGTCATCGGGCTCGAAGTTCACTGCCAGATGAAGACCCGCACGAAGCTTTTCTGCTCCTGTCCCAACAACTTCGGCGACGCCGCGAACACGAACGTCTGCCCGGTGTGTCTGGGCCTGCCCGGGGCGCTTCCCGTGATCAGCCGCGAGGCCGTGACCCTGGCCCTGCGCGCGGCTTTCGCCACCGGCTGCACGGTTCACGAGACGTCGATCTTCTCGCGCAAGAACTACTTCTACCCGGACCTCCCCAAGGGTTACCAGATTTCCCAGTACGACCGGCCCTATGCGACCGACGGGAAGGTGGAGGCCCTGGAGGCGGACGGGACCGCGAAGACCGTGCGGCTCGAGCGCATTCACATGGAGGAGGACGCAGGCAAGCTCCTTCACGAGGGGTACCCCTGGTCGAAGGACATGAGCGGCGTGGACCTCAATCGCAGCGGCTCGCCCCTGATCGAGATCGTGAGCAAGCCGGACATCCGGTCCGCCCGGGAAGCGCACGCTTACCTGGTAGCACTCAAGGCCATCCTCGTCTACGCCGACGTCTCCGACTGCAACATGGAAGAAGGCTCCTTGCGCTGCGACGCGAACGTGTCTGTTCGCGTGCGGGGTACGGAACCCCTCGGCACCCGCGCCGAGATCAAGAACCTCAATTCCTTCCGGAACGTGTCGCGTGCCATCGAGTACGAGTACGAGCGGCAGGTCGCCCTCGTCGAGGGCGGGCACAAAGTGGTTCAGGAAACGCGCCTCTATAGGGCCGACAAGGATGAGACCGCGTCGATGCGCTCCAAGGAGGACGCGCATGATTATCGCTATTTCCCGGAGCCCGACCTTCCACCCCTGGTGATCGACGCCTCCTGGCGCGCGGAAGCCCTGAGCGCGCTCCCGGAGCTGCCTCCGGCCAAGCGCGCGCGCTTCGTGAGCGAGTACGGAATCCCGCCCTACGACGCCGAGGTCCTGACTCTGACCCGCGAAGTCGCCGACTTCTTCGAGGAAGTCGCGAGAGGCTGCGGCAACGGGAAAGCCGCTTCAAACTGGGTGATGACCGAAGTCATGCGCGAGATGAAGGGACGGGAGTCTCTCGATGGAGAAGTGTCCTACTCCAGCTGGCCCATCAAGCCCGCTTCCCTGGCCGAGCTCATCCGTCTCATCGATTCGGGCACGATCAACGGCAAGACCGCGAAAGACGTCTTCGCGCGCATGTGGACTTCGGGCGAGTCGCCGAAGGCCATGGTGGAGCGCGAAGGACTGTCGCAGGTCAAAGACACCGGCGCCATCGAAGCGGCGATCCGCGAGGTCATCGCGGGTTCCGCCGAGCAGGTCGCGACCTACAAGAAGGGTCGCGCCAACACCATCGGGTGGTTCGTGGGCCAGGTGATGAAGAAGACCGGCGGCCGCGCCAATCCGAAGATCGTCAACGACCTCGTGAAAGCCGCTCTCGACGCGGCCTGACGCTCCGGTTTAAGCGGTTGAACCGGGGATATTCGACCCGGACCGCGGGCTTCGGAGAAGATGGAGGGAGCTTGGGCGTAAACGGTGTGCGCCCCTGTGCTCTTACCCGGTCACACCGAATGGAGAATTGGAAAAGCATGAAGAAACTGACTGTTCTGGGGTTGACCCTCATGGTGGCGACCGCGGCCATCGCCCAGCCGCCCGCGCGCGGCAAGGCCTCGGCCGCCGTGGGAGGCAAGGCCGTGAGCATCGACTATGGCCAGGCCAGGCTCGGAACCCGCACCCTCGACGAGCTGATGAAGACCCTGCCCCCGGATGGCGTGTGGAGGGCGGGTCGCGATCAGGTCACGACCATCACCACCGAAGGGCCCGTCACCATTGGCGGCAAGGCCCTTGCGGCCGGTAAGTATTCGCTCTACGTTCCGGTGGGGAAGGATGGCGTGTACTCCCTCGCCGTCAATAAGCACCTGGGCGTGCCTTTGAAGTCGATCTTCCCCGGCGCCTCGGCGGCGATGGCGAACGAGCCCTGGCCCATCCTGCAGGACTACGACAAGAACATTGGCAAGGATGAAGTCTTCCGGGTGGCCCTCACCTCGGGCAAGAACGCTGCTCCGGTGGATCCGTTCTCGATCACGCTGACTCCCAAGGGCGCGGGCGCCACCCTCACCCTCGCCTGGGGTGACAAGAGCTTCAGCACCGAGATCGCGGCCGGCAAGTAGAAGACTGCATCGGGGTGATGTGGGGGCGGGCTCCCTGAGCCCGCCCATTTTCTTTGTGCGCCCAGCATGGGCATCAACCAGGAGGTGCAAGTCCTCTCGTAAGCAGGCCATTGTGAACGAAGAGAAGCGCAACTGCGGGAGGGCGACCGACCGTGGGGAGGAAGCGTGGATCGAAGCTGCGTGCTGACGTACAGAAATCGGATTTGAGGCGACAAAGGGCGAGGCGAGCGAGCAAAGATTCGCGAAGCCTGAATGGCCAAAGCCCTGTGGCGTAAATCCGGCAGCAGTGCAGGGAAGGTTGATACCCCTACCTGGGGAGACCTCGCCTCATGCCCGAAAGGGCGACACCCCGAGTGAGGTGGAGCGAGGAGTCAGCAGAGGCCGTAGTAGCCGCGGAGGAAACCGAGGCGAAGGGCCGAACATGGAGGAAAGTGAAGCGCGCTTTAGTCTCGGAAGTGGCCACGCCACAGAAGTCCAGGCAACTGGAGCTACCTTTCGAGGAGTGGGGTGAAGCCCCGCTTCGAGTAAGGAGTGTGGAAGCCACGATGGCGACGAAGGGGAGCGGACATTTAGGAAGTGCCGACACGATGGAGAAGGTGGTTTCCCGCCCGAACCTTTTGTCGGCGCTGAAGCGAGTGAGAAAGAACAAAGGGAGTCCCGGCATCGACGGCATGACGGTCGGGGTCTTGCCCGCCTTTTTGACTGCCCACTGGGCGCGACTTCGCGAGGAGCTCCTCGCGGGGACGTACCAGCCGGCAGCGATCAAGCGAGTGGAGATTCCGAAGAGCGGCGGAGGGATGCGCGAGCTTGGCATTCCAACGGTGCTTGACCGATTCATCCAGCAAGCGCTCTTACAGGTCTTGCAACCCGAATTCGACCCGAGCTTCTCGACGCACAGCTACGGTTTTCGTCCTGGACGTAGCGCCCATGCCGCGGTCAAAGCGGCGCGGGCCTACGTCCAATCAGGCCGTCGCTACGTGGTGGACATGGACTTGGAAAAGTTCTTTGACCGTGTCAATCACGATGTGCTGATGAGCAGACTCGCGCGTCGGATTGGGGACCGTCGTGTGTTGGGGCTGATTCGTCGGTACCTCGGAACCGGAGTGATGGTTCAAGGAGTGCTGATGGACCGATACGAAGGCACACCGCAAGGTGGCCCACTATCGCCTTTGCTCGCCAACGTACTGTTGGATGAAGTGGACAAGGAACTGGAGAGGCGTGGTCACGCCTTCGTCCGATATGCGGATGACTGCAACGTGTACGTACGCAGTCGCCACGCGGGAGAACGTGTGATGGAGCTGCTGCGACGGCTCGTCACTCGCCTCCGGCTCCGTGTCAACGAAACCAAGAGTGCGGTCGACTTGGTGCGTAACCGGAAGATCCTCGGGTACTCGTTCTGGTACTCGAAGGGTGGGATGGCAAGGCTGAAAGTGGCGGGTAAAGCCCTTGAGACGATGAAGGAGCGAGTTCGCCGAATCACTCGGCGTACCTGCGGGCGTAGCGTGGAACAGGTTGTGAAGGATCTGCGGGACTACCTCCCGGGATGGAAAGCGTATTTTTCCCTCTCGGAAGCCCAAGGAACCCTCTACGAACTGGACAAATGGATACGCCACCGTCTCCGAGCGCTCCATCTGAAGCACTGGAAACGCGGCAAGACCGTGTTTCGGGAGATGCGCCAACGCGGCGCATCGATCCAGTTGGCGGCCACCGTGGCCGCAAACACCAGGCGCTGGTGGAGAAACTCGGCGATGTCCCTTCACGTCGTGCTTCCTGTTCGCTATTTCGACCAGATTGGAGTCCCACGCCTCCACGCCGCTACCTCAACTCCATGAACCGCCTGGTGCGGACCCGCATGCCAGGTGGTGTGGCAGGGGTCTCCGGGGACTACCCGGAGCCCCTATGCCGATTTCAGGAAAAGGCGCGCTGCCGCCTGGCTGTCCACCAGGTCTCGAGTTTAGGGGCGAGGACATAGGCCGCGGGGGCGAGGGCGAATCCCGCGAAGAGGTCCACCACGAAGTGATGCCTCAGGTAGACGGTCGAGACCCACAGTCCCAGGGTCATGGGCAGAAGAACGAAGAACAGGCGGCGCGTGAACCGCCAGGCGAGCCCCAGGGCGAGGAGGGAGACGGCCGCGTGCAGCGAAGGGAACGCCGCGCGCGAGTCCGTGGGCAGAAGCGCCAGCGTGCTCTCCGCGGCCACGGACGCGAGATCGCCGGAGTCCTGGACCGAGGGGCCCGCGGCCTCGGCCTCCCAGGGCCAGGTCGGCCCGCGGTACAGGTCACGAAGGGGGTCCCCACCGAGATTCTTCTTGAACTCGCTAGCGAGAGCCACGCGGGGCGGGGCGGCGGGAAAGACGAGATACAGCGCGTACCCCAAATAGAAGCAGACGATGATCGACAGGGCTGCGCGTCTGAACTCCTCCAAGCGCTTCTGAAACAGGAGGACGAGCGGCACCGCGGGGGCGAGGAGAGCGAAGCTCATGTAGAAAGCCTGAAAAATTTCCGTGCGCTCGCGCGAGTAGAACTGCTCGGCCCACAGGCAAGGCTCCACCCCGAAGAGCCACACGTCCATGGCCAGGAGCGACTCGTGGATGTTGTTCGGATTCACGAAGCCAATGGTGTCGTGAAGGTTCGTATAGATCAGGATGCAAAGGAGAAAGGGGAGCATCTCCCGAAGCATGAACAAGGCCGATCCGGGTTGGGGCCGTCGTCGCACGGCTAGATAGAGAATCACCGTGCACAGGATGGCCACGCCGATACGCAGAACGCCACCCAGGAATTTCGGCCCGATCACCCCCGAATCGGGCGCGAAGTAGTGGGCCACTCCGGTGAGCCAGGTGGTGGGCAGCAGGAAGAGGACGGCGATCGCCTCCTCCGGTCGCATCCCGAAGAAGACTCGCCCGAGCGCCGGCCCCGGCTGCAAAGCGCGCGGAGAGGTCACGCTAGGTATCGCGGTGCTCGCCGAAGACGCCCCGCAGGCAGGTCGCGATCTCGCCCACCGTGGCCCAGGCCAGAACGGCGTTGATCATGGCCGGCATGATGTTCGTCTCGCTTCGCGCGGCCCCCTCCAGGACACGCATGGCCTCGGCCCAGGCCGGGGCGTCGCGCCGCCCCCGCAGCGCCTTCAACCTTTCCACCTGATCGCGTTCGAGGTCCGGGTCGACTCGCAGGAGGTCGGTCCGAGGCGCTTCGTTTTCCTCCACGAATTGATTGACTCCCACGATGATCGTGTCCTTCACCTCCAGATTTCTCTGGAAGCGATACGCCGACTCCTCGATCTCTCGCTGAATCTCTCCGCGCTCGATCGCCTTGAGCGCGCCGCCCTTGGCCTCGATGCCGTCCAGCAGTCGGAGGGCTTCCGCCTCGATCTCATCGGTCGCGGCCTCCACCGCAAACGACCCGCCGAGCGGATCGGCCATGTCCGCGACACCGGTCTCGTGGGCGATGACCTGCTGGGTGCGAAGGGCGAGAGTCGCAGCCGCCTGGGTGGGCAGGGCCAAGGCCTCATCCATCGAGTTCGTGTGCAGGCTCTGACAGCCGCCGAGCACCGCGGCCAGAGCCTGAACGGTGACGCGCACCACGTTGTTTTCGGGCTGCTGCGCGGTGAGGGTGACCCCGCCGGTCTGGACGTGGAATCGCAGTTGCTGCGCCTTGGGATTGGTGACCCCGAAGCGTTCCTTCATGAGGGTCGCCCACAGCCTTCGCGCCGCCCGGAACTTCGCGACTTCCTCGATGAAATCCGAGTGGCAGGCGAAGAAGAACGAGAGGCGCTCGCCGAAGACGTTGGGGTCGAGCCCCTTGTCCCGGGCCGCGCGCACGTACTCGAGGGCATGGGCGAAGGTGAACGCTAGCTCCTGTGGCGCGGTCGAGCCGGCTTCGCGGATGTGGTAACCCGAGATCGAGATGGTGTTCCACTTCGGAACACGCTCGTGGCAATAGGCGAAGAGGTCCGTCACCAGGCGCAGTGAGGCCTTGGGCGGGTAGATGTAGGTGCCCCGGGCCACGTATTCCTTCAGGATGTCGTTCTGGACGGTGCCGGACAGAGCGTCTTCGGCGATGCCCCGCCGGCGCGCCACCGCGATGTATAGCGCGAGCAGGATCGAGGCGGTCGAGTTGATGGTCATCGACGTCGAGACCTTGTCGAGAGGCACGGAGTCAAAGAGCGTCTCCATGTCTTCGAGCGAGTCGATGGCGACCCCCACCCGGCCCACCTCGCCCATGGCGTGCGGATCGTCGGAGTCGTAGCCGATCTGAGTGGGCAGGTCGAATGCGACCGACAGACCCATGGTTCCCTGGGCGAGCAGGTAGCGATACCGCTCGTTCGACTCGCGCGCGGTGCCGAACCCAGCGTACTGGCGCATGGTCCAGAAGCGCGACCGGTACCCACCGGGATGCAGGCCGCGGGTGAAAGGGAACGTGCCGGGCGGCGTCAGGTCGTGCGCGAGGGCCGAGGCGAATGCGGGCCTTGGGAGTCCGGAGGGCGAGGTGAATTGAGCCTTGCGGTCGGAGTTCTTTGCTTCGGGCATGAAATTCTTGGCCGGGCCGAGAACGATACCTATTCGGCCGGGCTCTTTCCCTTCTATGATCCCATCAAGAACCCTTTTCTGGAGAACTTCCCGATGCACAGCCCTGAAATGTCCGCCTTCATCCAGCTCATCCTGCGCTGGTTCCACATCTTCGCCGGCGTGATCTGGGTCGGGCATCTGTACTTCTTCAACTTCGTGAACGTGCCGTTTCAGGGCGTCCTCGACAAGGAGCTCAAGCCCAAGGTCAATCCCGCGCTCCTCCTCCGCGCTCTGTGGTGGTTCCGCTGGAGCGCCATGTGGACTTTCCTCATCGGGTGGTTCCTCTTTTCGATCACCTACCTGATGGGCGGCAACATGTACGACGCCGATGGGGGCTTCTCGAGCCGCGGCATGTGGATGCTGCTCGGCGGAGGGCTTGGCTCGATCATGTGGTTCAATGTGTGGTTCGTGATCTGGCCCGCGCAGAAGCAGATCCTTGGCGGCTTGCTCGGCGCCAATCCTCCGGCCCCGGCCGACGTGCCGAAGAAGGCGCTTCTCTTCTCCCGCATCAACCTGTGGCTCTCCGCGCCCATGTTCGTGGGCATGATCGCGGCCTCGCATTCCGACATGTGGACGGCCATGCCGCGCGCATACCATGGGGTGTTCATCCTGCTCGGCCTGGGCGCGATCCACGGGATGCTCCTGCTGGCTCCGAAGAAGGGGACCGGCCTGTAGGCTGCCGCGTTCGGAAGATAGGGACTCCGAAGGGGGTTGCTTCGGGCCGTTGCAAAACGGACTGGCCCTCGCAATGACGTGAGTGGCCAACAGGCTTGGTCGTTTGCCGGGGCGCGGCTCTTGCTGACGAAGTTGGTGTGGGTCTGTTGATCGGTGCGGGGCGCGGGTCGGCTACTTCTTCACGCCCATCGGCACGAAGGTGACGCCCGCGGGCTCGAGGTAGTCGGGCACTTTGTTGCCCTGCTTCGGTGACGTGGCGAGGACGGTGATGGCCGCGGCCTTCTTGAGGTCTTTCTGGATCGCAGGGAACGCACACTCTTCTTCAGCCTGGATCTGCAACTGATAGGTGCTCGTGCGCTTGCTCTCGTATTCCGTGTCCGTGGCCTGAATGTAGTACTCGAGGGACTTGAGCTTGCCGGGCTTCACTCCCGGAAGAGTGGTGCAGAAGCGCGCGCCTTCGAAGACCATTTCGGACACGAGGTATTCCTTCTCGCCGGGCCTTCTGAAGTAGGTCCTCACCTTGGCGATGTCGCCGTCGTCGAGGACGGAAGCGCAAAGCTCGATCGGCTTCGACACGATGGAGCACTGGGCGGGCTGGTGTTCAACCAGGGGTGGGTCATTGGCGAGGGCCGGCGCCCCGGCGAGGACCGCCATGGCGGACGCAGGAAGGAGAGAGGACCGTTTCATCCGGAGATCCTACTTCCAGGTGACGGTGTTCTTGTAGGTCTCGCCCTTGGGCCCGCTCACGGTGGCGGTGTACGCCCACTCCGTGATGGAGTCGCTCCACACCTCGCCCGCCGAATAGATGATCGCGGTGTCGCCGGGAGCGACGCTCGAGACGGCGAGCGGCTGGGCCGCCCCCACGCCGCGACCGTTGATGCTCATGCGCACGGTGAGTCCATTGAGCGCTATGGGCGCGCTGCCCTCGTTCGTGAACTTCACGACCACTTTATAGGCGTCGCCCGGCCGTGGGCTCTTCGGCTGAAGCTCGAAGCTGATGCTGCCGGGCATGTCCGCGGCCTGGGTGGCGGACTTGACGCCCGCGGCTTCTCCGAACCCGGCCGCGCCGAGCCCCGTGGGGCCACCAATTTTCTTGTCGGTGCGGCCCACGGCGAACGCTTTGCCGGAAGGCGCCGAGGGTGCCACAGGCGCGGCCGCGGCCGAGGCGGCGGCCGCCGCCGCCTTCTTGCCCGTGGTGGCGCCGATCTTTCCGCTCTGGGCGGGACCGTTTCCGGGGTCGAGCTTCAGGACTTCGTCGTAAAGATTGATCGCTTCGTCGAACTTGTCGGAGCCGAACGCGGCGGTGGCTTTCGAGAGAAGCGTGTTGATCTCGCCGTCCTTCGCCTGCTTTTCCTGAAGGACCCTGGCCTGGGCCGCGTTCATGGCGAGGGCCTGCTCCGCCGCCTCCGCCTTGGAGATTTCGTTCAAGACCTCCGTGACCTCCGAGTCCCACGATGCCTTGGCGCTCGCTTCCTGGGCGATCGACCGGGCGCGGGCGAAGTCCTTCGCGGCGAGAGCCGAACGCGCCGCGGCCAGCCGGCCCCGGGCATCCTTCCCGTTTCGGGCTTGATCGAGGATCTTCTGGCCGGCCGTGCTTTTCGGGTCTTCGCGGAGCGCTTCCTGCGCCTTCCCGATGGCCTTGTCATAGTCGCCGCGGCTGAACGCATCGCTCGCGGCCTTGACAATGCTCGAGGCTTTTCCACCTGCGGGCTCGGTGAAGGTCGGGGGCGGGGCGGCGGTCGCGACCACGATCGGCGTGGGCACGGGTATCGAGGGAGCCTGGACCGCCTCGGGAGTTGGGCTCGTCGTGGTGATCGGAGTCTTGTTGGCTTCGAGCTTGGTGGCGATGAAATACACGCCGCCGCCCAGGGTGACTATGAGACCCACGAATCCTGCGGCGATGACGCCGGTGTTGGACTTCGGCGGCTCGACCGCGATCTTCGGCTCGACTCGCACGGGCGGCGCGATTTTCACCGGGGCCTGGACCCTCGTGGCTCCGGCCCGGGTGGCGCCGAGCTTCGTGCCCGAGAGCGTTGGGTTCGTCCCCGGCCGGCCCGTGAGGGTAGCGGCGGCCCCTACGCGCGTGGCCCCCGCACCCTTCGAGAGATCGACTGTGCCGTCCGTGCCGGAGACGTCTTCGAGGAGGTCTTCGAGAGGGGCGGGCGTGCCGGTGGGGGCGTTCAGGTCGACGAGCTCGTCGAGCGCCCGGTTCGCCGCGGAGGCCGACGTGCCGTAAGTGGCGAGATAGTCCCGCAGGGCGAGCGCGAACTGGGTGGCGTTCTCGTAACGCAGAGCGAGATCCTTCGACAGCGCCTTGGCCAGGATCGGAGTGAGGGCGTCGTACTCGGGGCCGGTGGGAAGGGTGTTCCAGTTCGGATCGTCATGAGTGATCTTGAAGAAGATCGCCATGAGGTTCTCGGCGTGGAACGGCCGCTTGCCCGTGAGCATCTCGTAGAACATGCAGCCGACGCTGAAGAGGTCGGAGCGGCCGTCCACCCGAGCACCCTTGACCTGTTCGGGCGACATGTAGTCCGCGGTGCCCACGATGGCCCCGGTGCCGGTCACCGACGCGGTGGTCAGGCGGGCCACCCCGAAATCCATGATCTTCACGGAGCCGTCGTTGCCGATGAAGATGTTGGCGGGTTTGATGTCGCGATGGACGACGCCCGCCTGGTGGGCGTGGGCGAGACCGACCAGGACCTGGACGATGATCGAAACCTTGCGGTCGAGAGGCATCGGCCCCTGGCGCATGACCTTCTGGAGATCGTCGCCGCGCAGCAACTCCATGGCCATGTATGGGGAGTTGTCGGTGTGATATCCAAGGTCGAAGACGTTGACCACGTTCGGATGCGAGAGCTTGGCCACCGCCTTGGCCTCGCGCTCGAAGCGCATCTTCAGCTCGGGGTCGTCGGCGATGTTCGACACCATGACCTTGAGGGCCACTTCGCGGTCGAGCATCGAGTCCTTGGCGAGGTAGACGATGCCCATGGCGCCCTTGCCGAGGGGCTTGACGATGTCGTACTTGCCGATACGCCCGGTTATTTCCTTGAGAGCCGGTTCTCCACTCACTGCGTCTGGTTCCTTGTCGGTCCGGTCGCGGCTCTCAAGAGGGCCCTGGCTATCTGGCGGCTTTGCCGGTGACGGCAAAGTGGGCGCGGCGATTGCGCTGCCAGCAGTCTTCGTTGGATTCGCTGCAGACCGGGATCTCCTTGCCGTAGGCGACCGCCTTGATCCGATTGGGGGCGACCCCGATCGAGATCAGGTAGTCGTAAGCGAGCCGCGCGCGACGATCGGAGAGGGCCAGGTTGTACTCGATGGTGCCCCGCTCGTCCGCGTGGCCTTCGATGGTCAGGATCAGGTAGTCGAGCTCCTTGAGGGTCTCTCCGTTGCGGGTCAGCGTCGCCCTGTCGTTTTCGCGCAGGTCCGCCTTGTCGTAGTCGAAATAGACGTCTCCCAGCAGCCCCATCTTGTCGATTTCGTCGATGGGGGTGTCGCGGATCACCTGATACCGGCTCCGCTCCTGAATCTGATTCGCATCGCGCGGGGTGGGCGCCGGGTTGGGGTTAGCAGGAACCACGGCGGGCGTGGGCGTCGCCTTCGGCACGAAGGGAGGCACGACCTTCTTGTCCTTGTGGCAGGCCACGCCGGCCAGAACGAGAGCAAAAACCGCCAGCTTCCGATTCATTCTCATCACTTCTTCTCCTCGTTCGAGCCGGGGCTTGAAGGGGGCGAATCGTCCTTCATGGCCTTCTTGAAGTTGCGGATGCCTTCGCCCATGCCTTTGCCCAAGTCGGCGATCCGACTCGTGCCAAAAATGAAGACGAGTATCACGAGAATGAGAAGGAGTTCCTGAACACCGAGACCAAACATCACGCCTCCTTGAGAGATCGCCCGCCGGATCAGACCGCATATCCTCCGGAAAACGATTTCTAAAAATCAATCGCGATCATAACCTCGCTCCTTGGAGAACCGGGCTAGGTATCTTCTTCTTCCCCGGGCTCCGCGCGGGCCAGGCGGAGCGGATCGAAGCCAAGCAGCTGAAGCTCCCCGCCACAGGCCGAGCAGGCGAAGATCTCGCCGCGGTCGATGTCGAAGTCGGCGATGGTGATCGAGTGAAGGCACAGGGGGCAGGCTGCGCTTCGCGCGGGATCTTCGGCCTCGGGAAGGGACATCGGCTAGTTGAAGTCGATCTTCACGACGCGGGTGGTCTTGGTGCCCCCGCACTCCACGAGGGCCGAGAAGGAGACGACACAGAAGCTCCTCTCGATGCCCGAGAGCGTCTTCCCCGAGATATCCAGGCTCCGCGGCTGGTAGATGCGGTCCTTGTCGAGATCCGGAGCGAGGATGTCGCGGGCGGGGTTCTCAACCCTCAGCTCGCCCGCCTTCTTCAGGTTCATCGAGACGACACGAACGGTGTCTTCACCTTCCACGTGCTTGAGGGTGAGGGTGTCGCCTTTCACCACATACGTCTTCTTCCCGAGGATCAGCCGGGGGTTCTCGCGCACCTGCGGCTTGGCGGTGCTGATGTTCTCCTTCGCCTTCCAGCTCACGAATTCGTAGGTGAGCTTCCACTGAACCAGGGCGACCGACGCGCCGTCGGCGAGTTGAAGGGTCGCGACCGAGGTGAGCTCGTCCTGCGCCGCCCCGGGACGGGACGAGAGCAGGAGAGCGCTCGCGAGACCCAGAATCGTAAGTGACCGCATGATGGATTCTCCGTTGAACTCGCCCCTGACGAGTTTAGACGCGGGAAAGGCGATTCGGTCGCACCCGAAGACACATTGGCTATCATGCCTCGGTGGTAGCACCTCGCCCCATCCGCGCCATTTCCCGCGCGGATCTGACCCTGGCCATCGTGAACGGGGTGATCGGCAGCGCCATTTTCGGCATGCCCGCGCAGATCGCGGCTCTCACCGGGGCGCGAAGCCCCCTCGCCCACCTGATCGCGGCCCTGGGCGTCCTGACCATCGTTTTGTGTTTCGCCGAGGTGGCGAGCCGCTTCGAGGACAGCGGAGGGGCCTACCTCTACGCGCGCGAAGCCTTCGGCCGCCATGTCGGCTTTCAGGCGGGTTGGCTGACCCTTTGGACCCGCCTGCTCTCCGCGGCGGCGAACCTCAATGTTTTCGCGAGCTACCTGTCGCAGATCCTGCCCGTGGCGGCGAACGGCGCCGGGCGTTCCGCGGTCATCATCTCGGTGCTGTTCGTCATCACCGTCATCAACCTCGTCGGGGTGAAACAGGCGTCTTGGACCGTGGACATCTTCACCATCGCGAAGCTCCTGCCCCTGGCCCTTCTCGTTCTTCTCGGTCTGCCCCGGGTGTCGGCAGAGGTCCTGAGGACCCAGACCGTGGCCGAGCCGCAGTGGACGCAGGCGGTCCTGCTCCTCATCTTCGCCTTCGGCGGTTTCGAAGCGCCCCTCATGTCCGCGGGTGAGGCCAAGGACGCGCGGAAGGACAGTGCCTTCGCCCTCCTGGTGGCCCTCGGAATCATCGCGACCGTTTACATCTCGGTCCAGTACGTCACCATCGGCATCGTCCCGAACCTCCAGCAGGAAAAGGCTCCGATCGCCGCGGCCTTCTCCGTGCTCTGGGGCCCCGCGGGCGTCACCTTCGCGTCCTTCGCGGCCATGATCTCGGTCTGGGGCTGGGCCACCGGGAACGGGCTCCAATCGCCCCGGCTGCTCTTTTCGATGGCCGAGCGCGGCGAACTGCCGGGCGTTTTGGCGAAGGTTCACCCGCGCTTCCTCACTCCCTGGGTGTCGATCGTGGGTTTCTCGATCGTGGCGGGCGCTCTCGCGATCGGCGGCACCTTCGAGGGCAATGCGGTGCTCTCCGCGATTGTCCGGCTGATCATCTACGCGCTCGTCTGCATCTCGCTGTGGGTCTTCCGCCGGACGAAGGGTCCGGCGCAGTTCCGTGTGCCCTTCGCGTTGCCGGTTTCGGTCCTGGCCCTCATCTTCTGTTTCTACATGCTCTCGACGCGCAGCTTCGCGCAGGCCGGAATCATTCTCGCCGCCATGGTCGCGGGCCACATCCTCATGCTGGCCCAGCCGAAGTCCGGATAGCCCGCCCCCTTTGAAAACACGAAGACCCGCGCCGAAGCGCGGGCCTCATGGGAACGACGGCCGGCTGCTACTGCTACTGCTTGACGAGCTGGCCGCGGATCTCGCCGCCGAGGAAGTTCGGGGTGTGGATATTGGCGTAGAGGTTACCCGCGCGAAGGTCGGCGAGGATCGGGTCGAGCTGAGCCCTGGTGATGGTCCGCCCGATCGAGCCCTGGAGCTCGAGGTCGGTGGTGCCGGGGACGGGCGCGTTGTTGCCGGTGCCGTCGGCGTTGAAGAAGAAGCTCAGGACGACCGCGCCGTTCACGCCCGCGGCGGCGCGATGGAAGTGTCCGCCTCGGATGCCTCCGGTGAGACCTCCTTGTTCCACCGAGTATTCGGCGTAGGACGCGTCGCGGCTGACCAGAAGGACCACCCGGCCGGACGCGGAGGAGCTGTTCGTCGGGACCTCGTTGGACGAGCGGAGTTCAGCGACGTATTTTTCCTGAGGATCGCTACTGCAGGCGGTGACGCTCAAGGAGGCGAGACCGATAAGAAAGGCGTTTCCGAAAATTCGGCGTGGATGCATGAATGTCTCCTGAATGAATGAAACGGCTGATGAAGAAACGGAAGTTCCATTCATTCTTACAGCGTTCGGACATTCACGGCAAGTGGCCGTATCGCGCCATCAATAATGTAACCCTGAGGGGTATCGTCGAGACATTTGACTCGGTAACCCTCGTGGAGGGTTGCGAGCGTGGGAAAAGAGCAGAGACGGCAGTACTTGGCGTCGGTCCATAGGCGATATCGGAGGGCC
>JANMVV010000339.1:0-3169 GCA_031392925.1 Vicinamibacteria bacterium
AGTCTTCGACCATCTCCTTGAGAGGACGGCGATCGGGGAAGAGAAAACCTGGATTCGTCTCAAGCATGGGACTGTCCTCTATTGGAACAAATGGAAAACGCCTGTGCCAGATAAGACGCAACGAGCGGTTCATTGGTTCCCGAAAGAATTGAAATAGGCCCGTTCAGGAACATGAACCGAAAGGCTTTACCGCCGCATTACAAACGTCACGCCAATGTCTCCACGGAAGGCACTTCAGCGGGCCGGGCGGAGAAGCGATCCTTGCTTCATGGTGATTGAAGTCCGTTCACTCGTGAAGAGCTACGAAGATGTTCGCGCCCTGCGAGGCCTCTCGATCGACATCGCCGGAGGAGGCCTCGTGGGACTCCTCGGACCCAACGGTGCGGGAAGGCGACTTCGCTCGGTGAACGTGCTCGGCCTCGACCCGCAGAAGAGCCCTGGGGAACTCCGCCGTGGAGACCGCAGGCAGGGCAGCGAAGACTCGGGGCGTTTGATCGAGGGGAGGGGCCTGGACCCACCCCCGTGTTACCCTTTCCGCGAATGGTTCTCGCTCGCGCCCTGAGAGTTCTGAGCCTGGCCGCGGCGACCACCGCGCTGGCCCAGGAGCCCTCCCCTTCCCCATCCCCAACCCCCTCCCCTGAACCATCGGCAAAGCTCTCCATTCAAGGGACTTCGGAGGCGTCTTCGTCTGCTTCACCAACTCCCTCGCCGTCGCCTTCGTCTTCACCCACGCCTTCGCCTTCACCCACACCCGTCGTGGCACCCGCGGTTGACGAACCGCCCCCCGGTCCCGACGAGCTGAGGATCCGCGCCAACCGCCAGGAGGGGGGCCAGGGCAAGCTCCACTACGAGGGCTTCGTCGATCTGAGGTTCGGCCAGCTCCGAATTCAGGCCGACCGGCTCGACATGTTCGACGAGACCAAGCCGGACGGCACCTCGGCACAGAAGATCGAGGCCAGCGGCAATGTCGTCTTCATGAGCGGCCAGGAGCGAATCTCCGGTGAGACCCTGCGCCTCGACCTCGACACCGGCAAGGGTGTCTTCACGAAGGCAAGCGGCTACCTCGAGCCGGAGATCCTCTTCGAAGCCGAGAGCGTCGAAAGGATCAGTTCAGACACCTACAAGCTGAAGGGCGCGTCCTTCACCGCCTGCGCGCAGCCAAACCCTCGCTGGATGTTCAAAGCCAGGAGCGCCACCGTGAAGATGAACAAAAGGATCAAGGCCACCTTGGTGGGAATGCGGATCAAGGGCGTGCCCACGCCCCTCATCATTCCCTACCTCGAGTTCCCCATCAATCGCGACCAGCGCTCCACGGGGATCCTCATGCCTCGCTACGGCTCGAGTTCCGGCGTCAACTCCAAGGGCCGGGAAATCGGCCTCGGGTTCTTCTGGGCCATGGGGCGCAGCGCGGACCAGACCTTCTACTACGACTGGTTCACCGAATACGGCATCGGTTTGGGGCATGAGTTTCGCTACATCCGGAACTCGGGTTCGCGCGGCAACTTCCGTTCCTACTTCACGCGCCAGACCGGGGTCAACAAGTTCAACTACGACCTCAACTGGTCCGCCTCCCAGGGTTTGCCCCATCGCTTCAAGGCTACCCTTACCACCAACCTCTATTCGAGCCTCGTCTCCCGCCAGACCCTTCAGGACTCTCTGGACTACTCTTCGACGAGAACGAGGAGAGCCGCCTTCGGCATCCAGGGCGCGATCGGCCCGGCCTACCTGAGGGTCGATGCCGACGCCAACGATGTCTTCTTCTACGACGACTCGGTTCAGAGGCGCCGTCATCTGCCCCGGGTGGCGGTCAGCCAGTCACCGAAGAAGATCAAGAAGACCGGACTCGCCTACAGCTACCAGGCCACCGCGGAGAGCCTGGCCCAGGGCGATGCCCCTCCCGGTCGAACCGTGGTGATGCAGCAGTATTCGCGCTTCGACGCCTCCCCTCAGATCACGCGTTCCTTCTCTCTTCCCTTCCTGCAGGTATCGCCGAAGGCACTCGTGCGCTTCACCCGTTACGGCGCTACCTATGACGAACACCGCGAGCTTCTGGGCCCGCCCATCTCACGACGCTTTTTCGAGGCTTCGATCGAAGGGCGGGGACCCAAGCTCTTCAAGGTCTTCCGGCTACCCGGCGACATCTACTCCGAGAAATTCAAGCACGCCTTCGAACCAGAGTTCCTCTACACCTACCGATCGAAGGTGCCGGCGTTCAATGCCATACCGAGCTTCGACTACAACGACCAGTATCCGGGAACGAATCAGCTCCTTTACGGCCTGACCAATCGCATCTACGCCAAGCGGATGGGGCCCGGGGGCAAACTGGTCACCCACGAGTTGCTGAACTGGCGTCTTTCCCAGACCTATTACGTCGACATCGGCCAGAAGCAGAACCAGTACGACCCGAACTACTACTCCGCCACGTTCGCCCGCGGGCCCGGCGGCCTGCCTTCGCACCAGTCGCCGATCCAGTCGAACCTGTTGATCCGGCCCACCCTTTCTTCGCAGGTCTCCTTCGGCACGGAATACAACCCGAACTATAAGCAGTTCACCAGCGTGTCCCTGAGCGGCCGCATCACCGAGCCCCGCGTCACCCTTCAGGGCTACTGGTCGCGGGTGGTGAACACGACCGAGGTCTCGGCGGATCGCAAGCCGTTCGTCAATACCATCCGCGGCACCGGCCGTCTGATCCTGTGGCCGGAGCGACTGAGCGTCGAAGGGTCCTTGACCTACGACGCGCTGCAGAAGAGGCTGCTCCAGCTCACCACCCGGGTGCGCTACGGGATACAGTGCTGCGGTTTCGCGGTGGAGCGGGTGAGCTACAACACCACGTACCGGAAGGAGAACAAGATCACCTTCCAGCTCGAGTTGGCGGGCATCGGCTCGATCGGGAGCTTCCTGGGCGACAATCCCGCGAACCAGAACAATGCCGGCCGCAAGTAAACGTTCCAGGATTCTCGTGACCGGCGCGGCCGGTTTCGTAGCTTCTCATCTAGGCGAGATGTGCGCCGAGCGGGACGACCTCGAGCTCATCGGCCTGCAGCGGCCGACCAGCGTCACCCGGGTCCTGCCCAAGGGCTTCGTGGCCGGGGTCGAGGCCGACCTCCTCGATCAGGAGGGGCTCAAGGAGGCGGTGAGAGAGGCCAGGCCCGACTCGATCATCCATCTC
>JANMVV010000359.1:0-5029 GCA_031392925.1 Vicinamibacteria bacterium
CTCGCTGCGTTGCTCGTCCCCCAGAGGGGAGGCTTCGCGCTCGTTGCCTATGCTGGATATGCGGCCTCCTCGGCGCCTTGCGATCGGGGCGCCTCGACGGTCGCATGTATGGCGGACTTACGAGGCAGGACACTAGGAGACCGAATATGGCAGCACTGGGAGTCGGGGTCGTTTTGAAGCAGATCGTGGCGGTCTCCGTCACCTGGAACAACTGCCGGGTGCTTCATTCGGATTCGATCGGCATCGCCTTCGAGGTCGAGCGGACCATCGCGGAAACCGGCACCATCGAGACCGCGGTGTCTCAGCTCTTCGTGCCCTGGACGAGCGTCAAGCACGTCCTGGTGATGGAGCACACGATCTAGGCCGGGCGCTGCTTCTCCAGGAGCAGCGCCACCACGGTTTTTCCGTCCTCGATCTTCCCGCTCGCTATCAGGGCGAGGGCCGCGGGCAGACTCAGGTCGCGGATCTCGATGCGCTCGTCGGGGTCGGGCTCGGTCGCGCGCGCGAAGAGCCCGGTGGCCCGGTAGATGGTTACGGTCTCATCGCAGAAGCCGGGGCTCGGCAGAATGCGCAGGAGCCGTTCCCACTTCCGGGCGCCCACGCCCGCCTCCTCGCTCAGTTCGCGTTTCGCCGCCTGCAGGGCGGTCTCGCCCTTGTCGATGCGTCCCGCGGGAAGCTCGATGACCTGCTTTTCGTAGGCGCAGCGATACTGGCGGATGAGGACGACGCGCCCATCGTCGTGGACGGGCAGCACGGCCACCGACCCTGAGTGCCTGATGATGTCGCGCCTCGCCCGGACCCCGCCCGGTTCGCGCAGGGTTCCGCTTTCTATGGAGAACACCGGCCCTTTATAGACAGTCTTCATGATCGAGCGCCTCCGCGCAGGATGAGGGCTGCTTCTTTCAACCCGGTTTTCAATTGCTCGAGGTCTTCGGGCCACGGCGCTTCGAACCGCATCGCCTCGCCGCTCACCGGATGGGCGAAGCCCAGCACCTGGGCGTGGAGAGCCGGCCGGGGGAAAGAAGCAAGGAGGCTTCGGAATGCCTCGGGGGCGCGGGCGGCGATCGCGGTCGCGCCATAGGTAGAGTCGCCGACCAGTGGACACTTGAGCGCGGCCATGTGGACGCGAATCTGGTGCGTCCGTCCGGTGTGAAGGGTGAGCCGGACGACCGTTGCGGGGCCGAGGATCTCCGTGGCTTCGTAGTCGGTGTGGGCGGCGCGTCCTTCGGGTATCACGGCCATCCGCTGACGGTGTCGGGGATCGCGGCCGATGGGCAGGATCACCGATCCGCGCGCGGGCCGGGGCGTTCCGAGGCAGATCGCGGCGTAGATCTTCGTGACCGTTCTTCCCTTGAACTGAGCGGAGAGCGACCGGTGAGCCTGGTCGTTCTTGGCCACCACCAGGAGGCCGGACGTGCCCCGGTCGAGGCGATGGACGATTCCGGGCCGAGTCACGCCGCCGATCTGCGAGAGAGTCCCACAGTGGTCCAGGAGAGCCGCAGCGAGGGTTCCGTGGGAGACACCGGCGCCGGGATGGACCACGACGCCCGCGGGTTTGCAGACCACGAGCAGGGAGGCGTCCTCGTGGACAATGTTCAACTCGCCCCGCTCCGGCGCGAGTGTCGATGGGACGGCCGCCGGAATCTCCACGCACAGGCGGTCTCCGAGGCGCAGTTTCGCGGACGGCTTGGGAGGCAGCCCGTTCACGAGGATGGCGCCCGCGTCCATCAGGCCATGGATCCGGGAGCGTGACAGGTCCGGGAACGCCTCCGCGAGTGCCTTGTCCACGCGCAGCCCGGCGAGACTCGCGCCCGCCTCGAGCAGGCGCCGATCGCCGGAGAGGAGATCAGACGGCTTCGGGCGGGCGCTTGGCAATGACGGGCAGAGCCGCGAGGGTCAGGAACACGACGATGATGGCGATGAACTGAGAGGTGCTCAGAGCACCCCCGAAGACCGTGCCCCGGGCCACGTCACCGCGGAAGAATTCGAGGACGAAGCGGAGGATGGCATACAGGACGAGGTAGAGGGTGAAGACCTGGCCCTGGAACTTCCGGTTCTTCAGCACGGCGAGCAGAAGGAAGAGAAGGACGAACGTCCCGAACGATTCGTAGAGTTGCGAAGGGTGCAGAGGCACGCCGAGGGGCACCCCCACCAGCGCATGCGCGTCTTCGCTGTGGAAGATCACCGACCAGGGCAAGGTTGAAGGAGCGCCGAAGCAGCAGCCCGCGGCGAAGCAGGCGAGCCGCCCCACGCACTGGCCGAGAGCCACCGCAGGCGCCAGCACATCGAGGGTCGCGAACAGGGGCAGAGCATGCTTCCGGATGTACCACCAGGCCACCGGAATGCCGCCAAGGAGACCGCCGTAAAAGACGCCTCCGCTCTGGAGCACATCGAGCAGGGCGCGAGGGCTGGCGCGGTACTGGTCGAAGTCCACCAGAACCAGGAGGAGCTTGGCTCCCACCAGGCCGGCGATGATCGAGGCGATGCCGAGGTCCTGGATCTTCTGCGGGTCGAGCCCCTGCTGCCGGGCGAGGCGTCCGGCGAGCCACAGCGCCGCGAGGAGCGCCGCGACCAGCAGAACGCCGTACATGTGGAGGGAGAACGGGCCCAGGTGCCGTCCGAAGAGATCGAACGAGGGGATGGTGAAGAGTTTCGGGAACATGGAGGTTTTTGGATTTCTCAAGACGAGGGGACGGAGGGCGCGGCCGCGACGGTTTCACGGTCGCGCGGCCGGAACGAGTCGATGACCAGAAGAACGAGGCCGATGCTGATCGCGGAATCGGCCACGTTGTAGTTGGGCCAGATGTGGTTTTCCCAGTACATCTTCACGAAGTCGACGACGTAGCCGAAACGCACGCGGTCGATCAGGTTGCCGATGGCGCCCCCGATCACCAGGCTGAGGGCGAAGCGGGGGAAGCGCTCCTCGCGAGGGATGGTCCGGGCATAATAGGTGAGTGCGGCGAGGGCAATGGCGCTCATCAGGGCGAAGAGATACGGCTTGCCGGGAATGTTCGTGCCGGAGAGGAATCCGAAGACCGCACCCGAGTTGCGCACGTGCTGGAGGCTCAGAAGTCCCGAGATGAGCGGCACGTCCTCGTAGAGCGGGAGCCTCTGGATGACGAGGAGCTTCGTCGCCTGGTCGAGGGCCACGATCGAGAGGGGCAGCACGAAAGGCCTCATCTGGCGCTCCCCGCCGCAACCACCGCGGAGCACCGCGGACACAGCGCCCCCCGCGGATCTGCGGCGCCTGCGCCTTCCTTCGCGGGGGAGTATGTCCAGCAGCGCGAGCACTTGACGCCCTCCGCCCTCGTGACTTCCGCCACCAGGGTGGCGCTTTCCGTCTCTTCGAGACGAACCTCACTCACGATGAAGAGATTCGCCAGATTGCCCGGGAAGGGAGCTTCCAGCGCTTCGTGCGCCTGCAATGGCGCCAGGACCGCGACCGATCCCTTGAGAACCAGGGTCGCCTCCAGCGAGGACGCGATGATCTTCGAAGCACGGGCGGTCTCGAGCGTCTTCAGGGCGATCTCGCGGGCTTCGAGCAGCGGCTTCCAGGCCGCGAGCACCGCGGCATCGGGAGTGACCTGGTCCGGGAACACGCGCTCGTGCACCGTCCCGGGCTCGGCTTTGTGCAGCGATTCGTAGATCTCGTCGCCGGTGAAGACGAGCAGGGGAGCCATGTACCGCGCCAGCCCGTCGGCGATGCGAAACATCGCGGCCTGAGCGGAGCGCCGTCTTGGTCCGTTCGCGGCATCGCAATACAGGCGGTCCTTCAGAACGTCCATGTAGAACGCCGAGAGATCGACGGTGCAGTACTGAACGAGCAGGGTGTGAAGAGCGTGATAGTCATGCTCTTCGTACGCGGCCCGGATCTTCGCCTCGAACTCGTAGTGGACAGCGACGGCGTACTGGTCGAGAGGCTCGGTCACCTGGTGGCCGGTTTGTGGATCGAAGTCGAAGAGGTTCGAGAGCAGGAAACGGCAGGTGTTGCGAACCTTGCGGTACGCCTCGGCCACGCGCTTGAGAAGCTCGTCCGAGATTCTCATGTCCTCGCGGAAGTCGACCATGGAGACCCAAAGGCGCAGGACATCCGCGCCGTACTGCTTGATCGCCTTGTCGGCCTCGACGGTGTTGCCGAGGCTCTTCGACATCTTGCGGCCTTCACCGTCCATGGTGAAGCCGTGGGTGAGCACCGTCTTGAAGGGCGCGTGGTCGCGCGTGCCGACGCTCACCAGGAGCGAGGAATGAAACCAGCCGCGGTGCTGGTCGGAGCCTTCGAGATACAGGTCGGCGACGGCCGAGACCTTGCGATCCGGATGGGCCTCCAGAGCGGCGTGAAGCGAGCCCGAGTCGAACCAGACGTCGAGGATGTCGTCCTCGCGCCGGAACTTCGTCCCCCCGCACTTGCGGCACTTGAAGCCCTCGGGCAGGAAGTCGGCGATGTCGCGGGCGAACCACGCGTCGGCGCCTTCCTGGTCGAACAGGTCGGCCACCCGGCCGAGGATTGCGGTCACGAGGTGCGGCTCTTCGCAGGCTACGCAATACGCGGCGGGGATGGGCACGCCCCACAGGCGCTGACGGGAGATGCACCAGTCGGGACGGGCCGCGATCATGTTGCGGATCCGGTCCTCGCCCCAGCCGGGGATCCAGCGCGTGGCCTTGATCTCCGACAATGCCTTCTCGCGGAAGCCGCGCCGATCCATGGCGATGAACCACTGAGCCGTCGCGCGGAAAATGACCGGGTTCTTGCAGCGCCAGCAGATCGGATAGGAGTGGCTGTAGGGGACCCTCGAAACCAGAGAGCCGCGTTCATGCAGGAACTCGGTGATCTTCGGACTGGCATCCCAGATCTTCATCCCGGCGAAGTGCTCGATGTCGGCGGTGAAGAAGCCTCTATCCGTGACCGGGCAGTCGATTTCGAGGCCGTACTTGATGCCGGTGTCGTAGTCTTCCGCGCCGTGGCCGGGCGCGGTATGGACCACGCCCGTGCCGGCTTCGAGGGTGACGTAGTCCGCGAGGACGCCGGGCG
>JANMVV010000448.1:0-1877 GCA_031392925.1 Vicinamibacteria bacterium
CGATCCGCTCGCCTGGATGACCGACGTGCTGACGAAACTCGTCAACCGCTGGCCGAACTCCCGCATCGATGAGCTGATGCCCTGGGCCTACGCAAAACGCGCCTGAGCCAGACCGGGCGTGGGGTGGTTCACCCGCTTACGTTTCTTCCGCGCCTTCGACGACTGGCTGGTCTTGGCCGTCAACGCATTCCTGACCAGGCAGATCGCGCGATCAGCCCGTTGATCGAGCCGGCACCCGCCGGCCATCACCATCACGAACTTCCGCACGCGGCACCTTTCGGCAGTCCCGGTGCGCTCACATCGTTCCCTTGGCAATTCCGCCGCCGACCCTTGCGTCTCACTCTCCGTCGCGAGCGGTGACGGCCGCGAGGTGGCGCGCTGCCCAAGGGCCGGCTGCAGGCGGGGGCCCTGCCCCATCTTCGCCGCCTCCGGTTCGCTCCGCTCAGCCCGGCACCCGCACCTTGGGCGTCCGTCTCAAGAGCCGCAACGGAGCCGCAAGGAGTGGCTCCGGGAAACCAACGAAAGAAACGACCATGAACGATACCGGATAACCGCCAGGTATCTCGCGCCAAGGCCGATGTCCTCGGTATCGCCGGGCTCGTGGCCAAAGCCAACCGAACCGCCCGCGCTCTCGTCACCGAAGCGCTCACCTCCAAACCCAACGAAAGCACCGACCATGCCTAACACTGGACGCACCATCTCCGAACTTCGTTGCCCCGAATGCCGGAGCAACGCGCACCTCCGCGTCATGATCACGACCTGGGCCAATCTCACTCCCCTTGGGACCCATCCGATCGGGGACCACGCATGGGACGATGACTCTTCCTGCCACTGCACAGACTGTGGCAAGCGGGGTGCGGTCGTTAGTTTCCAGGCGCCTCCCGCAATCCCACCTCTCAAGCGGTTTGCGGTGGCGTTCTCGGAATTCGTCGAATACCGCTCCGAGGTCGACGCTGAGGACGCTGCCCACGCCGAGCACCTTGTCGAGACGCAACTTGCCAACGGCGGTCCGGATTCCCTCGAAGAGACCCATAACGAGCGATCAACGTTCGAGGTCGAGGAGGCCGTGTCATGAGACAGCACCTCCCCACGCAATCCTTCCGTGACGCCTACCAGCGACGCGGTGGCTCGCTCGATCGGGCGGCGGCTTCCGCGCCGGCCTTCGAGCCAGTCCGCAGGCCGTCCGACCGGCTTCCGTTCAACGCCGATGGCCGCATGCATCCGATGCGCGCCCGGTTCGAGTTCTATCCCACACCACCGCAGGGTACGCGCGCCTTGCTCTCGGTCGAGGATTTCGATGGTTCGATCTGGGAGCCAGCCTGCGGCGAGGGCCACATCGCCGACGTGCTGGTCAAAGCCAGATACGAGGTGGTCTCCACCGATCTCATCCCGCGTGGCTACGGCGAAGGCGACGTCGACTTCCTCCGGCAGACGGTGGCACGCGGCACACACATCGTCACCAACCCGCCCTATGGCCGGGGCCTTGGCGACGCGTTCGTCCTGAAAGCCCTGGAACTGACGGCCAAGACCGGCGGCAAGGTCGTCATGCTGCTGAACCTCGCCTCACTCTGCCACTCATCACGGCATGAATTCTGGTGCCGCAATCAGCCCGCCGCACTCTACGGGCTCGATGTACTGGTCTGCTGGCCCGAGGGTCGTCCCGAACTCGCCCGCTCAACCACCGCCTCGCACAGGTACGTCTGGGCCGTCTGGAAGCCCGGCCATGTCGGGCCGACCACGTTCGGCTGGCTCCGGGCGGGTGGGCCGTGACACTCAGAAGAAATCTTCGAAAGGTCCCCGCAGAAGTTAGCTATGCGTAAGCTATGGGACTTTTTGAGTTTTGCGTTTGGCGTCTAACCTCTTTTATTCACCAGACG
>JANMVV010000012.1:0-31969 GCA_031392925.1 Vicinamibacteria bacterium
GTTCTATCTGTGGGAGCGGATGAAGTTCGTCGTGGAGCCCACCGGTGCATTGGCTGCGACTGCTGCTCTTTCCGGCCGCATCGATCTGCGGGGGAAGAAAGTGGGTGTGCTGATCAGCGGTGGCAATGTCGATATGGCCGCGGTGCCGCGGTTGTTGGCGATCGCGCGAGGAGAGTAACCACGCGAGGGTGACGCAGGGCCAGCAGAACAGAGCCGCCCTGCGTCATTGCGAGGAGCCCGGCGAAATGAGCAGCGACGAAGCAAGCCCCTCCCACCACTACCAATCCCGCGGGCTTGGTAGTGGTGAGACCGGGTTGCTTCGTCGCGGCACTAACGGAGTGGCTCCTCGCAATGACCTAGTGTGGTGCCTACTGCTGCGCGGCCAGTGTGGGGTGGTGCCGCGCGCGTTAGGTCTGGGCGGGCAGTTTGAGGTAGCGGGGCGGGGTGCCGAGGGCTTTCCACTTTTCCGGCAGGGCGTAGGTCGGGTTTGGCATGTCCTCGCATACTCCGCAGCGGATGCAGCCTTGAATCTCGGGGCAGTGCGGTGAGAGCGCCTCGCGCCTCGACTTCTCCAACTCTTTCCAGAAGTAGTCGCGGCTGACCCCGTTGTCGATGGTGTCCCAGGGCAGGACTTCATCCTTTGGCTTCTCGCGGTACACGTAGAACGCGGGATCGATGCCGAGGGCCTTCGTGGCCCGCTTGAGGTCACAGTCGTTCAAGACCGAGTACTCGAGCGCGTCGGCGACGCGTCGGTCCCCCAGGGCCAGGATGGTCTGATGGAAGCCGGTGCGCGCGCTCTTGCAGATCGCCTCGACGTTCGGGATCTTCGCGAAGGCCTTGCGGAGGTACTGGAGCTTCTCGTCCGTCTCCTTCACGTTCTCCATCTTGAGCCACTGGAACGGCGTGCCCGGCTTGGGCACGAAGGGATTGACAGAAGGATGAATCCGGCCGATGCGGCCGCGCGGTTTGCCCACCTCCAGCATGATCTCGCGGATCTGCTCGGTGAGGGTCACGATCGCCTCCACGTCGGCGTGGGTCTCGAAGGGCAGGCCCACCATGAAGTAGAGCTTCAGGTTCTGGATGCCGTTCTCGAAGATCCAACGCGCGCGGGCCAGGATGTCTTCGTTCGTGAACTGCTTGTTCAGGATCCTGCGCATCCGCTCGGAGCCGCACTCGGGCGCGAGGGTCAGGCCTTCAACACCGGTGTCGACCAGCTTGAACACGAACTCCGGCGACAGGTCGTCGAGCCGCAGCGAGGCCACCGACACCTGGAAGCCGAGCGCCGAAAGATCGTCCACGATGCCGTTGATCTCGGGGTGATCGCAGACCGCGGTGGAAACGAGGCCGATCTTGTTGGTGAACTGCCGCACTTCACGGGCGCGGTCCACGATGGTTTTCCGCGAGAAGCCGCGCACGGGCAGATAGTTATATCCGGCCCAGCAGAAGCGGCACATGCAGGGGCACCCTCGCGAGATCTCGATCATGAACTTCATCGACATCTCGGTGTGCGGCGTGAGGATTGTGGTCTGGGGAAGATCCATGGCGCCAGGATAGGCACGTTGGCGCATCACCCGCCCCGGACCATCGACCCTTGCCACCGTCCCATCGGGATTCCACACCACGGTGTGGCGCTCCGGCACGTAGAAACCGTCCTTCTCCTTGAGCGTGTCAAGGCCGAGTCGCTCGCTGCCGTGGCCGAGCCAGGCCTCCACGATCTTCGGAACGAGGACTTCGCCCTCGCCGATGGCGATCACGTCCGCGAAGGGCGCGAGCGGTTCGGGATTGAGGAAGGTCGCCGAACCGCCGATCAGAATGAGCGGATCGCGCTTGCCGCGATCCTTCGTCCGCAGGGGAATCCCCGCCATCCGCAGCATCTGGACGATGTGGAGGTAGTCGTTCTCGAAGGCCACCGAGAAGGCGACCACGTCGAAGTCGCGCAAGGGTGTGCCGGTCTCGAAGCTCGAGAGCGTCTGGATCGAGCCGCGTTCCTCTTCCTCGGGAAGGAAAGCGCGTTCGCACACGATCTCTTCGAAGCTGTTGAAGTGCGCGTGAACGCCCTGGAACCCCAGATTCGACATCCCGACGTAGTAGAGATTCGGATAGGCGAGAACAACCCTCAGGGAACCGTGGGTTTTCCCGGGCCGCAGATGGATCTCGGAGTCGAGACGGGAAACCCGGAAGTCGTTGTCAGCCGGCAGAGAGAGCGTCTTGGCCAAGCGCGCAGGTTATAGGCGCGCGCCTGATTGCGCCTACTAACCGTTGCCCTGCTTCCGAAGGAAGGTGGGCACGTCGAGGTTGGAGGTGTCCGGCGCGGCGGTGGGATTGGCCATCGGATGCGCGGGCGTCTTCCGGTAGAAGGACGAGGGATTGGGGACCGGTGCGGCCAAGGTGGCGGCCTGGGCCTGGACCGCGGGTGCGGCCGGGGCCTGCGCGGGGGCCGGAACCGAGGGGGCCACGGGATCGCCGAACCGGTAGTTCGAGAGGTCGACCGGTGTGACGGGGAGGGCGGAGCGGCGGAAGCCGGTGGCGATCACCGTGACCTTCACCTTGTCGCGCATCTCGTCGTCGATGACGATGCCGTAGATCACGTTGGCCTCGGGATCGGCGGCACGGGTGATGAACTCGGTGGCCTCGGATGCCTCGTCGAGGGAGAGGTCGGGGCCGCCGGTGATGTTCACGATGATGCCGCGCGCGCCCTCGATCGAACTGTCGTCGAGCAGGGGGTTTTCGATGGCCCGCCGCGCCGCTTCGATGGCGCGCTTGTCGCCTTCGGCGATGCCGGTGCCCATGACCGCGGCGCCCATGTTCTTCATGACCGCGCGCACGTCCGCGAAGTCGAGATTCACGAGGCCGGGAATGGTGATGATGTCGGAGATGCCCTGAACCGCCTGGCGCACCACGTCGTCAGCCATGCGGAACGCCTCCGACACCGGGGTCTGACGCGCCACGGTTTCGCGCAGGCGATCATTCGGAATCACGATGACGGAGTCGACCGACTCGCGCAGTTTGGCGAGGCCGTCGAGAGCCTGATCCATTCGACGCTTGCCTTCGAGCTTGAAAGGGAGGGTGACCACGGCCACGGTGAGGAGGTTGTTCTCGCCACCGCCGAGCTGGCCGGTGATGGACGCGACCACGGGAGCGGCACCGGTGCCGGTGCCTCCACCGAGGCCCGCCGCGATGAAGACCATGTCGGCGCCTTCGAGGGCGTCCGCGAGTTTCTCGGTGTCGTCGACCGCGGCCTGCCGGCCCACGTCGGGATTCGCTCCGGCGCCCAGGCCCTTGGTGAGCTTGCCGCCGATCTGGATCTTGACCGGGGCGCGATTCGACTTGAGGGCTTGCAGGTCGGTGTTGACCGCGATGAACTCCACACCGTGAAGCCCCGCTTCCATCATCCGGGTGATGGCATTGCCGCCGCCGCCACCGACGCCTACCACCTTGATGCAGGCGCCCTTGGCCTCATCCTCGGCGAGAACGATGCGCGAGATTTTTTCTTGTGCGCTCATCAAGCCTCCCAGAGGCCTTGATCCCCGAAACCCGACGTCTTTGTGGAGAAAAGGCCGATTCCCAAGTTTAAGGCTAAATCCCCTCGGAACATCCAGTCATAAAACCGCACCGTAAACAAATCCTCTTGCAGTGGTTGGCGATCACGGGAGTCCCGCACATCTCGCACTCGAGCGACTCTCTCAGTTCCGGCTCCCGTTCTGCGTGAGAGTCCTCACGTCGCACCAAGAAAGACTCGCCCCGGGAGGCCGGACTCGAACCGTGCAGGGTCATGAACGTTTGTCCTTAGAAAAGACCCGAGAACATGTCCTTGATCCGGCCCGTGAGCTTCCCGAAAGTCCCTGTGCCGCGCATTTCCTGGAGCAAACGGCCTTCTCCGAGACGCGCGCGATGGCTGCGCAGGACGAGCCCGACCGCGGTGGCGTGGGCCGGCGAGGACACCACATCGACGAGGCCGGTGATCCCGGAAGGGGTTCCGAGCCGCACCGGCAGGTCGAAGATCTGTTCGCCGATCTCCACCATGCCCTCGAGCATGGCCCCGCCGCCGGTGAGGACGATCCCGCCGTTGAGCGACTGGTCGAAGCCGGACTTCCGGATTTCGGCGAGGACGAGCTGGCAGACCTCCTCGGTCCTCGCCTGAAGAACCTCGGCGAGAAGCTGGCGGCCCATGATCCGGGCTTTCTTGGTGCCGACGCTCTGGACCTCGATCATGTCCTCTTCGGGCACGAGGGAGACCAGAGCGCAGCCGTGCTTCTTCTTCACCCGCTCGGCCTCGGTAACGCCGGTGCGCAGGGCCACCGCGACGTCGTTCGTGAAGTGTTCGCCGCCGATGGGGAGCACCGCGGTGTGCCACAACGAACCTTTCTCGAAGATCGCGATGTCGACGGTGCCGCTGCCGATGTCCACCACCGCCACCCCGAGGTCCTTCTCGTCCTGGGTGACACAGGCTTCGGCCGCCGCGAGTTGCGCGAGAACCGTGCTTTCCACTTCAAGGCCCGCACGATGCAGGCACGAGATCGTGTTCTGGGTCGAGGTCGACGAAGCGGTGACCACATGCACGTTGGCCTCGAGTCGCGCGCCGCTCATGCCCGAGGGGTCGCCGATCCCTTCCTGATCGTCGACCACGTATTCCTGGGCGAGAACGTGGAGGATCTGGCGGTCGGGCGGAATCGACACCGCCTTCGCCGCGTCGATCACCCGGCGGATGTCCTCCTTCTCGATCACGCGATTGCGCGCCGAGACCGCGATGACGCCACGGGAGTTCACGCTCTTGATGTGCGTGCCCGCGATGCTCACGCTCGCCTGCGTGACCTCGACGCCCGCCATCAACTCGGCCTGCTCGATGACCTTCTTGATCGACTCGACGGTGGCGTCGAGGTTGATCACGACGCCCTTGCGCACGCCCTTTGATTCGGTGTGGGCGGCACCCACCACGTTGAGACGCCGGTCGTCCATCGCCTCCGCGATGATCGCGCACACCTTGTGCGTGCCGATGTCGAGTCCCGTGATGTACCGGTCGTTCTTTCGAGCCATGTTCTTCTGGTTCCTTATTCTCTGGTACTTAGTTCAAAATTTCCGGACTGAGATCAGATTTTTCGTCGCGAGAGGCGGGCTTCGCGTAGATCCGATCCTTGAAGCGCAGATCGAAATATTCGGCGTCCGGGCAGCGCTCATGGAGCTTCTGACGCAAGGCGAGGAATGACAGCAAGCGCTTCCGATAGGGCGGCTCCGCGAGTTTGAGGACCGAGCCGTCGCCCCGAAGCACGACCATGAGATCGCCCGCGCGATCCACCGAGATCTCCGACACCTCGGCGGAGAGTTCGCCCAGGTCCTCGAGGAGAGCGCTCGCCCTCCGCGCCCGATCGCGCCGCGCCTCGACGGACACCCCCCCGAGACCCCGGATGATGGGGAGATCGAAACCCGCCGTGCGCGGACCGAGGAGGTCGATCAGTTCGCCCGACGAGTCCATCACGTAGAGCTGATCCGTCTCCGCGAGCGCTATGGGAAACCGCTCGGTGACGTCCACGGTAAGGGTGTCGGGAAGCTTGCGGCGGACAATGGCGCCCCCTACCCAGGGAGAGGCGGCGAGGTTCGCGCGCAGGCCCACGAGGTCGGCGCTCATGAGGTTGCTGCCCATGGCGGGGCCGAGCATTTCGCGGACCTCGCCCTCGGAAAGGAACTTGTTTCCCTTCACCTCGATGGTCGCGATGCGGAAGCGGTTGGGAATGGCGAATCGTTCGGTGAGCAGGTACGCGCCCACCACCGCGGCGCAGACCGCGGCCCCGATCTGGATGGCGATGAACACACGCCTCAGGCCGGAGCGTTTCTCTCTTTTCGCCCGCGAAAGCCGGGCGGGCCGGAAGAAGGGCCCGTCCGAGGACATGCTCTGAAGAGGTATTTCCCTGGGCGGAGGTCCGATAGGAAGACCGCGGGCGGAGCTCATGAGCGGGACCTTCCTTCCAACAGGAACGCTTCGCCGACTTCCACCACGTTGCCGGCACCCAGAGTCAGGAACACATCGTTTTCCCGCAGTTGAGAAAAGATGTGTGCGCAGGCCTCGTCGAGGCTCCCGGCGAAACGGGCCTTGTGCCCCTTCGCCGTGATCGCTTCCACCAGGCGCTCGGCGGTGATCCCGGCTTCCAGGGCCTCGCCGGCCGCGTAGATGTTCGCGAGCCAGAGTTCGTCGCTCAGGGAGAAAGCGCCGGTGAACTCGTTCCAGAGCGAGCGCGTCCGGGTTACGCGGTGCGGCTGGAACAGGGTCACGAGGCGCCGGCCCTCGCTCCTGGCCCGGAGCGCCTTGAGGGTCGCGGAAATCTCCGTTGGGTGATGGCCGTAATCGTCCCAGACGTCGACGCCGTCCCGACGACCCTTCCATTCGAGACGCCTCGTCACCCCACGGAAGGCGGCGAGAGCGCGCGAGGCGAGGGCCGGTGCGATGCCCAGGGTCTGCGCCGCCGCCATCGCCCCGAGCGCGTTCAACGCGTTCATCTCGCCGCCCACGCCGAGGGTGAACTCGAAGCCTCCCGCCGGTCCAAGGCCGGTCACGCGGGGAAACCCGCCCTTCTGCATGGCGACCCGTCCCCGCACATCCGCGGTTTCGCTGAAGCCGTAGGTGAGGCTTCTTTCCCCTCCGCTCTTCGCGATCTGCGCGGTGATCGGATCGTCCGCGCACAGGACCGCGGCCCCGTGCGCGGGCACGCTCAGCGCGAAAGTCGTGAACGCGGCGGTCACCTCCGCCATGTCCGCGTAGGTGTCGAGGTGCTCGCGGTCGACATTGGTCACCAGGGACAGGGTCGGATGGAGCTTGAGGAACGAGCGATCGGACTCGTCCGCCTCCGCCACGAAGACGTCGCCGTTCCCGACCCGGGCCCCGGACTGCGAACCCTTCAGCTTTCCTCCCACCAGAGCGGTGGGGTCGAACCCGGCCGCCTCCAGGATTCCGGTCACCATCGCGGTGGTCGTGGTCTTTCCGTGAGATCCCGAGATCGCGGCCCGCCGTGCGAAGGGCGCCATCACCGCCTCCAGCAGGTCCCCCCGATGGACGACATGGATCCCACGCGCGCGCGCCTCCATGAGCTCCGGATTCGAGTCCGGAATCGCGGACGACACCACCAGACACCGGGCGCCCGCCACGTTCTTCCCGTCGTGGCCGTGATGGATCATCACACCCATGGCCGAAAGCCTCGCCGTAGTGTCCGAGCCCTTCTCATCGGAGCCGGAGACGCTTTGCCCGTGCGCGCGCAGAATTTCCGCGAGCGGGCTCATGCCCGCGCCACCGATGCCGATGAAGTGAAAGGGGCCGGACAAAGGCAGGATCTTCATGCCGCCCCAACCCAGGAGGAAAGGAGGTCGGCGACCCGGGCCGCCGCATCCGGTTTTCCGAGAGCGCGCGCGTGTTTCTCGATGGTCCGAACCTTCTCCGGATCGGCCACGAGGTCGGAGACGGTGCGGCCCAGCGTTCCCAGATCCGCCTCGGAGAGCATCACCGCCGCGCCTTGAGCCACGAGGGCCTTCGCGTTCCAGGTCTGGTGATCGTCGGCGGCGGAGCGGAGCGGCACCAGGATGGCGGCCTTTCCCGCGACGGTCAGTTCGGCGATGGTCGTGGCCCCCGCGCGGCAAAGTACGAGATCCGCGTTCGCGAAGGCCTCCGACATATTCTCGATGAAGGGCACGACCTGCGCCTTTCGCCCCGCGTCGCGGTAGGCGTTTTGCACCCCTTCGAGTTGCGTCGGCCCGGTCTGATGGACGATCGACAAGGACTCTTCTCCGGGCAACGAAGAAAGCGCTTTGACGAGCGCCTCGGAAAGGATCCGCGAACCCTGCGACCCGCCGAAGCACAGAAGCTGAAGCGGCGGCTGATGAGCCTTCGCTCCAAGTACCTTGAAGGAGGAGCGGACCGGATTTCCGGTCAGCACTGCTTTGTCTCCGAACCGGGGAAGCGTCGATTCGAAAGCACAGGCGGCCTGGCGAACGAAAGGCTTCAGCATTCGATTGGTGAATCCGGGAAGGGCGTTGGGCTCGAGCAGCACGGTGGGAATCCGCAGCAGACTCGCCATGAGCACGAGCGGCCCCGACGCGTAGCCGCCGATGCCGAGCACGGCGCTCGGTCGCGTCCGGAGCAGCAGGAAAAGTGCCTTGAGGATTCCGAGCGGCAGCATGGCCGCACCGCGGAGGCGAGCGAGGATGGACGCGGTGTTCAGAGGCAGGACGGGCAGGAGGTGCAGTTTCAGGCCGGCCTTCGGAACGATTCTCCGTTCGAGGCCGAGAGGCGCGGTCGAGCCTACGAACTCCACCCGCACCCCGGGCGCCCGGGTCGCCATCTCTTCGGCCACGGCGAGGCCGGGGAAGATGTGACCTCCGGTTCCGCCCGCGGCAATGAGGATGAGGGAATTCAAGATCTTCAATCCGTATGTTGCGACACGTTCAGCACGAGGCCGACGGAAAGGAGACACAGGACGAGCGAGGTGCCTCCGGCGGAGAAGAAGGGGAGCGGAATGCCCTTGGTGGGCGAGAGCCCCAGAACCACGCTCATGTTGATGAAGGCCTGGGAGACGATGGTCATGGAAAGGCCGGCGGCGAGCAGCCGTCCGAACATGTCGGGCGCGCGCTGGGCGGTTCTCAAGCCCCGCCAGAGGAAGATGAGGAAGAGACCCACCACGATGAAGGCCCCGATGAAGCCAAGCTCCTCGCCCACCACGCCGAAGATGAAGTCCGAGTAGGGATAGGGCAGGAACGAGGTCTTTTGTTCCCCTCGCATGAAGCCGCGGCCGAGCGGACCGCCGCTTCCCACCGCGATGACGCTCTGGATGAGCTGATAACCCCCGCCTTGACGCTGGGCCCACGGATCGAGGAAAGCGAAGATGCGCTCCAGTCGATACGAGGCGGAGGCGACGCCGAGCGCTATCACCGGAAGCACCACCGCCGCACCCATCACGAAGAGCCGGAAGGGGACGCCGGCCAGAAAGGCCAAAGCACTCGCGACCAGCGCGATGTGAAGGGACGAGCCGAAGTCGGGCTCGAGATAGACGAGCAAGGTCACGACACCCACGCTGAAGGCGGGAGCCAGGAGATCGCGGAAAGTCTGCAGGCTACGGGCCCGCCGCTCGAACTCGGATGCGAGGAAGATGACCATCGCGAGTTTCGCGAATTCCGACGGCTGGAATGAAACGCCGCCGAGACGGATCCAGCGGTTCGTTTCATTGACCGAGGGGGAGGCGAGCGCCCCCAGAAGGAGCAACATGGCGACCCCGAGGATGGAGAAAGCGATGTACCTGGAACGGAGGATCCGATAGTCGAAGCGGAGGCTCACGAGCATCACCGCGACCCCCAGGATCGCCCAGAAGAGCTGGCGCACCATGATCGCCTCGCCGTTGACACGGGCGCCGCTTTCCGAGAAGGGCTGAGAGGCGCTCCACAGCATCAGGAGGCCCGCGCCGAACAGGATGACGGCGACGCCCAGGAGCACGCGATCGGTGGCGAGTCGTTTGGCCATCAGGCGGCTCCCTGAAGGGCGAGGTCGTGGAAGGCCTGCCGGAAGATGTTGCCCCGCTCCGCGTAGTCGCGGAACATGTCGAAGGAGGAGCAGCCGGGCGAAAGGAGGATGGTGTCGCCGGCCTTCGCCTCTCCATAGGCCGCGAACACCGCCGACTGCAGGCGATCGGCCTCGTGGACCGGGCAAAGGTCGGCGAGCGCTTCGCGGATGAGACCGCGGCTTTCGCCGATCGCATAGATGGAGCGCGCCCGACCAGCAACCGCGTCCCGCAGGCAGCGGAACGACCCGGCCTTGAGTCGTCCCCCCATGATCACGATCACCGGAGTGTCGAAGGAGCGAAGGGCGACCTCCACCGACTCGAGGGTGGTGGCCTTGGAGTCGTTGAAGAACGCGACGCCTTTGACCTCGCCGAGCCTCTCGAACGTATGAGGCACGCCGCGGAATCGGCGCACCGCCTTTTGGATGAACTCGCTCGGAACGCTCAGGTGATGGGCGGCGGTGGCCGCGGCCAGCAGATTCGCCCGCACCGCCGAGCCCGGAATCTGCACGTCGGTTCCGCGGAAGAGAGTGGTGACCGTTCGGTCGCGAAATCGGGCGTCGCGGTCTTCGAAGTAGGCCACCCGACCGGGGGTCGAGGCCGGAGCCTCGGTCTTGGGCCTGAAGGGAATCACGCGCGCGCGAGTCGTCAAGGCGGCCTCGAGAACGCGCTGGTCCTCGCCGTTCACGATGGCGGTGTCGTTCTCCGTCTGGTTGACGAAGATCCGCGCCTTCGCCTCCGTGTAGGACTCGAAGCTCGGATGACGGTCGAGATGATCGGGGAACAGATTCAGGAAGACCGCGCAATCGGGCCGGAAGTCCCGGGTGGTTTCGAGCTGGAAGCTCGAGGCTTCGGTGACGAAGACAGTGCGCTCGTCCGAGCCTTCGACATGAGCGGTAATGGGGTCGCCGATGTTTCCCACCGCGCGCGCATCGAGGCCGGCCTCGCGAAGCATCGCGTGCAGGCTCACCGTGGTGGTGCTCTTTCCCTTGGTGCCGGTGATGCAGACGATCCGCCCTTTCGCTTCCGAGGCGCCGAGTTCGAGTTCGGGAAGAATCAGGACGCCCCAAGCCCTCGCTTCCGCCAGCTTCTCCTGGCGGGGATCGACGCCCGGCGACAGGATGATCGCGTCGAACTCGGCGAGGTTCGGATAACCGCCGAGTGACGTTTCGACCCCCGCGGCAACGAGGTCAACCACCGCGCTTCCCAGCTCGTCCGCGGTCCGAAGGTCCGCGCCTACCACTCGAGCGCCGCGTTTGCGCAGGAACAGGCATGCCGCCACCCCCGAACGCGCGAGACCGATCACCGCGACCCGCGCCGCGCTCCAGTTCTTCCCGCCTCCCGAAGCGTTCATCGCAGTTTCACCGTGGCGAGACTCATAAGGGCGAAGATGAAGGCGACGATCCAGAAGCGGATCACCACCTGGGTCTCCTTCCAGCCGATGAGTTCGAAATGGTGGTGCAGCGGCGCCATGCGGAAGATGCGCTTGCCCGTGAATCTGAACGACGCCACCTGGCCGATCACCGAAAGAGCCTCGATCACGAACAGGCCGCCGATGGGGATGAGGAGCAGCTCCTGCTTGATGAGAATCGCCACGGTACCGAGGGCGCCCCCGAGAGCGAGCGAGCCCACGTCGCCCATGAAGACCTGGGCGGGGTAGCAGTTCCACCACAAGAAACCCATGGCCGCCCCCGTCAGGGCTCCGCAGAAGACCGTGACCTCGCCCGCACTCGGCTGAAAGAGAAGGTCGAGATAGGTGGCGAAGATCCGGTGGCCGGTGAGGTAGGCGAGGCCGGTGAGCGCCGCCGAGGAGATGAGGGTGGCCCCGATGGCGAGGCCGTCGAGACCGTCGGTCAGGTTGACCGCGTTGGTGTAGCCCACGAGGAGGATGGCGGCGAAGGCCACGTAGAAGATGCCGAGCTCCGGCTGGAGTCTTTTGAAGAAGGGAAACACCACGCGGGTGGAGAAGCTCTCCGGGCTCAGCTCCGAACTCACATAGAGCCCGAGGCCGATCGCGATCGCGGCGGTGAATTGCCAGCCGAGCTTCTGCCGCGCGGTGAGGCCGAGGCTCCTCTTCTTCACGATCTTGATGTAGTCGTCGGCGAAACCAATCCCGCCGAAGGCGAGGGTAGCGAAGATGAGAATCCAGATGTTCCGGTTGGTGAGATCTCCCCACAGCAGGGTCGGCACGAGCGTCCCCACCACGATGAGGAGACCTCCCATGGTGGGTGTCCCCGCTTTCGCCTTGTGGGTTTCCGGCCCGTCGCTGCGGATCTGTTGGCCGAATTTCAGCCTGCGCAGTCGCTCGATGGTCCAGGGGCCGAAGAGGAGAACGATGAGCAGGGCCGACAGTGTGGCCATGGCGGTCCGGAACGTGATGTAGCGGACCACGTTGAAGAAGCTGACGTGCTCTTTGAGCGCGAAGAGAAGGTGGTACAGCATCAGGGCACTCCGGGATGAGCGGCCACCAGGGCCTCGACCACGCGTTCCATCCGCACCCCGCGCGAGCCCTTGACCAGGACGGCGTCATGGCTCTTCACCAGGGAACCGATATTCGCCGCGAGTTCGATGGAGGTCCCGAAGACCTTTTTCGCCTGCGGTGGAAGGGAGGAAGCTCCAAGAACGATTTCGCTCGCCAGCGCGCCTACGCCGAGCAGGAGATCGACGCGCCCGTCGAGAGCGGCTCCGGCATCCCGGTGGAGCCGGGCTCCGCTTTCTCCGAGTTCCAGCATTTCTCCGATGCAGGCGACCTTCCGGCGGTTCTTCGCGAGGGCCAGGGTCTCGATGGCGGAGAGGAGTGCTTTGGGATTCGAGTTGTAGGTGTCGTCGATCAGGAGGATGTCGTCGGTGAGACGCTTCACCGCGCCGCGGTTGCCGCCCGGTTTGAGCAGGCGGGCTCGCTCGGCGATCGTTTCCATCGGAATGCCCAGAGCCTCCGCGACGGCCGCGGCGGCCAGGAAGTTCGAGATCGCGTGGGGACCGGGTGCGGGAAGAATCACCTCGACCCGCGATCCGCCGGAGACGAGTTGAAGACGCGAGCCTTCGAGGGTCATGGTCACGTCGTCGGCGCGGATCGAAGATCGCGGGCCTGCGCCGAAGAGGCGCGCCAAGAAGGGCCTGTCCAGCACGCGACCGGTCAGCCGGGGCTCGTCCGCGGGTGCGATCGCAGTGTCGCCCGCTCCCAGGGTTTCGAAGATCTCGCCTTTCGCCGCCGCGATCTCGTCGACCGAGGCGAAGTATTCGAGATGCACCGCGGCTACGTTCGTGACCACCGCGACCTTCGGCTGGATCAGATGGACGAGATGCCGCAGCTCGCCTTTGTGCGACATGCCGCACTCGATCACCGCCGCCCACTGAGTGGTCTCGAGACGGGCTAGGGTCAGGGGCACGCCGAGATGGTTGTTGAGATTCCCCCGGGTCGCGAGCACCTCGCCGCGGGCGCGCAGCAATTCGGCGGTGAATTCCTTCGCGGTGGTCTTTCCGGCGGAACCCGTGACCGCCACCAACGCCGCGGAGGACCGTGACCGCACCAGCCGCGCGAGTTCGAAGAGGGCCTTCTCCGGATCCTCCACCACCAGCGCGAATCGACCCGCGTGGGCCCGATCCGCGTGCTGGATTACCGCGCAGGGAGCCCCTTTTTCGAAGGCGGAGGTGACGTGTTCGTGCCCGTCGACCCGTTCGCCCTTGAGGGCGAAGAAGATGTCGCCCGGCTCCAGAGTGCGCGTGTCGATGGACGCGCCGCTCGGCACGCCCATGGGTGATCCCAGGGGCCTGGCCCGAAGCGCCATCGCGATCTCGGCCCAGGACAGGGTCTCAAGGATGCGCATGCGAGCCTCCGTCCAGGCGTCCCAGATCCTGAAGGATTTCCTTCGCCACCAGGCGATCGTCAAAGGGCAGCTTCTTCTCCCGAATGGTTTGAGTCCCCTCGTGGCCCTTGCCCGCGATCGCCACCAGATCCCCCGGCCCGGCGCTCCTAAGTGCCTCTTCGATCGCTTCGCGCCGATCCACGATGAGCTTGAAGGGCGTCGTGTGATTCCTGAACCCCTGCGCGATCTCGTCGAGGATGCCCGAGGGAGGCTCGCTCCGCGGATTGTCCGACGTGGCAATGACGAGATCGGACCGCTGGGCCGCGACCGAGCCCATCAGGGGCCGCTTCGACCGGTCGCGGTCTCCGCCGCAGCCGAACACCGTGATGATCCGCCTCGGGTTGAGGGACCTGAGAGTGTCCAGCAGATTCCGCAGGGCATCGTCGGTGTGGGCGTAGTCGACGATGACCGAGAACGATTGGCCGGCATCCACGCGCTCCATGCGTCCCGGCACGCCCTCGAGACTGGAGACGCCGCTCGCGGCCTCCTGAGGCGAGAGCCCTAGCGCCATCGAAGCGCCGATTGCCCCGAGGAGATTCGAGACGTTGAACCGGCCCACCAGCGGCGAGCGCACCTCGGCCGGCCCCTTCGGAGTGGTGCAGAGAAAGCGAACGCCGTGGAGCGAGACGTCGAGATCTTCCGGGCGAAAATGCGCGCCGGGAGTGAAGCCGAAGGTCTGGCAGCGCGGCCCGCGGAGGGTTTCGGCCAGGAGGCTTCCGTGCTCGTCGTCCAGATTCACGATCGCCGTTCCCTCCCGGTGGAGGTGGTGGGTGAACAGGAGCCTCTTCGCCTGGAAGTACCCTTCGAAGCCCCCGTGGAAGTCGAGATGGTCGCGGGTCAGGTTGGTGAAAACGGCGGCCTTGAACTGGAGACCGCGCACGCGTTCCTGGACCAGACCGTGGGACGAAACCTCGAGAGTCGCATGGGTCACACCCTCGTCGACCATCTCCCGCAGGAGGCGCTGGAGGTCGAGGGACTCGGGGGTGGTGAGCGAGGCGCCCTTGGGCCGCCCGGCGATGCGCGTTTCCACCGTGCCCACAAGGCCCGTGACCTTCGAGGCCTTGCGCAGGGCCGCGTCGATGAGGAACGCGGTCGTGGTCTTGCCGTTGGTGCCCGTCACTCCGGCAAGGCTCAAGTGGTCGGCGGGCCGATTGAAGTAGGCCGCGGCGAGATCAGCGAGCGCCGACCTCGGATTCGCCGCCTCAATCCAGGGGATCTGAAGAGGCGGTGTCCGATTGGAAAGCACCGCCACCGCCCCTCGGCGCTTCGCCGACTTCACGAATTCGAGGCCGTCCTGCTGCACCCCGTGAAGGGCCGCGAAGAGATGGCCGCGGGCCACCGCGCGCGAATCACAGGAGAGACCGGAGATCTCCAGATCCTCGGGGCCATGGAGGGTGGTGCCCGGGTGCGCCTGGGCGAGGCTTCCGAGCTTCACCGTTTGGGCCTCGCCCCATCGGCGCCGGAGCCCGCAGACGTTCGCGAGTAGGGCGTGAGCTCCAGCGAGCAAATCATCCCGGGTTCGAGTGGCGTGCCCGGGAGAGGCGTCTGTCGCGCGACCACTCCGCTGCCATGGATCTCGACGGAGAGTCCATGGCGCGCGGCCATGAGGGCGGCTTCGCGCAACGAGAAACCGCGCAGCTCGGGCATGATTCTCGGATCGTCGGTCGGGACCTTCGCGGCTTCATGCGGTCGCTCCGCCGCGAACGTGGTCTTGGCCACGGTCTCGGGTGAGTAGGTCACGAGGCGGATGTTCCGCGTGGGGTCGTCGGGGGGAATGGCGAGGAGGCGCACCGCCTCGTTCGCGATTCTCGAAAACAGGGGGGCGGCGACGTCGCCGCCCTCGTTCTTGTCTCCCTTCGGCGTGTCGAGGGACACGAGTACCACGAGGGCGGGCCGGGACGCGGGCACGAAGCCCACGAACGACGCCACGTGGGCGATCATCGAATACCGGCCGGAAGCATCGATCTTCTGGGCGGTGCCGGTCTTTCCGGCCACCTCGAAGCCTTCCACCTTTGCTTTCCGGCCCGTTCCGGAGATCACCACTTCCCGCAGCAGACCCATGACCCGATCCGCGGTCTCGGGCTCGATGACCTTCCGCTCGGCCACCGGCGAATACTCGCGGACCAGCTCTCCCCACGGCTCCTCGACGCGTTTCACGATGTAGGGCCGCATCCAGTAGCCGCCGTTTGCGATCACCGCCGCCGCACTCGCCATCTGAATGGCGGTGACGCCGACCTCCTGGCCGAAGGACATCGAGGCCAGGGAGAGAGCGCTCCAGGACTTGGTGCTCCGTAAGAGACCGCTTGTCTCTCCGGGAAGGCCGATGCCGGTTCTGGCGCCGAAACCGAAGGCCTTCATGGAGGCATAAAACTTCTCCGTCCCCAGCCGCTGGGCCACGCGGACCACGCCGATGTCGCTCGACTTCGCGATGACATCCTGGAAGGTGAGCGAGGAGAAGACCGCATGGTCGTTGATCCGCGTTCCCGCAATCTCGATGAAGCCGTTGCCGCAGTCGATCACTTCGAGCGGCGACACCACACCCTCCTGCAGCGCGGTGGCAGCGGTGATGATCTTGAAGATGCTCCCGGGCTCGTAGGAATCCGCGATCGCGCGGTTCGCCCGATCCTTTTCCGGAAAGGCCGCGAAGCGATTCGGATTGAACGAGGGAAGGCTGGACATGGCGAGGACCTCGCCGGTGCGCGGGTCGAGGACCACCGCCGTGCCCGAGATCGATCGGGTGTCGCGGATCGCCTCGCCGAGTGCTACTTCGGTCAGGTGCTGGATCCGTTCGTCGATGGTGAGCGTCACCTTGCGGCCTTCGGTCGGCGGCTTGTCCACCTCGCCCATGGGGCGTCGTCGCGCGTCGAGGCGCACGGTGACCCGCGCCTCGCGGCCCTTGAGGTCTTCATCGAGGGCGTACTCGAGCCCGGCCATGCCCTGAGAGTCGAGGCCGACGTAGCCGAGCACGGGCGAAAGAAGATCGCGTTTCGGATAGTACCTTCGGCTCTCCGTCTCGAACCCGATGCCCTCGAGACGAAGCTCACGCACCGCTTTTGCCACCGCGGGGTCGACCTGGCGCTTGACCCAGATGAAGGAACGGTCCTGGCCGAGAAGGGCCAGGAGCTCCTTCTGTTCAGGCGGCGAGTAGCCGAGCGCTCGGCTGAGCGCGCGTGTCGCTTCCCGGGGATCGCGAATGACTGAAGGATCGGCGTAGATGCTTGGAGCGTCGACGGAAATCGCGAAGGGCCGCTCGTTGCGGTCCATGATGGTGCCGCGCCGTGCCCTCACCGTGATCGTCCGGTCCGACTGGTGCTGCGCCTCCTTCAGGTAGAAGCGATGCCTCAGGACCTGGAGGTGGAAGAGCTGGGCCACGATGACAAGGGCCCAGACCGTGCCGCACATGGCGACGAAATAGAGGCGCAGGTCGTGATTTCGCGCGAGAGGCGCGGTCAGGGGCTGCGAGGTGAGGGGGTCGTAGCCGGTTCTCACTGCGGAGAGCCCCCGGAGACGGCCTTCGCGGCCAGCCGCGAATCCTTGGGGAGGTTCTGCGGGCGTTCGACCACGATGACGTTGGCCGAGGCCGGGGAGTGCAGGCCGAGAGAACCGGTGGCGATCTGTTGCACGCGCTTCAAGTCCTGGAGCGCCGCCCTCTCCAGCCGAAGCTCACGGTTCTCCTCGAGCAGTTTTTCCTGCTCGCGCTGGAGCTTTCCCGCGGTTGAGCCGGTGTCGCGCAACGCGGCGCGCGGCCAGCCGTAGGCCACGAAGAGACCGATGAGGATGAGCACGACCCCGCCGATCCAGAGCAGGTCCTTCGACATGCGGTCGTCGCGGGAGCGCACGACCCTGCGATTGTCGATCGAGTCCTCGACGTGGACGGCGTGAATGCGATCGACTTTCACGAGATCGCCTCCGCGCGCTTTTCAATCACCCTCAGCTTGGCGCTGCGGGCGCGAGGATTCGCCCTCGTTTCATCGTCCCGAGGCGCCATCGGCTTGGCGGTGAGCAGTTCGAACGCTCCGGATTTCTTGAGGGCTCGGAAGACGTTCTTCACGATGCGGTCTTCCAGGGAGTGGAACGCGATGACGGCGAGCCGGCCGCCCGGCCGGAGGAGCGCGGCGAGGCGCTCGAGGCCTTTATCGAGGCCTTCGAGTTCGCGGTTCGTGGCGATGCGGAGCGCTTGAAAAGCGCGGGTCGAAGGATCGAGTCCGGGCCGCCCGCGAGCGTCGCGCCGCGCCAGGCTCGCGAAAGCGCTCGTCGTCCAGTTCGACCGCGTCCGTCGTTCCATGACGATTGAGCGCGCGATGGAACGGGCCTTGGGCTCTTCGCCGAAGTCGGTGAGGATGCGCTCGAGTTCCTTTTCTGAGGCGGTGTTGAGGATGTCGGAGGCGCTACGACCGCTTCGCGCGTCCATGCGCATGTCGAGAGGCGCTTCGAAGCGGAAGCTGAAGCCGCGATCCGGGTCGTCGAGCTGAAGTGAACTGACGCCCAGGTCCGCGATGGCGTAGCCGAGGCTCTCCGGCGCGATTCCGGACAAGCCATCCCGAAAGTCGCCCTGGCGCAGTTCGACCCGCTCGCCGAAGGGACGAAGGCGCTCCGATGCGAGTTCGAGCGCCCTCTCATCCCGATCGAAGGCGAGGAGAGAGGCCTCCGGATGTTCCAAGAGAAGGGCGTGAGCGTGACCGCCGAGGCCGACGGTGGCGTCGAGGATGCGCCCGGTCGGCCTGGGGGCGAACGAAAGAATCTCGCGCAGGAGGACGGAGACATGCACATCAGATCCCGAACTCCGCGAGCTGCTTCGCGTCGTCGTCCGTGAACGGATCCTTCTTGAAGAGGCGTTCCTCGAGATGTTTCGTGTTCCAGACCGCCAGGTGATTCTGCTGACCGAGGACCGCGACATCGCCCGCCATCGACGCCATCTTTCGAAGAACCTGGGGAATCAGGATCCGCCCTTGCGAATCGACTTGAGCCACCTGTCCGAAGAAGTTCACGCGTTCGAGGAAACGCTGGCGCGCGGGATGAGCCTGAGGCATGGCGGCGAGGCGCTTCTCGATCTCCGTCCAGGCGTGGAGGGGATAGATCCTCACGAACTCGCCGGAGATCGACGTCACGAAAAAATCGCGAGACGATTCCGTCAACGCGCCCAGGAACGCGGAGGGAATCTTCAGACGGCCTTTGTCGTCTATTCGTGCAGGATGGTGACCGCGCAGCATGTCCTCGCCCATACTGGCCACTTTTGACCAATATTTTCCACAGCGACTCTAGGGCAGGGCCCGCGAACTGTCAACCGAAGACTCGCGAAAGCGAGTGGCGGCCTAGGCTTGGACTGTGGAAGGGCCGGCGGGACCGAAGCCCAGCTCTGTGGAAGCCGCGTCCAGAAGGGCTTCGGCTTCGCTCGCGAACGAGCTCCACTTGCTCCGCGGCCAGATTTCGAACCGGTCCATGGCCCCGATGACCACCACGTCCCGATCCAGGGCGGCGAGTCGGCGCAGCGACGGCGGCACCAGAATGCGTCCCTGAGCGTCGAGCCGCGATTCATGCGCTCTCGAGGCCAGAACGCGAGACAGAGAGCGGGCTTTCTTTGAGAACGCGGGCAGGGAGAGGACCTGTTTTTCGAGAGAAAGCCAGGTTCCACGGGGGTAACCGGCGATCGCGTCATCGAAGAAGGTCAGGACGAACGAGTCCCCGGAATCCTCGATCTTGCGTCGAAAAGCAGAGGGAATCGCCACGCGCCCCTGGCGATCCATCCGGCAATCGAAGCTTCCCGCGAACACATTCCCTAGTTTTCCACAAATCCATCCACTTTTCCACATACGCCACCGACGAACTAGGATCCCCGGCCCTGATGAATGGTGCGGTCTAGGCCGGTGACGGCTCGCGAATATCTCCGGTCCAGATCCTGGCTGGGCAAGAAGTTCGGCCTTGCAACCATGCGCGCGCTCATGCGCGAGCTGGGACATCCCGAACTCGCGTTCAGGAGCGTGATCATCGCGGGCACCAACGGCAAGGGATCCGTGAGCGCCTACCTCGATGCCGCTCTTCGAGGCGCGTCCCTGAGGGTGGGCCGCTACACCTCTCCGCACCTCATCGACATCCGCGAGCGAATGACGGTCGCCGGCAGCGACATCGGGAACGCCGAATTCGAGCGGCTCGTGCTGGCCGTGAGAGACGCCGCCGGTCGCCTGCGGCGACAGGGGACGATCGAGGGGCATCCCAACCACTTCGAGATCCTGACCGCGGTCGCCTTCCTCTACTTTCAGAGACAAAGCGTCGAGGTGGCCGTTCTGGAGGTAGGGCTTGGCGGGCGGCTCGATGCCACCAACGTCGCCTCGCCCCTTGTCTCCGCGATCGTGAGCATCGACTTCGACCACGAGGAATATCTCGGCAGCACCCTTGGGTCCATCGCCGCGGAAAAGGCGGGTGTGGTCCGGTCCAACCGCGCGGTGGTGGTGGGGCCCATGGATGCGGAGGCCGAAGGGAAGATCAGAGAGATATCGCGAAAGAAGAACGCGAGGGTCGTTTCCGCCCTCCAGGGAGTTGCCGTGCGTCGGTCAGGCGGAGAGCTTCGCGTCCGCACGCCGCAGGGGAGCTACGCTCACCTTCATCCCCTGGAGGGCGCCCACCAGCGCACTAATCTGGTCGTGGCCATCCGCACTCTCGAGGCACTGGCCTCGGCCGGTCTCAATATGGACCTTCCCAAAGCGGTTGCGGCCATGAGCCAGGCGGTTTGGCCAGGCCGGCTAGAGCGCATTCACGGCCATCCCTCCTTCCTCCTCGATGGCGCGCACAATCCGGCCGGCGCCAAGGCACTCGCCGCCTATCTCAAGGAAACCCGGGAGCCTCACGTTCTCGTATTCGGGGCGATGCGCGACAAGCATTTTCACGAAATGGGTGAAACCCTCTTCCCCCTCGCCCGACGCGTGATTGTCACCCGCGTTCGCATGACCCGCGCCGCGACCACGGAACAGCTGGCGGAGATCGGCCAGGTAACGGGGCAGGCCGTGATCGAGGAGCCCTCGATTCGTGGCGCTCTCTCGAAGGCCGCCTCCCTTGCCCGACCGGGTGAAACCGTGGTCGTGGCCGGAAGCCTCTATCTGGTGGGCGCCGTCCGGAAACTGCTCGTGCGCGCTCCCGCCCGCGCCTAGGAGGCGCGGATCGCTTCGACGGGAGTATGGCGGAGCCTTGGGACCCGGGACGCGACATGCAGGCCGTATCATCGAAATTCCAAATCGGCATGCCGCTCACCCCCACTTTGCTTCTCGTCCCCTCGGTGTCGGCGGGCCAGATCCTCCTGCGCCGCCTGGCCCGGGAAAAGCGGGCGATCGCCGCCATTTCCGCGATGCGACCGAAGGATCTGGCCGAGAAGATGGCGGAAGGGAAGTGCCACGCCCAGGGCCTTTTGGCCTGGCAGAGCGGTCACGGCGCGCTTCTTTCCGCGAAGCTCCTGGCTTCGCACCCTGAACTGCTCAGGCCGGGTCTGCCCGAAGCACCCGTGGCCCGGGTGCTGGCTCGGACCCTCGAGGATCTGCGCGCGGCCGGGATCCGGCCGGCCGCGGTCCGGAGGCTTTCGGAGCGCAGCGAGAGTCCGGAGGATCGGTCACGGCTCCTCGGTGTCGCGAAGATCTACGAGCGCTACCACACCGAGATCGAATCCAGGTTCTTCGACGAGACCCGGCTGTATGTCGAGGCCGAGACCGTCGAGGCTCCGTTTCTCCTGGGCACCACCGTCCTTCTCTCGTCCGATCTCGAACCGCGCCCGGACGAGTTTCGCTTTCTGAAGTCTCTCGCGACCCGCTTCGGCGCCCACCGGATCGCCGGGGGCGAATCAAGGAGCACGGGAGCTTTCTCGATGCTCGCGGACGAGGCGCGCATCCCGACCGTGGCCTGGGCAGACACCGTCTTCGCCCCCGTGGCCCTTGGCCCGAGCGCCGAAATCGTCCGGCTGACCGATGCGCTCTTCGCGGCTCCCGGCCCGTCGCCGAGCGTCACCGCACTGCACTCCAAGGTCTCCTGGGTCACCGCTCCGGGCGAGGCCAGCGAGGTCCGTTCCATTGCGCGCCTGCTTCTCAAGGCCGCCCGCGAAGGGATGCCGTTCGACGAGATGGCGGTGGCCCTGCCGCAGCCAGACGTCTATGCGCCCATCCTCGTCGACCTGTTCTCCCGCGCGAAGATTCCCTTCAAGCTCCACCCCTCGCTGCCCCTCGCCACCGGAAGGATCGCGCGCTCGTTCCTGTTGCTCCTGGGCTCGCGCGATTTCGACCGGGGAGCGTTGCTCGAGTTCCTGACCTTCGCGCCGGTGCCCCTGGCCGACAAGACGGACGACCCCGATCCTCCGCACCCTTCAGTGTTCGACCAGATCACGCGCGAACTCAAGGTTGTCTCCGGCATCGACCGGTTTCGCAAGGCGCTGGGCCATTTCATCAGTGAAGAGACGAAGGCCCCCGCGGCCCGGTCAGAGGGTCATCGCGCTTCGCGCGGCCGAAGAGTGAAGGCGGCGCAGGCCCTCCTCGCCCTGGTGGAAAAGCTCCACGGGAGCCTTGCATTCACCGGCGAGAAGCTGCCCCTGGATGCATGGTCCACCAGACTCCTGGCCCTGTGCAACGACTGGATCCGGCCCACCAGCGAGATCGAGGAGACGGAGCGCCAGCTCGTCTGCGAGACGCTCGAGGAGTTGGGCGCCCTTGCCACCGTCTCGTCTTCAGTCACCTTCGACCGCGTGCTCTCCGTCATCGAGGCGCAGTTCGATCGGAAACGCCGGCCCCTTGAGGAACGCTCGCGCGTCGGTGTGCACGTGGGCTCGCCCGAGGCTCTTTCCGGAGGTCGCTTCCGCTTCGTGGCCCTGCTGGGCCTCGTCGAGGGCCGGTTCCCGGGCGTGTTCAGGCCCGACCCCTTCCTCCTCGATCAAGAAAGGAAGGCGCTCAGCGACGAGGCTGCGGCGGTCCCTCCGCCCCAGGCCGTTACGCAGTTGAGCCTGTTCGATGACGATCAGCCGCCGCCGGCTCCGACCGGCGGGATCACCCTTCCAACCACGGAAACCAGGGTGGCTCAGGTGCGCCGCCTGTTTGCGAGAACCCTGCGCCAGGCCGAGGAGACGCTGGTCCTGTCCTACCCGCGCGCCGACGAGCAGACCGGCCGCGAGCGTCTCCCCTCGCTCTTCCTGATGGCGGCCCTTCAGGCCTTCAAAGGCGTGACGGTCAGCGCGGACGATCTTCACCGGATCGTGACCGAGGACGAAGACGGCCACACCGACATGGACCTGAGCATCGATCTTGGCGAACGAGACACCGAGGTGGTGGCCCGGCACGGGCTTCAGGCGGTTTCCTGGCTCGAGGTCGATCGGCCTTTCCTCCGGGCCGCCCACGAGCTTTCGCGGGGTCGCGGAGCCCGGCGTTTGTCGCCCTACGATGGCCTGGTGGGTCGTGAGGGCGAGGATTCCGATTCCCGGCTCGATCCCGTGAAGAGTGGCCAGGCGATTTCGGCCAGCCGCATCGCGGCGTTTGGCGAGTGCGGCTTCCGCTATTTCCTGCGCTATGTCCTGAAGCTCGAGCCCGCGATCGAGCCGGAGGAGCGGCGCAAACTTGATCCCCTCGAGAAGGGCACGCTCTTCCACGAAGTCGCCGAGCGCTTCCTGCGGGAACGTCGCGACACCGGCGCCTTGCCGATCCGAAACACGGAGGAAGAACGCACGCGCCTTCTGGCTCTGGGCGACGAGCGCCTCGAAGCCTGGGTGGAAGGTTCGCCGCCTCGCCTGGTTCTGCTATGGCGCGCCGAGAAGAAGGTCTTCTCGAATCTGCTCAGGGACTGGCTGGCCCGGGAGGCCGAAACCTACCGGACGAAGAAGACGACACCCGCGCACTTCGAAGTCTCCTTCGGAATGCCGCACCGCCGGGCGGACACGAACGAGCCGCACCGGGATCTGCCCGTGGAGATCCCCCTCGATGATGGCACGGTGCTCAAGATCTCCGGCCAGATCGACCGCATCGACCGGGTCGATGCCGCGGATGGCGGCGGCCTCGTTCTCCGAGACTACAAGACCGGCAAGGCCCCCCTGGACAACGACGCCTCTCTCTTCAAAGGCGGCCGTCAGCTCCAGATTCCCTTCTACATCCTGGCCGCGCAGGAAATCTTTCCAGGCGAGAAGGTGGTCGAGGCCTTTCTCGACTACGTGAACGCGGGAAGGCAGGTGGCCTTCTCGCCCGCGAAGGCCACCTCAGCCATGTTCCGCGCGCTGCTCCTTCGCATCGCCGATCTCATGGGCCACGGCGTCTTCATGCAGGAGCCGTCCGCCTGCACCTTCTGCGATTTCAAGTCGGTCTGCGGCCCCCATCCGGTTCTCGAGAGCCGCAAGCGCCGCCGCCACATCTTCGATCCTCTCGCCCGGAAAGTGGCGGAGCTGAAACAGTTCGCATGAGCGGTCTCATTCCTCAAGACGAAGCGGTCCGGGAGCGGGTTCGATCCGAGCTCGGCACGAGCTTCGTCATATCCGCAGGCGCGGGCACGGGCAAGACCACGTTGCTGGTCGACCGCATGGTCGCGATCGTCCTCACCGGCTTCCTGAAGCTCGACCAGATCGCCGCGGTGACCTTCACCGAGAACGCGGCCACCACGCTCAAGCTGCGTCTGCGCGACGCCCTCGAACGCGCGCGCGCCGAGGCGAAGGATCCCGAGGTCGTGGCGCGGGCGAGCGAGGGTCTGGCTTCCATCGAACGGGCGCAGGTGTCCACCATTCACGCCCTCTGCACCGCCATGCTGCAGGAGAGGCCGATCGAGGCGGGTGTGACCCCCGGGTTCCGAGTGGCCGACGAGGCCCTCTCCGACTTCATCTTTGAGGAGGCCTGGGAGGAGTGGCTCCAGGACCGGCTGACCGGCGCCGACGATCTCCTCGAAGCCGTGATCCTTTCGCGCATCCCTCTCGAGCGGACCTCGCCCCTGGGCGACCCCATGACCCTGCGGAAGCTCGCGCGGCGGCTGGTGTCTCAGCGTGACCTCGCTCCGCACATCGCGAGCGCTGCCATCGACCCGAAGCCGGTTCGCGACTGGTTCATGGCGAAGATCGCGCGCGCTCACGAACTCATCGACGGCAGACCCGAGGCCGACACCCTCGTGGCCGGGGTCAAGGCCCTGCACGCGGAGATCGCGAAGACCGCGGGACTCGACGACCCGGATCTCATCATCGCCCTGCGGTCGCTGCGCGTCCGCAAGGGTCTTGGGAACAAGCGCATGTGGAAGGCGGACGAGGCCTTCGATGAATGCCGCGCGATCACCCTGGAGATCGCCGAACGCGGGGCGGAGTGGGAGAAGGAGAAGAACGCTTCCTTCTACAGCGGCCTGGTTCTGGCTCTGCAGGGCGTGCAGTCGATCTACGAGCGCCGCAAGATCGAGGCGGGCGTTCTCGACTACGTCGACCTGCTGGTGAAGGCGGCCGAAGCACTTCGCCACAACGCCTCCCTGCGCTCGTACTTCCGCAGGAAGTTCCGCGCGATCATCGTCGACGAGTATCAGGATACCGATCCCCTGCAGGTGGAGATCATCGAAACTCTCGCCGGGTTTCCGGGCGGGGCGGTCGAGGATCCAAAGCTCGGTGCCGCCTCTTACGTGGTGGTGGGCGATCCGAAGCAGTCGATCTACCGCTTCCGTCGAGCCGATGCGTCGATCTTCGCCGCGGCCTGCGCGGCCGCGAGGACGCGACCGGGCGTTGAGCTGGTTTCGCTCACCCAGAACTTCAGGTCTACTCCCGCGATCCTCAGGTTTGTGAACCGGTTCTTCGCCGCGACGATCAAGAAGAGTCAGTACGGTCAGCCCGACTACGAGGCTCTGGTTCCGAGCCCAAGCATCCCCGACGAGCCGAGCCTGATGGCACTCAAGGTCGCCATGCCGCCGGAAGCCGATTCTCAGGTTCTGGAGGCCGAGGCAAGCACGATCGCGGGCTTTGTGGCCGCAGCCATTCAAAGCGGAAGCCTCAAGGTTCGTGACGGAGCCGCCACCCGGCCGAGTCGGGCGGGCGATGTGCTGATTCTGGCGAAACGGCTTACCCAGATCCGGCCTCTCGAGCAGGCGCTCGAACGGGCCGGCGTGCCATTCGTGGTCGATGGGGGCCGTTCGTTCTTCATTCGCTCCGAGGTCGTCGAGACCCACGCCGTCCTTCGCGCGATCGACGATCCCTCGGACGCCACCAGTCTGGTGGCGGCGCTCCGGTCGACGTTCTTCGGCGTTTCCGATCGGGCGATCGTGGAATGGCGGTTCGCGGGCAAGGAACTTTCGATCCTGGCCATCGATCCGGAAGCACCCCGGACCCTGGCCGATGAGGTGAGTCGCGCTCTGCACCTTCTGCGACGTCTGCACGAAGACCGGCTGCGCCTTGCTCCCGCGGCGCTGATCGAAAAGCTCTTCGACGAGACTTCCATCTTCGCGGCCCTGCATGCGACCGAACGCGGTTCGACCGCGCGGGCCCAGCCGCGCATCTCCAACCTGCGGAAGGTGGTCCACCTCGCTCGTCAGGCCGAAGGGCTCGGCTTGCTGACCCTTCGCGGTTTCAATCTGCTCCTCGCGAACCGCCTCGACGGCGCGGGCGAAGAGCCCGACCTTCCCTCGTCACGTCCGGGCGATCCCCACACCGTTCGCGTGATGACCATTCACAAGGCGAAGGGCCTGGAGGCGCCCGTGGTCATCCTCTACGACTGCCTGGACAAGTTCCAGCCGCGGGTCGACACCGTGCCCCTTCGCGAGGAGGGAAAGATCGCCCTCGGTTTCGTGAAGGATTGCCAGCCGCCGGACTGGGACGCGCTGGTGGTCAAAGAGGAAGCCCGCCTGCGCGAGGAAATGCATCGCCTCCGTTACGTCGCCTGCACCCGCGCCAAGGACTGGCTGGTTGTGCCCATTCCTCCGCCCACCGAACGCGTGGGGGATTTCTGGCACGACGTCGCGAAGGAGGTGAGCGCTGTGAACCCCGACGTGGTGACCCTCGCGGTAGGCCCGGTGGACCTTCCCGAAGAACCGGCCGAAGCCCGGCTTGAAAACCCCGCTGAGGACGTGCCCGTCGATCTCCCCGGCTTCGTGTCCCGGCGAAAGGCGCTCATCACTGCGGCTTCCGAAATGACTCTTGTCCCCACTCCCGTTCGCGAAGACGCGGCGAAGGAATCGCCCCCCCCAGTCGAGCCTCCAGAGTTCGTGGGCCGCGTGTTCGGCTCGTTTGTGCACCGCCTTCTCGAACTCGCCGATTTCTCGAAGCCGGAGTCGGTGAGGAAGATCGCTCCCGCGCTCGCTCCCGACTTCCCGCTGACCAAGGAAGCGGTGGCGCGGGCGGAGGCGCAGGCCGAGGCCGCCCTTTCCCTTCCCATCATGCGCGAGGCCGCCCGGGCCACCCGCGTCTTCCGGGAAGTGCCGATCAGCTACATTGAGGAGGACCGGCTGCTCGAAGGCGTCTGCGATCTGGCTTTCGAGGACGAGAAAGGATGGGTGGTGGTGGACTACAAGACGGAAGCGATCAGCGAGGATCAGGTGCTCGCCCAGGCCTCGCATCACGCCGCGCAGTTGCGACGCTATGCCCGCGGTCTCGCCCTCGCCTCCGACTCGCACCAGTCCCGACGCTTCGTCGTCTTCACCTCTCTTGGGCGGCAGGTGGCGGTTTGACCGGGATCCCGGCGACCCCGTCTCCGGCCTTCTCCGAAAAGGCCGAGGAGAAGGCCCGCGACGCGCGCGCCTTCGCCTGGTCCGCCTCTCGCCACGACACCTTCGCCACCTGTCCGCGCAAGTACTACTACTCGTACTACGGCATCCTCGAGGATCTGGAGGTTCAACGCCTCAAGCAGCTTTCGGCCCTGGCCCTATGGGCGGGCTCCGTGGTTCACGAAACCATCGAGGACTTCCTGCGGGCCAGTGACGAAATCCCCGACCCCGCGATCCAGGAAGCCCTCATCCGCTCGGTCGTTCACGAACGGATGCTCAAGGAGTGGAAGCAGAGCGAGGGCGGAACCAATGGATTCCGCCTCTTCGAGCACGAATACACCCAGCCCATCGAACAGGAAGACAAGAAGATCCTCGTGGGCATCGTCATGCGATCGTTGCGGAACTTCTTCAAGTCCCCCCTTCTGCGCGAGGCCTTCAAGGTCAAGCGCTCCGCCTGGCTGTCGATGGAGGAACTGGTCTCGTTTCACGTCGACGACGTCCCGGTGTTCCTCCGCATGGACCTCGCGTTCCGGGACGAGCGCGACCGGGTGCGCATCGTCGACTGGAAGACCGGGCGACGGGCGGGGAAGTTCAACGAGGTTCAAATCGCGGGCTACGCGCTGTACGCCGCGGAAAAAGGCTGGGCGATGTCCCCCACCGAGATCTCGACCGAGCTCGCGTATCTGATCTGGCCGCGTTACGTGCGCAAGGACGTGACCCAGCCCGTGCTCGACACCGCCCGCGGCTTCGTGACCCGGAGTGCGAAGACCATGCGCGCCCTGCTGAACGATCCCGACGCCAACACCGCGCGGATCGAAGACTTTCCCCGCATCGACAGGCCGCGCATCTGTCGCCGCTGCAATTTCCGGAAGCTTTGTTTTCCGCGGGCGGATGCGCTCGACGTCAAAACTACCCGCCGTCCTCCCCGCCAGACTCCGTGAAGGTTCTCGCCCGCGAACTCGCGCTGTTCGCATTCTTCGTGATCGCCGCGGGGTTTGTCTTGCGGCCGCTGCCCTTTCATCTCGCCGATTCGATTCCGGCGGGGAGCGACCCGCCGCATCATCTCTACATTCTCAACTGGCTTCTGGACCACGGGCTTTCGAGCGATCGATTCGAAGGCCGGATGTTCCATCCCGCGAAGAACGCGGTCCTGCGAAGTGATCTCTCCATGGGAACGGTGGTGCTCGTCGCACCCATGGCTCCCTTCGTCACCGAGCCCCTCGTGCGTTTCAACCTTGCGAACTGGCTGTCGCTCGCCTTCTCGGGATGGGCCTTCTGTCTGCTCGCGAGGTCATGGACACAGTCGACCCTCGCGGGGATCTTCGCCGGCATCACCGCCGTTTGTGGGTCGCATCAGTCGCTGCACTACGTCCATCTGAATCTGCTCTCCGTCGGTTGGCTGCCCATCTTCCTGTTGGCACTCGATCGTGTTCTCTCGGGCGGAGCCTCGCGATTCGCGACCCTCGCCGGAGCGTCCTTCGCGCTTGTGGCGGCTTCGTCGGGCTACTACGGCGTGGCCGCCTGCCTCCTGGCCGCCGTCTTCTTCATTCGCGCTCCCTCCCCGCCCGGTCTCAGGTGGGGGGCGCAGGCCGCGCTTCTCTCGGCGGTGTTCCTCTCTCCGTATCTCCTGGCCTATGCGAACCTCCACGGCGAGGAAAGCCTGGTGCGCACCAGCCGCGAGCTCGCCCGGGGCTCATTCACTCTGGCTGACCTCGGGTCCCGCACCCTGCTCCATAGAATCTGGAACCCTGCCGTGGGTGAGCCGTTGTTTCCGGGCTTCGCCGTCATTGGCCTCGCCGCCCTTGCTCTGTGGAAGGGGTCGAGGCGCGAGCGCACGCTCGGTCTTGGCGCGCTCCTCCTTTTCTGGCTGGGCCTCGGAGAACCGGGCGGTCTCTATCGCCTTCTGGCCTTCGTACCTCCGTTTTCGAGTATGAGACATCCAGTGACGCTCACCGCGGTCGCTCTGATGCTCGTCTCCGTTCTGGCCGCGCATGGTCTTGCCCGCATCCAGAAGACCCGATTGTCCATCGCCATTGCTCTGTTCGGGGTCGGCGCCATCGAAACACTCGCGCCCGCGAACGATTTCTTTCCGGTGGCCCCCGGGGTTCCTCCGGTCTATGAGGCCTTCCTGAAGCTTCCGGCCGGACCGGTTCTCGAAGTTCCGCCCTATGAGGCGACCCCTCTCATCTGGGCGGCGCGGCGCGGCTTCGAGACCGTCAACGGAGGCGGCGCCTTCATACCGGCGATCATCACGCGCATCGAAACCACCACTGAGAACCATTGGCTCACCGACAGCTATCAGCCCATCGACGAGTCAAAAGCGGCGGGCATTCTTCTGAACGAAACCGCGACCCGCTATCTCATCCTTCCCGCCGGACGTCGAGGGGGCCTGGATCCCCTGATTCAGCGCTTCAGCGAGTGTCGATGCTTCAAGGAACTCGGGGTCTATCAGTACGACCATCTTTACGAGGTGGTGCGCGATCCTTCCTGCCCGGCCTGGGCCGGCGCGGGCCGCCGGCCGTGATGAACCGGCTTCGCGGCTATCCGCGGCTCGCGGTGTTTCTGATTGCGCTCGGGTGGATCCTTGCGCTCGAAGAGCGATTCAGGAACCAGGCGGCGGAGCATCTGTACTTCCATCCCTGGACTTCGGAGTACATGATGCAGACGGTGAGCGTCGGCGATCTGAGGCTCGAGCCCTTCAGATCACTCTGGTACAACCACATTCAACCGCCGGTCTTCGACGCGATCCGCGCGGGGCTCGCCGCCCTCTATCCCAACGCGAATGGCGAGGCGCTGATGCGGCGGGTGGATGGGGGACTCTATGCCCTCTGGATGCTGGTCTACGCGATGACCGCGGTCCTGATCTTCTCGGGGATTCGAAGGGCCCGCGGCGCGACCTCGGCGGCGGCTGCCTTCTTGGTCTTTCTTCTCCTTCCGGGGCCGATCTTCTACGCGACGTTTCTGGACAGCACCCTGCTTTCGTCGACCCTGATCCTCTGGTTCTTCTGGACGCTCTGGCGGTTCGGTCGAGGCGAGGCGCCTCCGGCCGCGCTCGTCCTCGTCTGTGTGGTTCTCTTCCTCACCCGCTCGGTCTTCCAGTGGCCCTTCCTCGTCGTTCTGGGCGTGAGTCTCCGGCTGATGGCGGTGCCGCGCGGTCGTGCGCTCCGCGTCCTGCTGCCGATCGGGGCGGTGATGCTCGCGTTTCTGGCCAAGCAGTACATGCTGTTCGGCCTCACCACGACGTCGTCCTTCGGGCCGGACAGCTTCTGCAAGGGCCTGTCCGAGTACTGCCAGGGCACGGCCAAGGTAGATCTGCCCCGGACCACGGACCGGTTCAATGCCTTCGTCCTGCGCCGCGCCGAGAAACTGAATGGGGAGTACAACTACAACCAGGAGGCGTTCCTCAAAAGGTCGTTCTCCCAGATGGAGGAATACAAGGCGCTCCTTCGTCGCCTGACCCCGGGCCGGATCATCGAACTTCTGAAGATCAATGTTGACTTCTATCTGCGGCCCAGCAGCCGCCACTCGTCGCACGTCATCGTGGATCGCCTGCCCTGGCGGGAGCCCTTTGAGTTCCTGCTCTCGGGGTGGCGCGTCGTGGTCCTGCTGGTCCTTTCGGCCGCGGCCTGGATTCGAGGCGGGTGGAAGGAGGTCGGTGAGGAGCGTCGCCGCGCCATCATGCGCGGTCTCGGTCTCGCCCTTCCCGGTCTCTACATCGCCGCCGTGACCATCGTCTTCGAAAGCGGCGAAAACATGCGGTACCGGTTCTTCCTGGAACCGACGTTGTTTCTGTTCTTCTGGATTTCGCTCTCCGGCCTCCTGCCCGTACGACCTCCGAAAGTCGCGGCGTAAGATTCCGCGCATGTCCCAAGCGACCGCGACCCCAAACCTCGAATCTCTAGCCCGGATTTCCGGAAGCGCCCCGCGCCTGTCGAGCCTCGCCGACAAGCTTCAGCCTTCCACCATTCTCAAGGTCGCGGGCGAGATCCGGGCCATGCAGGCCGCGGGCCGCGATGTCTGCGACCTGACCGTGGGCGACTTCGACCCGAAGTACTTCCCGATTCCAGAGAAGCTCCGGGACCTCACCAAGGCCGCGCTTGACGCGGGGGCCACGAACTACCCGCCGGCCTCGGGCATCCCCGCTCTTCGCGAGTCCGTCCAGCGCTTTTATTCGCGCCATCTTGGTCTCAACTACCCGCTCGACTCCATCCTGATCGCCGCGGGCGCGCGTCCGCTGATCTACGCGCTGTTCCGGGTGGTGGTCGATCCGGGGGACACCGTCTCCTATCCCGTGCCCTGCTGGAACTACCCCTTCTACGCGGAGATCCTGGGCGCTCACGGCGACGCGGTCATCTGCTCGCCGGAGGACGCGTTTCAGCCCCGCCCGGGCGCCCTCGACGCGGCCATCAAGAAGGCGAGCCTGATCATCGTCAACACGCCCCTCAATCCCGCGGGAACGGTGACGCCCCGAGGCGCGGTGCTCAAGCTTTCGGAAGACCTCGTCCGTGAGAACGAGGCTCGCGAGAAGAACGGGCGGCGTCCGATTTACCTGATGTACGACCACATCTACTGGATGCTGTCGTTCGGGGTGGAACACGTCACCCCCTGCGCGCTCGTCCCCGAGATGGCGAAGTACACGATCTTCATCGACGGCATCTCGAAGGGCTTCGCCGCCACCGGGCTTCGCGTGGGCTGGGCGTTCGGGCCCACCGATGTGATCGGAAAGATGAACACCATGCTGATGCACATGGGCGGCTGGGCCCCCAGGCCCGAGCAGACGGCCTCGGCGGCGATGCTCGACGACGACGATGCCATCGCGAAATTCCACGCGGTCCTGAAGCCGGCGCTCACCCGCAGGCTCACCGCATTGCATCGGGGCTTCCAGAAGCTCAAGGCGGAAGGGCATCCGGT
>JANMVV010000315.1:0-19937 GCA_031392925.1 Vicinamibacteria bacterium
ACCGGGGGAGCTTGAGGAACAGCGGGGGCGGGCGCGGGCTGCGGAGGGGCCGCGACCGCCGAACCGGCGACGCCGATCCTTCCCACCACCGTGCCGACTTCGACCGTGGTGCCGGGCTGAATCAGGATCTCGGTGAGCACGCCCGCGATCGGCGCCGGTATCTCGGCATCGACTTTGTCGGTGGAGATCTCAAAGAGCGGTTCGTCCCGTTTCACGGTCTCACCGATCTTCTTGAGCCACTTCGTGACGGTGCCCTCCGCGATGGATTCGCCCATCTGCGGCATGATCACGTCGGTCATTGATACCTCACACGAAAAAAGGGGGCGTAGCCACGAAGGTCAAGGGAGGGAGGTTCCGAACCGCCGGGGAACCGAACGCGTAGTCTAGCGCGGCCACTCGGTTGCCCCCCTTCCTCAATATTCGGCGAGCGCGCGGATCGCATCCGCGATCTTGGCCGGGTTGGGGAGGAAGAATTCCTCAAGCGGGGGGGAGTAGGGAACCGGGGTGTCGGGAGGCGCCACCCGCACGATGGGAGCGTCGAGGTGCTCGAAGGCGTGCTCGCCGATCAGGGCCGCGATTTCGCCGCCCGGGCCGCCGGTCTTGGTGGCCTCGTGGACGATCAGGGCGCGTCCGGTCTTTTTAACCGTCTCGAGGATCCTCGGGCGGTCCATGGGCAGAAGCGTCCGAAGGTCGAGGATTTCGACGCTGATGCCCTCGGCGGAAACGATCTCCGCGGCCTCGAGAGACGAGTGCACCATCGCGCCGTAGGTGATGATCGAAACGTCCTTGCCCTGGCGCGCCAGGCGCGCTTCGCCGATGGGTGTGGTGTAGTCCCCCGCGGGCACCTCCTCCTTGAGGCGGCGATAGAGGAACTTGTGCTCGAGGAAGATGACGGGGTCGGGGTCGCGGATGGCCGCGATCATCAGGCCCTTCGCGTCGGTCGGGGTGGCGGGAACGACGATCTTGAGACCCGGCACGTTCAGGAAGTAGGACTCGGGGCTCTGCGAATGGAAGGGCCCGCCGTGGACGCCCGCGCCCGCGGGGCCGCGGATCACGATGGGCACACCTCCGCCCCAGCGATACCGGCTCTTGGCCGCATAGTTCACGATCTGGTTGAAGCCGCAGGCGATGAAGTCAATGAACTGCAGTTCGGCGATAGGGCGCATGCCGAAGAGCGCGGCGCCGATGGCCGCGCCGATGAGGCCGGTCTCGGAGATGGGGGTGTCGATGATCCGCTCGGGACCGAACTTTTCGAGGAATCCCTGGGTGACCCGGAAGGCGCCGCCGTAGTTGCCCACGTCCTCGCCGAGGATGAACACGCGCGAGTCGCGGACCATCTCCTCTTCCATGGCCTGGCGGATGGCTTCGAGATAAGTAAGGACGGCCATGGCTTCTTCTAGAGGCCTCGCGCCTTCTTCGATTTCCGCACGATCTCGGGGGTCGCGTCTTCGGCGGTGGATCCGAAGTAGACGTCGGTCGTTCCGCTGCTTCCCACGGGCATGGGAGACGCTTCGGCGCTCGCCAGTTCGGTGCCCAGTTCCTCCTCGACCCGGGTGACGATGACCTGAAGGAGATTCGGGCCGATGCCGATGCCGATCAGGAACTTTTCGAACAGGGCGATCGGATCGCGCTGGGCCCATTTGTCCACCATCTCCTGGGGCACGTACTTCATGTCGTCGTGCTCGGCGTGACCCTTCATGCGCATGGTCAACGCTTCGATCAGCGTGGGTCCAAGCCCCTGCCGGGCGCGCTGGATGGCGGTGCGGGTGGCGTCGTAGACAGCCAGCACGTCGTTTCCGTCCACCTGCGCGCCAAAGCACCCGTAGGCCGTGGCCCGATCCACGAAGTTCGGGTTGGCGGTCTGCCGCGCGGTGGGCGTCGAGTAGGCCCACCCGTTGTTCTCGACGATGAGCACGAGGGGCGCTTTCTGCACACAGGCGAGGTTCAGTCCCTCGTGGAAGGCTCCGGTGGACGTGCCTCCGTCGCCGATCCACGTGAGGGCCACGGTGCGCCGGCCGTTCATGCGCTCGGCCATGACCGCGCCGGTCAGGATCGGAATCATGTCGCCGAGCATCGAGATCACCGACGGCATCGAGCCTTCAGGAGAGAGCCACCCGAAATGGACATTCAGGTCGCGCCCGCGCGTGGGCGAATCAGCCTTGGCCATGTACTGACAGAAGATGTCATGCGGCGAGCCGCCGCGGACCAGGATGGCGCCGAGATTGCGGATCAGGGGGGTGAAGATGTCGCCCCGTTCCAGCGCGTAGGCGGCTCCGACCGAACAGGCCTCCTGCCCGAGGCTCCGATACAGGCCGCCCACCACCTTGCCCTGCCGATACAGATTCGAGAGCTTTTCCTCGAGACCCCGATTGAGCTTGAGGAAGTAGTAGAGCTCGAGAAGCTGGCCGCGGGTGAGACGGTCTGCGGAGGGCTTGTCCGTGGTCACGAGGCGGGGATTCTATTCCTCACCGACCCCTCGGGGCCGTGGATCAAAGATCCTGAACGCGCGGTCCTTCGACGACCTCCACCGACACCGCGGCCTTCTCCAGGTTCTCGAGGAGGCTGTTTTTCCAGATGTCACCCGGCGCCGGCGCGCCTTTCCGCGGCGACACCCCCACCGCGCGGTTTCGCCCGGTCTGCTTCGCGCGGTAGAGGCCCAGGTCGGCGAGCTCGATCACCGCGTCGAGGGGAACCGAGGTGGGATTGTCCGCGTAGAAGGGGAAGGTGGCAAAGCCCACCGAGCAGGTTCGGGAAATCTTCCTGGCGTCCCCGAGGTCGAAGGGTTCCTTCCCCATCATGCGCTCGATCCGGCCCGCGATTTCGCTGCGCGGTAGATCGGGGGCGCCGCGGGCCACGATCAGGAATTCCTCGCCGCCCCACCGGAAGATCAGGTCAGACGTGCGCGTGGCCATCTTCAGCCGGGCCGCGGTCTGGCGAAGGACTTCGTCGCCCGCGGCGTGGCCGTAGGTGTCGTTGACCTGCTTGAAGTGGTCCAGATCGACGAGGAACATGTGGAGCGCCGCCGATCCGGGCCGGCAGGCGAGCGACACCTCGGCCTCGATGACTTCCGCGAAGTAGCGCCGGTTTCGCAGTCGGGTCAGCGGATCGGTGAAGGAAGCCTCCCGAAGCTCGGCGGTCTTCTGATCGACGATGGTCTCGAGTTCGCGCTGCCGGTTGCGCAGCGCGCGCGTCCGCAGATACAGGGCGGCGTAAAAGAGCCCGCCCAGGACTCCGATGCCGAGGGCGATCGCCCAGGGTTCGCGGTACCAGGGCTTCAACACCACGAACGAGAATCCCGCCTCGTCCCCGACCCGGCCGTAGACGTCGCGCGTCTCCACCCTGAATCGATAGGCGCCCGGGCCGATGTTCGTGTAGTCCTTCCGCATCTCGGGGGTCCAGGGACTCCAGTCGGTGTCCTGACCATCGAGCCGGTAGCGGAATCGGTTGCGCGACGGATCGTCGAGGCTGGTGGACGCGACCTCGATGCGCAGCGGCGCCAAATGCGGCAGGGCCGTTTCGAGAGCATCGATGGGCCCGCCCGAGAAGAGCACGGTCTCGTTCGACCGCACTCTCCGGACCCGCGCGGAAGCCGGGCTTTTCGCGGGGGACTCGCGGGACGGGTCGTATCGGAAGGCTCCGTCGTCGGTGCCGATCCAGACCTCGGTGTCCGAGACCTCGAGGAAATCCAGGATCCGGCTTCCCGCCGGGACTCTGAGAAGCGAGGTGCGCCGAACCGTGAGGGCTCCGGCGAGGCCCTCCGTCACCAGGCGGAGCGGCCGCTTGGCGGAGGCCACCCAGTAGCCGAAGTCCCTCGCATTCCTGATTCGGAAGGCCCCGCGACCGGCTCCCAGAGCTTCGGTGAACGAAGGGTCCGGCGCCAGCACCTGGCCCTGAGGTCTAAGCACCGCGGTGGCGGTTCCGATGCGGATGCCCTCCTTGAGTGCGATCACTTCGGCGAAGCCCGCGGCGATTCCCTGCGCCTCTCCGAAAGTCCGGATGTTCGTCAGTTCGATCGAAGAGCCCTTGCGAACGGGCAGGCCCGAAACCAGGCGCCCGGTGACGAGGGAGATCCAGAGTCGTTCTCCTCCATCCTCCCCGACGCTCGTGGCCTCGACACCCGTCAATCTCTCGAACTCGGCGCCGGTGGCGATGACGGCCGAATCCACCATCCAATGGCCGGAGGCCTTGCGGAGCGCCACGACACCGGCCTGGGTCGCCGCCCAGATGCGGCTGTCGTCTTTCGACTTCGAGAAACCCCGGGCCAGGCCCGCGCGAATCAGCCGGGTCGTGGATCCGTCTATCTCATAGATGCCGTCGGCGGTGGCGGCGAGGAGGGTTCCCGCGGGCAGGAGGGCGAATGCCTGTTTGCGCAGCGAGGGAATGGCCTCGAAGCCCCGGTCCCGGCAGGTGAAACGGAAGACCCCTTGCGAGGTGGCGGCGTAGATCACTCCCCGGTGTTCGACCAGCGACTCGACAAGTCCGGGCAACCCTTCGCGCGCGCCGTAGTTTTCGACCGGACTCGGCATCAGAAGTTGAGCGACGCCTCCGCTCGTGCCCGCCCACAGCGAGCCCCGCGAGGTCTGCAGGGTCAGAACCGCGTTGTCGGGCAGACCGCTGTCGCGATCCATCCGCAATCGCAGGCGCCCTGAAGCATCCATCACGAACAGACCGTTTCTCAGGGTACCCACCGCGATCTGTCCATCCGAGAGCATGCGGACGCTTGTGATCTCCGACGCCTTCAGCCCGTCGACCGCGGAGCCCACCGGTCGAACCTCGCCCCGTAGCGGGTCGAGCCGGAAAAGGCCCCGGTCCTGCGTTCCCACGAGCAGGGACCCTTCGGGGCCTTCTGCGATGCTGGTGACGAGAACACCCTTGAACCGCTGACCGCCGGGCACCGAGACGGTCTGTCCGCCCTCGATGGCCAGGATCCCGACGGCCGAGTCGTGAAGGTAAAGCACGTTCTTCGCGAGGCCTGCCGCGGAGAAGCCGCCGGTGGGCGCGAGCGCCCGCAGATCGCCGTCCCGCAGGATGAAGAGCCTCTCTCTGGAACGGAAATAGACGACACCCTCCGCGGACACCAGGGTCTGCCACACGTCGGAGAAGTCGTGATCCCCGGGAGAGACCCGCGTCTCGAGGGGCTGATAGATCAGTTCTCCGGTGGGGTCCTCGACCACTTCCCCGAACGTCCTCGACCCGCCCGCGAAGACGCGGCCGTCGGTAGCGACACCAACCGACAGCGCCACCATTGAGCGTCCGAGCGGCATCAGGCGCCATGACCCGCCGTCGTAGGTCAGCAGGCCGTAGTTGTTGGCCATCAGGACGAAGCCGCGCGGGTGGGGCGCGATGTCGAAGATCTGCGGCCCCACAATCGCGTCCGCGGATTCCTCGATGGCCCGCGGCCGGGTCACGTTGACGAACGGCGAGCCCACGCAACGCTCCTCCGCGTGGAGCAGAGCGGGACTGATGAGGCAAAGGAAGGCAAGGGCCCGGGATCGGGCGGAGGAGAAGCGCATCACATGTCTTTACGAGGGGAGAACACGAGTCTAGAGGCTCCGGGGGCAGGATGGCGATCTCTTGCGAGAATCGCTCCATGATTGAAACAGTCTTCCTCGATGCGGGGGGCGTCCTGATCCACCCGAACTTCGATCGCGTTGCCTCGACGCTTCAAAGCCGCGGGGTGAGGACGAGCGGCGACACTCTCCGGAGCGCGGAGCCTCTGGCCAAGCGCGATCTGGAAGATCCCTCCTTCATCAAGAGTTCCGATGACGACAGCCGCGGCCTCGTGTACTTCGCCACCGTCCTCCGCCGGGCCGGCATTGAAATCGATGATCGTGTTCGCGCGGCGCTCACCGAGCTTCGCGCGTACCACGCCGCGAACAACCTTTGGGAAATCGCGGACCCCGGTCTTGTTCCCTTCCTGATTCGCCTGAGGGCGCGTGGCCTCAGGCGCGTGGTGGTCTCGAACGCGAACGGAACCCTCCATGCCCACTTCGATCGCCTGGGCCTGACCCGATACTTCGATGCCGTCTTCGATTCCTACGTGGAGAAAGTGGAGAAGCCGGATCCCCGCTTCTTCGAGATAGCTCTCGAGCGGAGCGGCTCGCGAAAGGAAACCACCGTCCACGTCGGCGACTTCTTTGAGATCGATGTGGTGGGCGCGCGTCGCGCGGGGCTCGATGCGATCCTGCTCGATCCGGCGAACGTCAATGAGGATCGCGACTGCGTACGGGTACGCACGCTCGACGAGCTCGCGACCCGGTTGGGAGCGTAGGGCCTGGCCGGCCCCGCGGTCAGGGCGACGAAAAGTGCGGACCACCGCGGTTCTCAGGCTTTCGCGAAGGCTGTTCTCGACGCTCCCGCGAATCTTGCCGATGACCGCGGCCCGATCCGTCCGCCCCCCCATGGCCGCGACTCGACAAGGGCCACAGGCTCGCCTACGCGGTCGCGCGTCGAGTCACGCCGCGGCTCAGCCAGACGAGGATCAGCGAGACACCCGCGCTCAGGTAGCCCATCATCGCGTAGCCCAGCGAGGAGAAGACGAGGCCGGAAAGAGCGCTCCCCGTGCCCGCGAGGGTGGTGAGCACGAAATCGTTCACGCTCTGAAAGCGCGCTCGCTCGCCCTGGGACAGGCAGTCCGAGAGGAGCGTGGATCCGCCGACGTAGCAGAAATTCCAGCCGAGTCCGAGCAGGAACAAGGCGAAGGCAAGCGGCGCCACGTCGGTGGACAGGGTCGCGGTGAGGCAGGAGACGACGAGCACCGTAGCACCCACTCCGATGAGGGGGCCGCGCCCCCACCTGTCGGCGAAGCGTCCGGATACCACCGAGAACGCGTACATGCCGAACACGTGCGACGACATCACCGCGGCGATGCTCGCGAGCGCGTGATGGTGATGCGACATGTGGAGGGAGGTGATCACCATCAGCATGACCATCACGACCTGCGCGATGGCCATGGTGAGACCGGCGATTCGAACCCCGGGATCTCGGAGGATTTCGCGCACGGCGCGCGAGGGCGGAGATGGAACTTCGGACGCGCGCTGCACTTCCTTCGCGAGGTCCCGCGGGTCCGGCCACAACAGGATGACCACGAGGACGGCGCCCATGGAGAAGAAACCAGCACTCGCCGCGTAGGGCCCGGCGAGCGGCGGCCCCCCGAATGAAGTGGCGAGGGCGGACATGGGGGCTACGAGCGCCGGGCCGAGGACGGCGCCCACCGTTCCGCCGAGGACCACCGTCGAAATGGCGCGCCCGCGTTCCTCCTTGCGGTGCACTTCTCCCGCCATGAACCGCGCGAGCTGGAGCGCTGAATTCGCGGCGCCCATCAGGGCCAGTCCGAGGATGAAGCCGCGAAAGGAATGCCGTACCACGAAGAAGGACGCGAGCGAGGCGCCGAGAACGCCCACCAGAAGTCCGAGCGAGAGCGTCCTGCGCCTTCCGATTGGATCCATGAGCCGGCCCCAGACCAGGGTGGCCAGCGCGCCGCCCGCCCAATAGAAGGCCGTGGGCACTCCGGCGAACGAAGGCCGGCCGGAAAGCTCCGCTCCCACGATGGGCGTCACCGTGGAGGCGACGAGAAACCCCGCCGATCCCATGGCCTGCGCTCCGAAGAGCGTCCACTTCAGTTTTCGCGCGGCGGCGGTGGTTCGCATCAGGATCGGAACGGGAGGATTCTCACTTCGGCCCGTGCGCCGTCGATGTCCACCATGGCGCCTTCGTCCGCGTGCGAGCGGTGGACGTATCCCATGGCGATCGCGCCGAACTCCGGCGATACCCCGGCGCTGGTCACGCGGCCTGCGGTCTTCCCGTCCGTCGTGATGTCCTGACCGGCCGAGACGGCCCGCGAGCATTTCATCAAGACGAGACGCTTGTTCACGTTGCCGCCGCGCCCTTCGAGTCGGGCCACGACCTCCTGACCCAGATAGCAGCCCTTCGAAGGAGCGTGGTACACGCTCAGCTGGCCGGTTTCGTGGAGCAGGTTCTCTTCCTTGACGTCGATGCCGTGCCACGGAATGCCTTCTTCCACCCGCAGGGTTTCGAGGGTGGCGGGTGCGATGGGTTCACCGAGCAAAGAGCGCAGCCTCTCCTCGATGGCCATGGCCGCGGCATGAGCGGCGTGGAGAGAGAAGCCTCTGGCCGGAAGATCGCGCTCCCGGCTGACTCGCACCGCACTCCCCGAGAGTGAATCGTGCGTGAATGTCTCGATCCCGGTCGGAATGGTGGTGAGCCCGAGGCTGATCAGAGCCTCGGACGCTCTGTCTCCGAACACGCCGAAGACCGCCGCCTCCACCTTCTCGAAACGGACCGGCGCTCCGACCTTGTAGTGAAGGAAGGTGTCGACCACGGTGTCGCGAACCTCCAGGGGCAACGCGCAGACGAGGGCGTCGCTCTCGGCCATCACCCTCATCCAGGCGACCTGCTGGCCCTTGAGATTCATGAGGGCGGCGAGACGGCTCTGTCCGGGGGCGAGACCGCTGATGTCGTTCGACAGAAGGTTGTGGAGGAACTTCACCCGCTGCGGACCGACCACCCGGATCAGGCCCAGGCGGTCGAGCCTGGTCCAGCCGGCCCCGTCGCGGACCTTGGTGACTGCGTCTTCAATTCTCAAGCCCCCGAGTTTACCGGCCCCTGGTCCGATATCATCGCGGGCTCGCGCACATCAACCGGAGCAAGGAGGCCTATGGCCGCAACCAGGATCATCGTCAAGAACAACGGTTCCATCCGCGTCGAGGGCGACTTCGAAATCGTCGACGAAACGGGGAAGGGCTTTGATCTGGCCGGGCGTGACGCCATCGGCCTGTGCCGCTGCGGCCAGTCCGCGAACAAGCCGTTCTGCGACGGCTCGCACGCGAGGTGCGGTTTTGCTTCGATGATCGAGGCCCGCGCCCTGCCTCCGATGAAGCCGAAAGCGTAGGGATTGAGCCCTACTCCTCGACGTACGCGTCCATCGCATCGAGGAGGGCCGGCGGATTCAGCCCCACGAGGATTCTCGATCGCGCGGTAGGAGGCGCGAAGCCCTCACGCACCGCCTGCTCGATGACGCCGAGCAACGCGTCGAAATAGCCCGCGACATTGAGCAGTCCCACGGGCTTTCCGTGGAGTCCGATCTGGTTCCAGGTCAGGATCTCGAACAGTTCGTCGAAGGTGCCGAGTCCTCCGGGCAGGGCGATGAACCCGTCGGCGAGATCGGCCATGGTCTGCTTGCGCTCGTGCATGGTTTCGACCACGCGCAACTCGACCTCGTGATACGCGCGCTCCTTGGTGTTGAGGTGCCGGGGGATGACCCCGATCACGCGACCGCCCGCCGTCATGGCTGCGCGGGCGGTTTCGCCCATGAGGCCGACGCCGCCCCCGCCGTAGACGAGCGTCCGCCCCGTGGTCGCGAGGAGGCTTCCCAGCTCTTGTGCCGCGTGCGAATATTCGACTCTCCGACCAGGGAAGGAGCCGCAATAGACGCAGATCGACTTCAGGGTGGCCATGTCGAGATTCTCGCCCAGATGGCGACGGAAGTACCCCGGCCCGGTCAGCGGGGGGAGGATGGTGGACCTGAGGGGGATCGAACCCCTGACCTCTTGAATGCCATTCAAGCGCGCTCCCAGCTGCGCCACAGGCCCACGTGGTTCCGAGGGAGGCGAACGATACCAGAATCACCGGTTCGAGAGCACCTCGGCGCCGCTGATCACCTGGCTTATCGTCGACGCCATGATTTCACTCGAGGAGGTCCGGGCATGGGAGTACACGCTGCCCGGCGGATGGAAGGTTCGCGCGGGCAAGACCGACGAGGATAACGAGGCTCTGAGCCTGCGCGTGGCGCGTCCGAATGACTATTGGTTTCATGTCCACGGTGTGCCCGGCTCCCACGTCGTCCTCCAGGGGCCGGAGGGCGGCCTCGAGCCCGACAAGACGGTGCTCAAGGCGGCGGCGGCGGTGGCCGCGTATCACAGCAAGGCCCGGAACGCGGGGATCGTGCCCGTCTCCTGCACGCTGGCGCAGAACGTGAGCAAGCCCCGCGGGGCAAAGGTCGGCACGGTTCAGATCCGCAAGGAGACGACGCTCAAGGTCCGGCCTGGACTGCCCGCTAATTCCGAGGCCGCTGATTGAAATAGAGGTCGAGAAGCTGGTGAAGGTCGGGGTGCGCGTCGGCCATGGCGCTCGAGAGCTCGAAGAAACCCTCCACCGCCACCGCCCACAGTTCCGCGGGCGACTCGAGACCGTAGGGATCGAGGGGGGAGCGTTCCTTGACCAGCGCGGCCCTCGTGGTCTCGAGCGCCCTGCCCATGAGTGCGGCGAACTTCCCCGTGATGTTCGAGGGGAGACCTCCGTCGCCCGCAGGTCCCACACTCGAAGCGGTGTCGCGGTCCAGGACGTGGGCGAACTCGTGATAGCCGACATGGTAGCCGTCGTGCGGATCGTCGAAACTGTCTTCGAGGGAGGGAAGCGAGAGGATGACCGTCCCCCAAGGGTGCGCTTCGCCCGAGAGTTCCGCGGTCGCGTCGCCGTCTCCCCCCGCGATCTGGAAGTCGCGATCAAAATCGTCAGGGTAGAGCAGGACTTCGGAGACATCGGTCCACCGAAATCCGGGCCAGCCGGCTGAAAGCGTGCAGGCCGAGGCGGCGACGAGCAGATTGTCCTCCCGCTCGAGCCCTTCTCCGAAGCTCACGCCCGTGATCCGCCGGTTGGCGAGGAAGTGCGCGACCTGGTCTTCGAACTCGGCCTTTATCGCCGCCGTCATCTCGGCGTAAGGGACCGACCACTCGAGAAGGAACTTCCGATCGGTTTCCGAAAGCGGCGCGACCGCGGCCTTGGACTTGAAGAGTCCCACGGGGCCGAACTTACCAACTACCTGCCGGTAGTGCTCACCACCAGATCGACCGTGCTGCCGAGCTTGAGCGGTGTCTTTCCCTCGAAGGCGACCTTGAGCGCGAGGACACGGACGTCCGTGGGCCGGGCCGGATCCTGAGGCTTGATCCTTCGCAGGGTCACGCTGCCGGGGATCTCTTCTACGCGCCCGTGGAAGCTCTGGCCCGGGAAGCCGTCGGCGCGGATTTCCACCTCGGCGCCGATGATCACGCGGTCGGCGTCCGCTTCGTGAGCTTCGCCCTCGATGCGAAGTCGATTGAGATCGGCCACGATGAAGGCGGGATCGCCACGGTCGACCATCTGGCCGGCATTGATGATTCGCGAGGTCACGGTGCCGCTGATCGGCGCGATCATCCGGGTCTTCGCGATGGTGGCTTCGAGGCGGCGGATCTGTGCGGTCGCAGTCTCGATGCGCGCCTGCGTGATCTCCACATCGCGCGAGGCCGCGTCGCGGTCGAACGCGGGAAGTACGCCCTCCGCGAAGAGCTTCGCCTTCCGGTCCGCGTTGAGCTGGGCGAGATGCCGTTCCGCGGTCGCCTCCTCGAGCCGGGCCTTCGCTTCGTCGAGGCTCGCGATCAGGTCGCTGGCGTCGATCTCAGCGAGAACCTGGCCCTTGCGAACGAGGTCGCCCTCTTCCACGTTCACGCGCAGGAGCCGTCCCACCGCATCCGCTCCGATCGTGACTTCGAAGCCCGGGTACGCGACCACGCGCCCCTCGGCGGCGACCCCGGTGAGGGGCGCGTGCGCCGCGACCGCGCCAGACCCAGGCGGGCCCTGGGGCTGCGCCTGCATGACCGTGCCGGCGAGGAGCGCGATGCCCATTCCGGCGAGGGAGAGCAAGACAAGACTTGAACGCATGATGTTCCTTTCGAGGGTGTCGGATCAGGCCGCGTGGGCCTCGGGAAGAAGCAGGCCGTCGGCGATGCCGGCCACGCGATCCGCGACGCGGCGAACCTTGGGATCGTGGGTCACGATGATGAGACCCTTGTTCTCGCTCTTGGCGAGATCGCGGAACAGGTCGAGGATCTGCACGCCCACCGCGGAGTCGAGATTGGCAGTGGGTTCGTCGGCGAGGATGACATCGGGCGAGCCCGCGAGGGCCCTCGCGATGGCGACGCGCTGTTTCTGACCGCCGGAGAGATCGCGGGGAAGGAATTGCTTGCGGTCGGCCAGTCCCACGGCGTCGAGGACGCGATCGGCTTCGACCTCGGCGCGAGCGCCCTTATGTCCTTTGATTCCGAGCGCGTAGACGATGTTCTCGCGAGCGGTGAGAGCGGGGAAGAGGTTGAACTGCTGGAAGACGAAGCCGATCGACTTGCGTCTCGCGTCGCGCAGCGCCTTGTCGTTGCCGCTGATGCGCTCGCCGCCGATGTGAATTTCGCCCGCGCTGGGCGTGAGGATGCAGCCCATGATCGAGAGCAGAGTGGTCTTGCCCGAGCCGGACGGACCTTCGAGAGAAACAATCTCGCCCGAACTCACGTCGAGACTGACCCCGCGCAGGACTTCGACCCGCTGCGACCCTTCTTCGAAGGTCTTGCGAACGATGCGGGCTTCAAGGACTTTCTTCATGAGCCTTTACCCTCGGAAGACGAGTGCGGGATCGATGAGAGCGACGCGACGGAAGGAGAAGAGCGCCGCGGCGAGACACATGGCGACCGTTCCGATGAAGACCACCGCGGAAAACTGAGGGCTCAAGAGCACGTTCAAGTGGAGTCCGGCCATCGCGGGTCGGACCCCGTAGGAGGCGATGGCACCCAGGAGGAAACCCAGCACGGCGTTGATGAGGGCTTGTTCGCCGAGGATCTTGTAGATGTCCCAGTTCGATCCGCCGATCGCCTTCACCGTGCCGAACTGGCGGATGTTCTCGACCGCCGAGGTGTAGAGGGTCTGGGCCACGATCACCACGCCGACCAGGATGCCGAGGAACACGGTGACCCCCATGCTCATTCCCAGCCCCGTCGACTTGACCCAGTAACCCCGCGACTGCGCCGCCCATTCCTCGCGGGTGTGGACATCGTTGTAGGGAAGCATCGGGCGAAGCCGGGCCGCGACCTCCGCCGGTGCGAAGCCGGGTGCCACCTTGACGAGGACGTACGTCGTCTGACCGCGCAGTTGTTCGAGCAGGCTCTGAGCGTTGGCGAAGTCCATGAAGACGACCGGCGTGGTCGTGAACGACTCGGCTCCCGCGCTCCGACCGATGATGCGAAACCGCCGGCCGCCGAGTTCCCGATAGTCGCCCAGGTCGAAAGCGCCGAAGCGCAATGTGGCCGATCGATCCATGATGAGGTTGTATCCGCGCGACAGATCCTCCATGTGGCCGGCCTCGAGCTTCCACGGCAGTTTCCAGAAGGCCGGATCCGAGAGGGCATAGACCTCCGAGTTCTCGGTCGCGCCGGTGGGAAGCTGAGTGTTGATGAACTGAACGATGATGTTGTCGGCCCGCTCCACCCCGAGGAGACCCCGAGCGCGAAGCACGGTGGTTTCCGGAAAGGGCTTGCCGAAGTCGATGTTCGGAGTGCTCTTGCCCACGATCCAGATGTCGGCGTTGGAGCGCTGGATCGAAATGGTCGCCTTGTCGAGAAGGCCGAGGAACAGGCCCACCTGAACGAGCACCAGGGTCACCGCGAAGGCGACGCCCGCGAGGGTGATCGCGAAACGGATCCGGTCGTGCAGGAGGTTTTTTCGCGCGAGGGAGACCATCACTTTTCCTTTCGGCCGGCGAGCAGGCCGTGCAGGGTCGTTTCCATCGAGGCTTCGATGAGCCCGGGGCGGGGAGGAACGCGCGGGAACTGCTCGGGCTTGAAGGTGATCAGCAGTGAGACCACGCCGTGAATGCCGGACCACAGGACCTGAGACACGAGGTCCACGTCACCCTTTTCGAAGAAACCCTGGTCCATGGCTTCGACCACGGCCTGACGCAGAAACGCATAGGACTGCGCGGGAGGAGTGTCGCCTTCATTCACGTGCTTCTTCCAGTCGCCCGGGGTCATGAACATGAACCGGTAGTGGTTCGGGTTCGCGATCCCGAAGGCGGAATATGAGCGGCCCAGAGCGCGGATCCGATCCACCGGATTCGCCGGGAGCGGCTGGTCGCTCATGGCCGCCGAGAGCTTTTCGAAATCGGCGAAGCACAGCGCCTCGACCAGAGCGTCCTTGTTTTCGAAGTGGTGGTAGATGGTGGTCGGCGAGTATTCGATCGCATCGGCGACCGCGCGCATGGTCACGTTCTCGTAGCCAAGGGTCTCGAAGAGATTGTGCGCGGCCTCGAGGATCTTGCGCCTCACATCCTCCTTCTCCCGCTCTTTTCGTTCTGCGATTCCCATGGCTATTAACTATGTACTGTGACTTAACACCGTTAAGTATCGCTACAATGTTCTAGGTATGTCAATAATAATTTTCATGCTGTGTATTTAACCTTATGCTGATATTGGCTTTACAATATAAGAGATCGACGTGCGAATCGCGCTCGGGGGGCCGTGAGCGGGCACATCCTGGGGCCAGGGCATGGAGGCGCTTGTCGCTCTCATGGCGCTGGGCGGAAGTCTTCTGCCCGCGCTCTCCGCCGTGCTCGTCAACCCCATCCCGGCGATGAGAAACGAATAGGGCCAGGGACCTGTCGCTTCCTCGGCGATGGCAGGCTACGCGTAGGATTACGCCCTTTCGCCACCCCGAATGATCTCCCTCGCTCTGCTCTCCGCCCTCGCGCTCGCCGAACCGCCGGCGCTCCTCACGTACTCCGGTCGCCAGAACCAGTTGAAGGTCGCGGTTCCGCGGCTGGACGAGACCATCAGCGTCGACGGGCGGCTCGACGATCCCGCCTGGTCCAAGGCCGCCCGGCTCACGGACTTCTCCCAGTATTCGCCGAACGATGGCCGCCCGGCCGAGCAGGAAACCGAGATCCTCGTCTTCTACTCCGCCACCGCGATCCATTTCGGCGTGCGCGCGCAAGCGCCGGTCGGAAGCGTCCGCGCGAGCCTCGCCCAGCGCGACAAACTGACCGCCGAGGACTCCATCACGTTCCTGCTATCGACTTTCAACGACGGGCGTCAGGCCGTGTCCCTCACCGTCAACCCGCTGGGCGTGCAGGCGGACGGCACCCTCATCGAGGGCCTGAGCGCCTCGACGACTCGAGGAGGTTTCTCCGGCATGGCCACGGGTCGTGAGGCCCCCGACCTCTCGCCCGACTTCGTCTTCCAGTCCAAGGGTCGGATTACCCCCGAAGGATACGAGATCGAGTTGCGCCTGCCCTTTAAGAGCCTTCGCTATCAGAAGGCCGAGATCCAGAGCTGGGGCCTTCACGTCCTGCGCAAGAGCCAGAACTCGGGCTACGAGGACTCCTGGGCCCCCGCCCGTCGCGACGCCACCTCGTTCCTGTCCCAGGGCGGAGTCATCGAAGGCATGCACGAGCTTCGACCGGGCCTCGTCCTCGATCTCAATCCGGAATTCACCGGCCGGGTGGAAGGGGCTCCGAAATCGCCGGGAGGCTGGGGCTACGACGGACAAAGGCCGGAGATCGGCGGGAACGTGCGCTTTGGGGTGACGCCCAATCTCACCCTCAACGGCACCATCAACCCCGACTTCTCCCAGGTCGAGGCGGATGCGAGCCAGATCCAGTACGACCCGCGGAATGCCATCTTCTTCGACGAGAAGCGGCCGTTCTTCCTCGACGGGCTCGAGCAGTTCGCCACCCCGAACCGGCTGATCTACACCCGGAAGATCGTCGCGCCGGTCACGGCGGCGAAACTCACCGGCACCCTCTCCGGAACGAGCGTCGGTTTTCTCTCCGCGATCGACGACGCCGCCACTTCACGAACCGCAGGGAACCACCCGATCTTCAATATCCTCCGCGCGAGGCGCGACCTCGGGAAGCGTTCACGCATCGGCCTCGCCTACACCGACAAGATCGACGGCGACGACTGGAACCGCGTGATCGGGCTCGACGCCCGAATCGCCATGGGCGAAATCTCGACCCTCGACCTGCAGGGCGCCCTATCCGCGAACCGTCTCGCGGACACTCGCACCAACGCGCCGCTCTTCCAGGCCGTCTTCAACCGCAACGGGAAGAGACTCGGAACCCGCGCCGCCTTGAACGGGATCGACGAAACGTTCATCGCGGGTGCTGGGTTCATCTCTCGTCCCGGCATCGTCCAGGCTTCCCTCGACCAGCGGCTCAGCTTCTTCGGAAAGAAGGGCAGCGCCCTCGAAGTCTGGAACACCGACGTTGTCTTCGACGGCACCTGGCAGTACGACGCCTTCTTCGGGGAGGGCGGCGTCCAGGACAAGAAACTCCACATCAACAACAACGCCACCTGGCGCGGCGGCTGGAAGACCGGGGCCTCCGTGCTCATCGAATCCTTCGGCTACGACTCCGATCTCTACACGGGCTACGCGCTCCAAGGAGATCGCCCCGGCGAATACCTGCCCTTCGTCGGCGTGCCGCGGCTTCAGAACCTCGACTGGGTCTTGAGCCTGACCACACCGGAGTTCAAGCACTTCTCCGGTTACGCGAACGCGGTGTGGGGCAAGGACGAGAATTTCTACGAATGGTCCAGCGGCAACATCGCCTACGTCACGGTGCAGCTCGACTGGCGGCCCACGGAGAAGCTGCGCCTCAACACCACCTACAACCTTCAGAACGTGGCGCGGCGATCGGATGGATCGCTGGTGGCGAGACGCCAGATTCCGCGGCTGAAGGTCGAGTACCAGGCGACCCGGGCCATCTTCGCCCGCGTGATCGCCCAGTATGACGCCCAGTCCCAGGACGCCCTGCGCGACGACTCGAGAACGGAGCGGCCGATCTACACCTTCAACTCCAAGACCAACGGGTACGCGCCCGCGCTCGAGCAGCACAGCAACGGACTTCGACTCGAAGCGCTCTTCGCCTGGCAGCCGACTCCCGGCACGGTGTTCTTCGCCGGTTACGGAAGCGCGCTGGGCGAGCCCGACGCCTTCGCCTTCAAGGGCCTGAACCGATCGAAGGACGGTTTCTTCGTGAAGTTCAGCTATCTGTTCCGCATGTAGGGGAGCGCCTGGTCCCCAGGCCTTCCTAGAACTTGACTCGCAGGGTGGCGCCGAACGAGCGGGGCGGGTTGGTCAGGTAACCGACGCGGGCCCTCGTGCCGCGCTCCTGGTCGAGAGCGAGCCAGGCGATTTCGTCGGTCAGGTTGTTGCCGTAGAGCGAGAGATCCCATTTGTCGCGGGTGAGGCCCACGCGGGCGTTGACGAGGTTGTAGGCCGGCAACTCGGGGTTGAAGGTGAAGGTGGTCGCGCGGAGCGGCCCCCCGATGGTGTTGGGCGCGAACGAGAGCAGATTCACGGTTCCAAAACCCGCGGCTTGGTCGCCGATCTGGGTGAATCGCGAACCCGTGTATTGATAGGTGCCGGTCAGGTAGAGCAGGGAGTCGCTCTTCAACTGCCACTGATAGGTGGCGGAAGCCGACATCTGGAACTTCGGCACGCTCGGAAGCCGATTTCCCTCCTGGATTCCGGAGACGACCTTGCCGCCCGAGGTCAGCGAGGATCGAAGCTTCGAGTCCGCGTAGATGCCGGAGATGGAGAAATCGAAATTCCTGTTGGGAGCCGCCGCGAACTCGGCTTCCAATCCCCGGCTTCGCGACTTGGGCACGTTGAAGATCACGCGCGAGGAGCACGAACCCGCGGTGACCGTGGCCTGAAGGTCGGTGATGTTCATGTCGAAGGCCGATACGTTGAACGAGCCCCGGCCGCCCATGATCCGCGACTTGGAACCGATCTCGTAGTTCCAGGCGGTCTCGTCGTTCCAGGCGTCGTGGCCCCCGAAGGTGGCGAGGTCTTCCTTCGTGCACAACGGCACGTTGAGCTGATCGTTGATCCCGCCGAGCCGGAAGCCCTTGGCGACCTGGGCGTTGATGTTGGTGGTGCCGGTCGCCTTGAAGGTGGCGATGAGCCGCGGGGCCACGCCGTTGGCGTTCACCGTGCCGGGCTTGCTCGCCGGGTCCGCGAAGATTCCGTCGAAGACCTGGGTGCGATCCTCGCTGAAGTCGTAGTAGCGCAGGCCGCCGGTGAGACTGAACTGGTCGGTGATGGATAAGGTGCCCTCTCCAAAGGCGGCGAACTGGTGGAGGTTGTACTTGAGGTCGGAATAGAACAGGACGTCCTTGGCCGCGCCGAAACTTCCGGCGGTGGGAATGCCGGTCTGGTCCTGGAATCCAGCGACCAGGAGGCTCTGCCCGTACTTGCGATTGGTGGAGCTGTAGAAGCCCCCGGCCACCCAGCGAAACTTCTTCGTTTCGCCGGACAGTCGGAGCTCCTGCGTCCACGACTTCGCCTTCGTCTTGTCGTCGAGAGGCGCGTTGAGGGTGTAGACCTTCGCGGGCAGGCCGATGCTGCCGCCGGTGATCGATGCGGTGAGCGCGGTGGCGTCACGAACCACCAGGACATCGCGATCGGTGTACGAGGTGATCGAGGTCAGGTCGACTTTTCCGAAGGCATAGTGGATGTTGAGGTCGCCCAGCCAGAACTTGTCGGTGAAATTCTCATCGAGCTGGGTGAATTGCTGGCGCTCGCCCAGGGTCACGGCTGGCCGCGTGGTGGTGTAGGGGTTGCCCAGGATGTTGTAGGCATCGATGCGGTTCCAGCCGTCCATCGCCACCTTCTGGTACACCAGTCGCGGAGTTATGGAGAGCTTGTCGTTGGGCTTGAGCAGCAGGGCCAGGCGGACGCCGGAGCGGTCGCCGCCGTTGACGTCCTCCTTGACGCTCAAGTTCGGCTGGACCGCGTCGATGTAACCCGGGATCTTGCTGTAGTAGCCGACCACGCGCATGGCCGCCTTCTGGCCCAACTTCACGTTGCCGCCGAGCTTTACGTTCCCACCGGCCGCGCCGCCGGTGAGGGTGTTGCCGCCGAGCTCGGCGAACCACTTCGACACGTTGATCTCCGGCTGGTTGCTGATGTAACGGACGGTCCCCGAGAGCGACCCCGACCCGAAGAGCGTCCCCTGCGGTCCGCGCAACACTTCGACGCGCGCCACGTCGAAGAGATCGAGGTCGGGTGTGAACAGGGACAGGGAGATGACGGACTCATCGAGGTAGGCGCCGACCTGCTCCTTCACTCCGGGCTGGTCGCGCACGATCTGACCGGATGAGACGCCGCGCATCGATACCTGGCTCTGGCCCGGGCCCAGGTTCTGCACCGCGAAGCCGGCGACGTTCGCCGCGATCCCCTCGATGTTCTCGATGCCCCGCGACTGCATCACCTGCTCGGTGGGCGCCGCCACCGCGAAGGGGACGTCGCTCAGCGCTTCTTCGCGCTTGGTGGCGGTGACCGTGACTTCCTCTTCCCGCTGCGCTTGAAGGGTGAAGTCCGCGGCCACGCTAAGGCCGGCGTCCACTTTGAGGTCCTTTCGGGTCTGCCGGCCGAAACCCTTGAGCGAGGCGGCCACCGAATAGGCGCCCGGCGCGACGCTCGCGGTGTAGCTGCCGTCCGCGGATGAGGTGGCGGTCACGTTCGCCCCGGTCGCTTGATTCGTGATCGTGAGCAACACGCCGGGAATCCCCCCGCCGCTGCTGTCGCGCACGACGCCGCGGACCTTTCCTTCGTTCGATTGGGCGTGGGCGGAGGCGCCAGTTAGGAACGCGAGCACCACAGCCGCATTCAGCAAACGGAGAGAGCGTGAACCCATTGAAGTCTCCTTGTCGACCTTAGCGAGGGAGCGTTCCCACATGAACATCAAGGGCGCCCCGCTCGTTTGGTGGATATTACGTCCGGCTCCGGCCTTGTCAAGGAATTTGGAACGGAGGGGACCTCTCCGCCGGAGAGGGCATAGCATGGTTCCCTCATGGACGATCTGGCGTTCTGGCATCGGCTGCAGTTCGCGTTCACGATCACGTACCACTACCTCTTCCCCCAACTCACCATGGGCCTGGCGCCTTTCCTGGTGTGGTGGAGGTGGAAGGCCCTACACGGCGGAGGCGAGCGCCACGCCGAAGCCGCGCGGTTCTGGAGCCGCATCTTCGGGATCACCTTCGCGGTGGGAGTGGTCACCGGCCTACCGATGGAGTTCCAGTTCGGAACCAACTGGTCCGAGTTCTCGAAATACTCGG
>JANMVV010000035.1:0-21949 GCA_031392925.1 Vicinamibacteria bacterium
TCCAGGAGACCTCCCGCCCTTGAACTTCAGAGCAGACGGAAAGATCGCCATCGTCACCGGCGCCTCGCGCGGCATCGGCCGGGGAATCGCCAAGGCCCTCGCCGAGGCGGGCGCCACCGTGGTCTGCGCGGCGCGCGACCTCGCGAAGCTCGAGGAGGTGATGGCGGAGATCACCGCGGCCGGAGGGAAGGCAAGCGCTCACAGGGTCGATGTCTGTTCGCGGGAGTCGATCGAGGCGCTCATCGCCGCATCCGTCACCGCCCACGGGCGGATCGACGTCCTGGTGAACAACGCCGGCATCACCCGCGACACTCTGCTCCTTCGCATGAGGCCCGCGGATTGGGACGACGTCATCTCCACCAATCTCACCAGCGTCTTCATCTCCACTCAGGCGGTCATGAAGCCCATGCTCAAGCAGCGCGCCGGCTCGATCGTCAACATCGGCTCGGTGGTGGGGCTCACCGGCAACGCCGGCCAGGCCAATTACGCCGCGGCCAAGGCCGGTCTCATCGGCTTCTCGAAGTCGGTGGCCCGCGAAGTGGCCTCCCGCGGCATAAGGGTCAACGTCGTGACCCCCGGGTTCATTGAGACCGACATGACCCAGGCCATGCCCGAAGCCGCGAAGCAGGCCATGCTTGCCACCGTCCCGCTCGGACGGACAGGAACGCCCGCGGACATCGCGGGCCTCGTCGTCTATCTCGCCTCGGATGCCTCGGCCTACGTCACCGGCCAGACCATCTCGGTGGATGGCGGCTTCCATATGTAGAATCCGCAGGAACCACGTTCCTGTGCGATCGTTCACAGACCGAAGCACTTGGGGTCAGGCACCCCGAGGCTTCTGGATAGAGTAGAAAACAAGAGGAAAAAAATGGAATCGCTTGAAGCCCGCGTCAAAAAGATCATCGTCGAGCAGCTTTCGGTTGAGGAAGATGCGGTGAAGTCGGAAGCCAAGTTTGTCGACGATCTGGGCGCGGACAGCCTGGATATCGTGGAGCTGGTCATGGCCCTCGAAGAGGAGTTCAAGATCGAGATCCCCGACGAAGACGCCGAGAAGATCAGCAACGTTCAGAGCGCCGTCGACTACATCACCAAGCACGCCAAGAAGTAGCCTCCCCCGCCTGGTCGCTCAGGCAAAGGCTAGAGCTATGAGAAGAGTCGTCGTTACGGGCCTCGGCGTGGTCTCGCCCCTCGGAACGGGCGCGGAATCCACGTGGGAAGGGCTCCTCGCCGGCCGGTCGGGCGCGGGGCTCATCACGCTTTTCGACTGCTCGAGGCACGCCACCAGATTCGCCTGCGAAGTGAAGAACTTCGATCCGCACGTGTTTTCCGACAAGAAGGAAGCGCGGAAGATGGATCGCTTCATCCAGCTCGGGGTGGCGGCCAGCGAATACGCGATCAGGGATTCGAACCTCACGTTCACGCGCGAGGAGTCGGAGATGGTGGGTGTGTTCATCGGCAGCGGCATCGGCGGTTTCGCCACCATCGAGCGGGAGCACACGGAGATGCTCACCGGCGGTCCCCGAAGAATCTCCCCGTTCTTCATCCCGTCGGCCATCATCAATCTCGCCGCCGGATGGGTGAGCATCCGCACCGGCGCCCGCGGGCCCTCGTCGGCCACCGCGACCGCATGCACCTCGAGCGCGCACTCGATCGGCGACGCCTTCCGCGTGATTCAGCGCGGTGAAGCGGACGTGATGATCGCGGGCGGCAGCGAGGCCGCCATCACCGGCCTGGGCGTGGGCGGCTTCAACGCCATGCGCGCGCTTTCCACCCGGAACGACGCGCCCGAGAAGGCGTCCCGTCCTTTCGACAAGGACCGCGACGGTTTCGTCATCGGCGAGGGCGCGGGGATTCTGATCCTCGAGGAACTGGGCCGGGCGAAGGCGCGGGGCGCGAAGATCTATTGCGAGCTCGTGGGCTACGCCATGACCTCCGACGCTCACCACATCACCGCACCCTGCGAGGACGGCGATGGCGCGGCCCGGGTGATGACGAAGGCCATCAAGGACGCAGGCATCCGCCCCGATCAAATCGCGTACGTCAACGCGCATGGGACGTCGACGCCGGTGGGCGACCGGATCGAAGTGATCGCGCTCAAGACCGTCTTCGGCGAGCACGTGAAGAAGCTGGTGGTGGGCTCGACCAAGTCCATGACCGGGCATCTGCTGGGCGCCGCGGGCGGCCTCGAGGCCTCGATCACCGCGCTCGCCATTCGCGATCAGAAAGTTCCACCCACGATCAACATCGACTCTCAGGACCCCGAGTGCGACATCGACGCCGCGCGGGAAGGGGCGAGGTCGCTCGCGATCGAGTACGCGTTGTCGAACTCGTTCGGTTTCGGCGGAACCAACGGGGCCCTGGTGTTCAAGCGTTACGCGGCCTGAAGCACCGCGTCTTTCAAAGTTCCGCAATCTCTTCTCTTAGGCCGCCGCGGCCGCGCGCGAGGTCGGTGGCGTCCTCAAGAGTTCACCTAAGGAAGCCCACATGAAGATCATCGTTTGCGTGAAGGTGGTGCCCGACACCGCCTCGCGGCTCAAAGTGGCCGACGACCGAAAGCAGATCGTTCAGACCGATCTCACCTGGATCATTTCGCCTTATGACGAGTTCGCGATCGAGGAAGCCCTGAAGCTCCGCGAGAAGTTCACGGGCGAGGTGATTCTCCTCTCCGTCGGCCCGGAGCGCGTGGTCGCGGGCCTGCGAAACGGCCTGGCCATGGGTGCGGACTCGGCTCATCAGATCCACGATCCCGCTTTCGAGAATCTCGACGCCGCCGCCCGAGCCACCGTGCTCGCCGCCGCCATCCGCCACCTCGGCGGCGCGGACCTGATCCTGTGCGGCCACCAGGGCTCGGGCGAGGACGATGCCCAGACCGCGGGACTCCTGGCCGGCGCCCTCGATCTGCCCATCGTCTCCATGGCGATCAAGCTGGACATCGACGGCGCCGCCGCGGTGGTCGAGCGTGAAGTCGAGGGCGGCGTCGAAGTCTGGGACACCACCCTGCCCGCGGTCATCACCGCGCAGAAGGGTCTCAATACTCCGCGCTACGCCGGCCTCAAGGGCATCATGGCCGCGAAGAAGAAGCCGATGGGCGTGCTCGATGCCGAAGCACTTGGAGTTTCGAAAGAGGCTCTCGCCAGCAAGACCGAGCGCCGGACCATGGCTCCTCCGGCGGATCGGCCTCCGGTGAAGCTGATCCAGGGCGATCCCAAGGCGCAGGCGAAGGAACTCATCCGTCTCCTCCACGAAGAAGCGAAGGTCATCTAGTCATGTCCAACACCATTCTGACTTTCGCGGAAATCCGGGGCGGCGCGCCGCGTCGCCCGTCCCTTGAAGCGGTCTCGGAGGCTCGCCGGCTCGCCGATGCCTCCTCGGGCAGGGTTGTCGCGGTTCTCGTGGGTGAGGCCAACGACGCCGCGGTCATGACCCTGGGCTCGCATGGCGCCGACAAGGTGATCTGCTTCGGCGCTGCCGCGCTGTCTTCGTATTCGTCCGAGTCCTACGCCCGGGCGGTCGCGAAGGCGGCGGAGTCCGAGAGTCCGTCCGCGGTCTTCATCCCCTACACCGCGATGGGGAAGGATCTCGCCCCGCGCGTGGCTTTCCTGACCGGCGGCGGTCTGATCTCCGACTGCTCGTCGTTCACCCAGGGCGAGGGGAGGCTCGTGGCCACCCGCGCCCAATACTCCGGAAAGATGATCTCGACCTTCGCCTGGACGACCCCGCTCCAGATCGCGACGCTGCGACCGAACGTCTTCGCTCTGACCGCTCCGGTCGAAGGCCGCGCCTGCGAAACCGCGCAGGCCGAGATCGATACCGCTACGCGGGCCCGGGTTCGCGAGTTCCGCGCCAAGGACTCTGGCAAGAAAGAACTGGCCGAGGCGCAGGTCATCGTGTCGGGAGGCCGCGGCCTCAAGGCGGCCGAGCACTTCAAGCTGATCGAGGCTCTGGGCGAGGCCATGGGCGCGGCCATCGGCGCGTCGCGCGCGATCGTGGACGATGGCTGGGTGTCCCATTCGTTCCAGGTCGGCCAGACTGGAAAGACGGTGTCGCCGACCCTCTACATCGCCTGCGGCATCTCGGGGGCCATTCAGCACCTCGCCGGCATGTCCTCGTCGCGGGTGATCGTCGCCATCAACAAGGATCCCGAGGCGCCCATCTTCAAGGTGGCGAACTACGGGATCGTGGGCGACCTGTTCGAGGTTCTGCCCGCGCTCACCGCCGAGGCGAAGGCGCACTTCGCGTCACGCGGCTAGCCGAAGCGGTCAGGTTTCCGAGGTCAAGCCCAGTGGTTCGGCTCCCGGGCCACGAGGCCGGCGGGAATGAACAATCCAAGGACGGCCGCGGCGATGGCCAGGCTTGTGGACCCCATGGCGTCGCCTTCGGGCACGTGCCGGATGTGATTGAATGTCCCCGGCATGACTGAAGAACGCGACACCCTCGAAACCGACGTCCTGATCGTGGGCGGCGGTCCGGCCGGGCTCGCGGCCGCCATTCGTCTGAAGGATCTCCTCGCCGAGCGGGCGAAGCGTCCCGGGGTCAAGCCCCTCGAACCCTCGATCATGGTGATCGAGAAGGCCGCCGAGTTCGGCGCCCACTCGATTTCGGGAGCCGTGCTCGACCCGTCCTCGCTTCGCGAGCTGATTCCCGACTTCGAGAGTAGGGCGCCCCTTGCCGCCAAGGTGACGAAGGACTGCGTCGAGTACCTGTTCGAGTCGTCGAAGTTCAAGTTGCCCATCACCCCTCCGCCCCTGCAAAACCACGGCAACTACGTGATCAGCCTGAGCCACCTGGTGAAGTGGCTGGCCGGCGAGGCGGAGAAGCGCGGCGTCGACTGCATGCCCGGCTTCCCCGCGGCCTCGTTGCTCTATGAGGGTGAGCGCGTGGTCGGCGTGCGCACCGGCGACAAAGGCATCGACAAGCACGGGAACAAGAAGGGGAACTACGAGGCGGGCGTTTCTATCCGCGCGAAGGTCACGATCCTGGCCGAGGGCGCGCGCGGCAGTCTCACCAAGACGGCGGTGGCCAAGCTCAAACTCGACGCGGGCAAGTTCCCGATGGTCTACACCCTCGGCATCAAGGAACGGTGGGAGGTTCCGAAGGGCCGGATCCAGAAGGGCGAAGTCATTCACACCATGGGCGAGCCGCTCGGGTGGGAGACCTTCGGGGGAGGCTTCATCTACGGTCTTTCGGATACGGAGATCTCGATCGGCCTGGTCATCGGCCTCGACTACCGCGACCCCTTCCTCGATCCGCACGCGCTCTTCCAGAAGATGAAGACCCATCCCCGGGTGGCTGAGCTGCTTCAGGGAGGGAAGATGATCAAGTACGGCGCCCGCGCGATCAGCGAAGGCGGCTGGTACTGCATTCCGAGGACGTACGCTGACGGCCTTCTCCTGATCGGCGAGGCCGCCGGCTTTCTCAATGCCATGCGGCTGAAGGGCATTCACCTCGGCATCAAGACCGGCATGCTCGCCGCGGAGACCGTCATCGAAGCCCTGGAGAGCGACGACTCCTCGGCGGTGGTGCTCAAGGGCTTCGAAGACCGGGTCAACAACTCTTCGGTGAAGGAAGAGCTCTACGCCGTCCGCAACTTCCATCAGGGCTTCAAGCACGGTTTCCTCGGCGGCATGATCAACACCGCTCTGCTCATGGTCACGGGGGGGCGAGGCCTCGTTGATCCCCTCGAGCCTTCCGGCGGCTACGCCGACATGGAGAAACTCATCGATCGGTATGGCGCGGGGACCACGCGCGACTTCTTCCAGCGCGCCAAGGCGGACGGCAAGCTCACCTTCGATCGGCTCACCGACGTCTTCCATGCGGGCACCCTCCACGAGGAAGACCAGCCGGCCCACCTGCACGTGGCCGATCCGAACATCTGCGAGACCACGTGCCGGACCGAATACGGGAACCCGTGCGAGAAGTTCTGTCCCGCCGCGGTCTACGAGATGGTGCCGAAGAACGACGGCAAGGAGAAGTCGCTCAAGCTCCAGATCAACTTCTCGAACTGCGTCCACTGCAAGACCTGCGACATCATGGACCCCTACCAGATCATCACCTGGGTGACGCCGGAGGGCGGAGGCGGACCGAAGTACGACGGCCTGTAGGGGCCCCTCGATCTCGCGCCCGACCATCAGTCCTTGTCGTCCGGTTCGATGAAGCACCACGCGATCTCGGGGAAGGTCTCGTGGATGTGGGTCTCGAGCGCGTTGATGCGCGCGACCGCCTCCTCGATCGACATTCCCGGGGTCATCTGCACCTTGGCGGCGAGCATGACCTGGGGCCCGAACTGCATGGTGATCGCGCGAAAGAGCTTCTCGATCCCGGGCGCCCGCTTGATCTCCTCGCGAATCGCCTCCTCCACATCCTCCTCCGCCGACTTTCCGACGATCAGGCCCTTGATCCGGGCGGCAATGAAGAAGGCGACGCCCACGAGGACGGTCCCGATGGCCATGGATCCGACCGCGTCAAACTGCGGGTTGCCGGTGAGGGCGGTCAGGCCGACGAAGCCGAACGCGAGTCCGAGACCAACCAGCGCGGCGACGTCCTCGCCCAGGACCACGACGAGCTCCGCGTTGCGGGTGTTCTTGAGCCAGTACCCGAACGACTTGCCGCGGCGGAGGCGCGCAATCTCCTTGAGGCACCCGGCCAGCGACCCGGCCTCGAGGAGAATCGACATCCCGAGCACGCTGAGAGCGATCCACAGCTTCGAGACGGGCTCGGGTGTGTGCAGCTTGTGCCAGCCTTCGTAGATGGAGAAGAGCCCTCCGAGGCTGAAGAGCAGCAGGGCCACCACGAAGCTCCAGAAGTAGGTCACCTTCCCGTAGCCCAGGGGATACTCGCGAGTGGCCGGCCGCTTGGACTGACTGATACCGATGAAAAGCAGGATCTGGTTGGCGCAGTCCGAAAAGGAGTGGATCGCCTCCGCAAGCATCGAGCCCGAGGCGGTGTAGAGCGCGGCCGCCAGTTTCGAGACCGCGATCCCGAAATTCGCGATGAGTGCGTAAAGGATCGCCTTGTTGGAGGAGTGTTGATCGGACATGGAACGGATTCTGCCCGATTTGACCGCCTTGGTGGGCGGCGGCGCCGCGGGCTCGGCGGGCTATGCTCTCGGCGTTCGTTCATGGAAGCGAGCCGGGTCTGGTGACCTGCACGGCCTTCAAAGCCGCTGGCGTCCGGGGTCTCCCCGGACAGGTGGGTTCGATTCCCACGCGCTTCCGCCACGCCCAAGCCTCCATCCGATTAACCGGATGGACGGGTGGAGTCGTAGACTTCGCGAGCCATGAGACAGCCACGGACTCTTGAAGAACTGTGCTCCCAGCGGATCGCCATCATTGATGGGGCGATGGGAACCATGCTTCAGCGGGAGAGCCTCACCGAAGAGGATTTCCGGGGCGAACGGTTCAAGGACGTCAAGAAGTTGCTCAAGGGCAACAATGACCTGCTGATCCTCACCCGTCCCGACGTGGTTGAAAAAGTGCATCGCGCCTACCTCGACGCGGGCGCCGACCTGATCGAGACCAACACGTTCAGCTCGCAGGCCATTTCCCAGGCCGACTATGGCCTCGAATCGATCGCCTATGAGCTGAACTTCGAGGGGGCAAAGCGCGTGCGCGCGGCGATCGACGCGTATCTCGCGGACGGGGGAGTCGGGCCGAAATTCGTGGCCGGGTCCCTGGGACCGATGAATCGCACGACGTCGATGTCGCGTGATGTGGACAACCCCGGCGCGCGCGACGTCACCTTCAATGATGTGAGGCTCGCGTATCGCGACCAGGTGCGCGGGCTCCTGGACGGCGGCTCCGACCTGCTCCTCGTCGAAACCGTCTTCGATACGCTCAACGCCAAGGCGGCTCTGTTTGCGATCGAGGAGATCTTCGAGGAGCGCGGTTCCCGGGTTCCAGTGATGCTCTCGGTCACCATCACCGACCAGAGCGGGCGCACCCTGTCCGGCCAGACCATCGAGGCATTCTGGAACTCCGTCTCGCACTTCCCGCTCTTCTCCGTGGGGATCAACTGCGCGCTCGGGGCCACCCAGATGAGATCGTTCATGGAGGAACTGGCGCGCATCGCGTGGGTGCGGACGAGCTGCTACCCGAACGCGGGCCTGCCGAACGCGTTCGGCGGGTTCGACGAGACTCCCGAGAGCATGGTCCTTGCCATGACCGACTTCGTCAGGGGCGGGTGGCTCAATCTCGTGGGCGGCTGCTGCGGCACCACGCCGGATCACATTCGAGCGCTCAAGAACCTGAGCGAGGGTGTGGCGCCCCGCGTGCCTCCCGCGAAAACACCGCTCCTGAGGCTGTCGGGCCTCGAGGCCGTGACCATTCGCCCCGAGTCCAACTTCGTCAACGTGGGAGAGCGCACCAACGTCACCGGCTCGCCCAAGTTCGCGGCTCTCGTTCTCGAAGGCAGGCTCGACGAAGGCGTACGGATCGCGCGGCAGCAGGCGAACAACGGCGCCCAGATCATTGATGTGAACTTCGACGAAGGCATGCTCGATTCCGAGAAGACCATGCGCGACTTCCTGAACCTCCTGGCCGCCGAGCCGGACGTGGCGCGCGTGCCCATCATGCTCGACTCGTCGAAGTGGTCGGTGATCGAGTCCGGCCTGCAGTGCCTCCAGGGCAAGGGTGTCGTGAACTCCATCTCCCTCAAGGAGGGCGAAGACAGCTTCAGGGAGCAGGCGAGACTGGTGCGCCGCTATGGCGCCGCGGTCATCGTGATGGCCTTCGACGAGAAAGGGCAGGCCGACAACACGGAGAGGCGCGTGGCCATCGCCGAGCGCGCCTACCGGATCCTCACTCAGGAGATCGGCTTCCCGCCCGAGGACATCATCTTCGATCCGAACGTCCTGACCGTGGGAACCGGGATCGAGGAGCACGCGAACTACGTCGTCTCCTTCATCGAGTCCACGCGTCTCATCAAGGAGCGTTGCCCGTTCGTGAAGGTGAGCGGCGGCATCAGCAACGTGTCGTTCGCGTTCCGCGGCCAGAACGCGGTGCGCGAGGCCATGCACACCGCCTTCCTGTACCACGCGGTGAAGGCTGGCCTCGACATGGGCATCGTGAACGCCGGCCAGCTCGGCGTCTATGAAGAGATCGACCGCGAACTTCGCGATCTGGTCGAGGATGTTCTGTTGAATCGCCGGCCCGATGCGACCGAGCGTCTGCTGACTCACGCCTCGTCCATGAGCGTGGGGGGCGAAGCGAAGAAGATCGCCGCGGAGACCTGGCGGAGTCTGCCCCTCGAGGGCCGGCTCCAGCACGCTCTCGTGGCCGGGAACGCCGATCACATCGAGACGGACGTGGCGGAGGCGCTCAAGAAGTATGTCAAGCCCCTGCGCGTGATCGAGGGTCCGCTGATGGACGCCATGAGTGTGGTCGGCGATCTCTTCGGCTCGGGTCGGATGTTCCTGCCCCAGGTGGTGAAGAGCGCCCGGGTGATGAAGAAGGCGGTGGCGTGGCTTCAGCCCTACCTCGAGGCCGAGAAGGCGACGAGCTCGGCGGCGGGGAGGGTCCTGCTCGCCACGGTCAAGGGCGATGTTCACGACATCGGCAAGAACATCGTGGGCGTGGTCCTTGCCTGCAACGGCTACGAGATCATCGATCTCGGGGTCATGGTCCAGTGCGACGAGATCCTTCGGGTGGCGAAAGAGCGAAAGGTCGACGTGATCGGCCTGTCGGGCCTGATCACACCCTCGCTCGACGAGATGGTCCACGTCGCTTCGGAGATGAAGCGGCTCGGGTTCCAGGTCCCCCTGCTGATCGGCGGGGCGACCACGTCCAAGGCGCACACCGCGGTGAAGGTGGCGCCTGCGTTCGACCAGCCCGTGGTCCACGTGCTCGACGCGTCCCGCGCAGTGGGAGTCCTCACTCGTCTCAAATCCGCGGATCGCCAGGCGTACGTGGACGAGAATCATCGGGAGCAGGAGCGCTTGCGGGTCGACTATGCGAGGAAGGTCTCGCAAAGGGTCCTGGTGCCGCTCGCGGAGGCGCGGGCGAAAAGACTTGAGACCGACTGGAAGAACTACGCTCCGCCCACGCCATCGTTCCTCGGGGTCAGGCACGTCGATGTCCCGGTGGCCGACCTGATCCCGCTCATCGACTGGTCACCTTTCTTCGCGGCCTGGGAGCTTTCCGGCACCTATCCGAAGATCTTCGACCATCCCAAGTGGGGCGAGAGAGCGAAAGAAGTCTTCGCCGACGGGAGGTCCATGCTGAAGTCGATGTCGGCTCCCGGCGCGCTGCGAGTGCAATCGAGTCTCGGCCTCTTCCGCGCCGCCTCCACCCACCACGACGATATCGAGGTTCAGACCGACGTCGGGCCGGTGGAACTCCACACGTTGCGGCAGCAGACGAAGAAGGCGGTGGACGAACCGTACACCGCTCTCTCCGATCTCATCGCCCCCATCGAAACGGGGATTCCTGATTCCATCGGCGCGTTCGCGGTTGGCGTGACCGCCGGCCTTGACGAGATGGTCGCGCGGTTCGAGAAAGACCACGACGACTATCACTCGATCCTGGCCAAGGCCCTGGCCGATCGCCTCGCCGAGGCCGCGGCCGAGTGGACGCATCGGGAGGCCCGCAAGGCCTGGGGGATCGACACGGACCTCTCGGTCGAGGATCTGGTTCGCGAGCGTTATCGGGGAATCAGGCCCGCGCCAGGCTACCCGGCTCAGCCCGACCACTCGGAGAAGGCCGCCATTCTCGAACTGCTCGGTGGAACCGCCAAAACCGGCATTTCCCTGACCTCGAGCTACGCCATGACCCCGGGAAGCGCGGTCTCCGGACTCATCTTTTCCCATCCCGGATCCAGGTATTTCACGGTGGGCCCGATCGGGGACGATCAGGCCGACGACTACGCCCGCCGCAAGGGTCTCGAGACCAAAGACCTCGCGAGACTCCTGGGCGCTTCGCTCGCATGACCTCGAGATGACCGCGGTGCGATGCGCCGGTAACCGGGACCTCGCGGAGGCGCGGTCGCGCGAGCTTTGAATGGCGGAGACGCCTGAAAAACAGCCTCGGGATACTGGCGCTCAAGAAACTATATAAGACGTTTTGCCCTCGCGAAGATTTCTGAGAATTTCTTCGCCGCACTTAGCGCGGTCGGAATGAGGGTGGCGCCCGCTCACTGGCGAAAAAGCCCAGTGGAAGCAGGGTTGACAGGATTTCCGGCCGCTCACTAGGCTTCGCGTCCCTCAATGGCTTGCTTCGCGCAGCTTTGAGTTTCAAGCGTCCACTACATGTTCGATCTCACATTCAGTCTTCTCGAGGGCGGCCTTCCCCAGCAGGGGCGGGTGGTTCTGCTCTTCCGTTTCACGACTCCGGCGAGGATCGTGCGATCGGGCATGCTGAATTTCGACCGCGCGGAGGGTCGTTTCGTGGGCCCCCAGCGCAATCCCCAGCTCATGGATGCGGCCCTGGAGTTCATCCATAGCGTTGAGTCGGGCTCCGCTCCAAGGAGCGAGAAGACGGCCTGATCGCGGCGCCTCCGTGGCGGCCCGCCCGCAGGTCGAGTCGCCGGAGCCGACTCCTTGTCGCGTGTTAAACTCCGTTTTCCGAAGACCCGAGCACCGAGGTGCTATCGCAAGGGGCGATTCCTCTGGTCTTCAACGATTCAAGGTGTTTGTTTAGATGTCTTCAGTCAAAGGCAGGGCCATTGCCCCCGCAACGGGCAAGCTGGGCATTCTTCTCCCCGGCATGGGAGCGGTGGCGACCACGTTCATCGCGGGCGTCGAGGCGATCCGCACCGGGCTCGTGAAGCCGGTGGGCAGCGTCACTCAGACCGGAACCATCCGTCTGGGCAAGCGCACGGACCAGCGTTCTCCGCTGGTCAGGGACTTCGTTCCCCTGGCCGAGCTCAAGGACATCGAGTTCGCGGGCTGGGACTGCTTCCCGGACAGCGCCTACGTGGCGGCCAAGAAGGCCGGCGTGCTGCATTACGAGCACCTCTTGGCCCTGAAGCCCTTCCTGGAGACGGTGTCGCCCTGGCCCGCGGTGTTCGATCAGAACTACGTGAAGAAGCTCCAGGCCACTCACGTCAAGACCGGCAAGAACAAGATGGATCTGGCCGAACAGGTGATGGCCGACATAGAGTCCTTCCGCAAGGCGAAGAACCTCGCCCGCCTGGTCATGGTGTGGTGCGGCTCGACCGAGATCTACAAGAAGGAAACCGCGGTCCATCAGACCATCGAGGCCTTCGAACAGGGCCTGCGCGACAACGATCCGGATATCGCACCCTCCATGGTCTACGCCTACGCCGCGATCAAGATGGGGATTCCCTACGCGAACGGCGCCCCCAATCTCTCCGCGGATTTCCCGGCGCTCATCGACCTCGCGAGGAAGACGGGCACGCCCATCGGCGGCAAGGACTTCAAGACCGGCCAGACGCTCATGAAGACCATCCTGGCCCCGGGTCTGAAGGCGCGTCTTCTCGGGGTCGACGGCTGGTTCTCGACGAACATCCTCGGAAACCGCGACGGTGAAGTCCTCGAAGATCCGGAGTCCTTCAAGACGAAGGAAGTGAGCAAGCTCAGCGTTCTCGACGAGATCCTGCAGCCGCATCTGTATCCCGATCTGTACGGGAAGATCTGCCACGTGGTCCGCATCAACTACTACCCGCCGCGTGGCGACAACAAAGAGGGCTGGGACAACATCGACATCTTCGGCTGGATGGGCTATCCCATGCAGATCAAGATCGATTTCCTTTGCCGCGATTCGATCCTGGCCGCGCCCCTCGTGCTCGACCTGGCTCTCTTCTTCGACCTCGCCAAGCGCTCGGAGATGAGCGGTATCCAGGAATGGCTGTCGTTCTACTTCAAGAGCCCGCAGGTGGCTCGCGGTCTTTATCCGGAGCACGATCTGTTCATCCAGCTCATGAAGCTCAAGAACACCCTGCGCCATCTGCGCGGCGAAGATCTGATCACTCACCTCGGGCTCGAATACTACGACTGACGCCGTTCAGGAATCGCGACGGACGCTAGTGTCCTGCCTCGTAAGTTCGCGACACATGGGACCGCCGATGCATCCCCGCTCGCTGCGTTGCTCGTCCCCCAGAGGGGAGGCTTCGCGCTCGTTGCCTATGCTGGATATGCGGCCTCCTCGGCGCCTTGCGATCGGGGCGCCTCGACGGTCGCATGTATCGCGGACTTACGAGGCAGGACACTAGATTCCGTTGGGGTCGTCCGAGGGGCCGGGGGACGGCAGGGCCTCGGGCCGGTGCCAGAGCCGCCGGTGGTAGAGGAGAGGGGTTTCGTCCTTCGAAATCACGGCGTGCAGCACCGCGCCGACGAAGATCGTGTGATCACCGCCCGGATGGCTCGCGTGGAGGCGGCAGTCGAGCGATGCGATCGAGTCTTCAAGCAGGGGTGCTCCGGTGACCCCGGAGGTCCAGTCCAGGCCCTCGAAGCGATCGATAAGCTCGGGCCTCAGTCCCGCGAAGCGTAGGCCCACCTCGAGCTGATGCACGCCGAGGATGTTGACCGCGAAGGCCCCCGACTCCTCGATGACCGTATTGGCCTGGAGCGCTTTGGCCACGCACACCAGCACGAGCGGCGGGTGGAGGGAGACGCTCACGAACGAACTGGCGGTGAGGCCGAACCGCTCATGGCCCCGGCGGGCGGTCACCACGGCGACGCCACTCGCGAATCGCGACATGGCTTCACGGAAGAGTGTGGGGTCGACGGGTTCCACTTGAAAGCCGAGCCTACGGGAAGGAAGAGCCACAAACAAAAATCCCGACCCTGGAGAGGTCGGGATTGTCGATGAGGCTTGGGGGGTGCGGACTGAGAGGCTGTCTCTCCAGCCTGTCACGCCAGTAGGAGGTGTGGGTGGATGGGGTCCCGAGCGGCGTTCCCCGGGAGGGGCAAGAGGAAGGTACTCTTCAGCATGCGAAGATGTCAAGCGAAAAATGATGATCCCTTCCACCTTTGCCTTTGTCCTCTCCCTGGCCGTCCAGTCTCCCGCCACGGCCCAGGCCCCGGTCACCAGTCCCGAGGCGAAGATCGTCGAATACCTTAGGGCAAACGTGAGGCCCGGCGCCCCCGTGGTGGTGTCGACGCTCTTCAACGAGGTCTTCACCGGCGAGGCCGAACGGAAGGCCCTGAACCGGCTCTTCAACACGTTCTTCAAGATCCCGCTCTTCATCGTGCAAGCGCAGAAGGCAAAGGGGCGGCCGCCATCGCTGAACGAGATCGCGGAGCAGTTCGCCTTCACCGTTCCGGGCGAGGCGGATGTGATTCTCCGGATCATGGAGTCCGATCCGCGTATGCCGAAGTTCCTCGACCGCGACCCCTTGACCGGCGAGATCCTCAAGGCCGACGTCGAGAAAATCCTCGCCCACCCAAGGTTTGGAAAGGTCCTGGAGCGCACCATCACCGGCTGGGAGGGGAATCCGGCTCCCGCCTTCACGGTCAAGGCCTATGACGGCACCGAACTCAGCCTGGCGAAAATGGCCGGAAAGCCTTTCCTCCTCTACTTCTGGTTCACCAATTGTCCGCCCTGCATCGCGACCGGGCCGCTGCTGGTCGAACTCGACAAGGTTTACCGTCCCCTGGGCTTCAGCATCCTGGCCCTGAACGCGGACACCCTTCTCGAACTCGACTACACCGCCGCCGAACGCGCGGCCTACGCGGCCAAGCTCGGGATCAGATTCGCGTTGGGCCACGCGAACGCGGAAGCCCAGACCGCTTACGGCGGAGTTTCGGTCTTCCCGACCCTCTTCTTTGTCGACAAGGCGGGAGTGGTGGTGAAGCACCTCGTGAACGGCCACGAAAAGGCCGTTCTCGAGGAATCGATCAAGCTGGCGCTGAAGTAGTCGCGACCTAGGACAACGGCCGCCGCCGGCGCGGCAATTCGAGCCTCGAGTTCCCTGGCGCCTCGATCGTGACCGACAAGTCGACGCTCTTGCCGTCGCGCCAGACCGTGACCGGCCACGGCTTCCCGGCCTCGAGATCGTTAACCGCTTCCTGAAGGTCGGAGGCTTCCTCGATCAACGTGCCGCCGAGCTTGACCAGCAGATCGCCCGCCTTGATGCCCGCCTTCTCCGCGCCCGACCCCTCGACCACCGAGTTCACCAGGATCGCGTTCTCCCTGGGCGACTTGAAGTACCGGGCGAGCTGGCCGTTGATCTCGGTATAGGTGATTCCGAGCCGACCTCGGCCACCGCGGGCAAACCCCATCGGGCCGTTCTCGTCCAGTTTGAAGTTGAAGGCGTGCGGGGACTCGACATCGGGCAGATTCATCCCGTTGCCGGACCACTCTGCGTTCTCCAGGGTCGCGACGAGCTTGATCGGCGCGCCCGCGCGGATCACGTCGATCTCGACCTTCCGCCCCGCCGGCTGGTCGCGAACCAGTCGCCTGAGCTGTGCGGCGGTGAGGACGGATTCGCCCTGGAGTTTGAGAATGACATCGTCCTTTCTGAAGCCGGCCTTAAGGGCGGCCGAGTCCTTCAGCACTTCGGTCACGAGCGCCCCTTTTTCTTCCTTGAGCTTCAGGCGCGTGACCGCATCCTTGTCGACCTCCTCGAGCCGAACGCCGAGCTGAGGGCCGGACATCCGGAGGATGGTGACGTCCCTGCCGGAGCTCTGAGCCAGAGCCTGGCCGGAAAGCAAATGCCCCGCCATCAGGACGGGGAGCACGAGCGACTTCTTCATGAGCCTTGAACCTTTCATCTGATCTTGAAACCTCTTTCCCATAGACGAAGCTGGTCAGGCGAAAGTCTCACGAATCGGGCGGATTCAACCGGCTGTACGCGGGCGGCGGACGCGACCCGCTACAATCGATGGTCAAACGCCCATGGGCCGCGACAACCACGCCGGAGCACAAAAGGTCCTGATCGTCGACGACTCGGCGACCAACCGCCAGATGCTCGGCGATCTCCTGCAGGCCGACTACGCGGTCCTGCTCGCGAACAATGGCGAAGAGGGCGTGGAACTCGCGCAGGCGCATCAGCCCGACGTCATCCTCCTCGACGTGATGATGCCCGGAGTCGACGGCCATGAGGTGCTGCGCCGTCTCAAGGAGAACGAGCGCACCTCGTCCCTCTGTGTCGTCTTCATCACCGGCCAGGACTCGCCCGAGGAGGAGGAACGCGGGCTCGTGGCAGGGGCCTCCGACTACGTCACCAAGCCGTTTCACCTGACCGTGGTGAAGGCGCGGGTGGCCCTGCACATGCAGGTCGTGCGGCAGCGGCGCATGTTGGAGACCCTCGCGAACATCGACGGCCTGACCGAGCTGCCGAATCGCCGCCAGTTCGACGCGGTGTTCGCCGCGGAGTGGGCGCGCTCGAGCCGTACCGGTCGTCCCCTTTCCGTGGCCATCATCGACGTCGACTTCTTCAAGCGCTACAACGATCACTACGGGCACGCGATGGGCGATCAAGCCCTGCAGTCAGTGGCCCGAAGTTTGCGCAAGCGCATCCAGCGACCCGCGGACCTCGTCGCCCGCTATGGCGGCGAGGAATTCGTGGTGATCATGCCCGACACCCCGCTCGAGGGGGCCATGGAAGTTGCGGAGAGACTGCGCATCGGCATCGAGGGTCTGGCCATCACCCACAAGCGCTCGAGTGCGGCCATCTGCATCACCGTGAGCATCGGCGTCGCCTCCACCGTCTCCGAGGCCACCCCCAGCGCGGAAGTGCTGCTGGAGCGAGCCGATGCCCGGCTCTACCGCGCGAAGAAAGCCGGCCGAAACCGGGTCATGGCGACGTAGTCGCCATCACCCGTTGCGAGGGCCCACTCCGTCTCACCGTGGCCCGAAGCAACCCCCTCCAACCACTACCTGGCCTTGCGACGAATAGATCCCTCCGTCGTCCCGGCGAAAGCCGGGAGCCACTTGTCGCGGGCGGGTAGTGGTTGGAGGGGATTGCCTCGGCCCCTGCCAACGGAATGGGGCCTCGCAATGACGTGGGTGTTCAATCGGCTTGGTAGGGGGGTGGTGCCGCGGTACCTCTACAAAAACTTCAACTTCCGCGACGCGAACCCGCTCATCCGCAGCAGCAGCAGCCCATGCGAGAACCGATTGATGTTCGTCTCGCCGTATTCGCGCTCGTGATACCGCACGGCCAGGTCGACGATGTGCAGGTTCAGACGGGAGGCTCCGAAAAGGAGGTCGAAGTCGCCGAACGGGTCGAAGTCGCCGAAGTACGACCGGTTCGCCGCGATGCGCTCGTAGTCGGAGCGATAGAGAACCTTGGTGCCGCACAGGGTGTCCCGGCAGCTCTGTCCGAGGATCCAGCTGAAGAGGGCCGCGAAGAACTTGTTGGCGAGAAGGTTGAGGAAACGCATGGCCTTCCCGGCCATGGGATAGACGAGACGCGAGCCATTGACGAATTCCGCATGGCCGCTCGCGAGTGCCTGGACGAACGAGGGCAGGTCCTCGGGGGCGACCCCCATGTCGGAATCCAGGATCGCCAGCACCTCGCCGCGCGCGGCCCCGAAGCCGAGGCGCACCGCATCGCCCTTCCCCTTGCCGGTCTGCTTGAGGAAGCGTAGCGGCTGGTTGGGATTCTCCTCGATGGCCGCCCGGATCGCGGCCTCGGTGCCGTCCTTCGATCCGCCTTCCACGAAGATGTACTCGCTGTTGGGCGGGAGCTGCGGGAGACGCGCCACCATGGGCGCGATGTGGCCCTCCTCGTTGCGACAGGGGATGACCACACTGACCGAGGGCTCCGACTTCATGGATCCGGCATGGCGGATGAGCCGGGGTCGCGCGACGATTCCGAACATCAGCGAGAGGTGGTCGAGGATCGGCAGGTGGCCGATCCACCGGTTGAGGATTTCGGAGACGAGCGGGATATACACGGGCAGAACGATCTGCCGGTCCTCCCGGACGAAGTCCCAGTCCGCGAGGTGGAGCATGGCGCGAACTTCTTCCTGGGGGATCCAGGCGTCGGCGGGCTGGGCGGGTTTTTGGCCCAGGAGCTCGGCGAGGCGCAGGATCGGCTGCCAGAGCCTCGAGTAGCTGTAGATGATGACCCGGGTCTTCGAATGGGAGACGAGGTGAAGGGCGTCGAAAAGCCGGCGCACGTCGCCCAGGAAGGTCAGCACGTTCACGATCAGGATCACGTCGAACGGGCCGCGGGCCTGGATGAGTGTCGATGCCTCTCCGGCGTCGCCCTCGAAGAAATGAAGTTCGGGATGACGGGCCCGGGCCGCCGCGACCGACTTGCCGGAAAGATCGATGCCCACGCCGAAGGACGGGGAGCACGCGGCCAGAAGGTCGCCCGAGCCGCAGCCGATCTCGAGAACTCTCTGGCCGGGAGCGATGCGCGCCTTGAGCACGCGCGACAGATAGTCATAGTAGTACGAGCGCCTCTCACGCGACCGGGCGACCTCGGCGTGGTGGGATTCGTAGAACGACCGAACCTCATCCCGCGCGTGTTTCGCTAGCGGGCTGAGTTCTGGTTGTGCCGATACCACTCGATTGTCCTCTTGAGGCCTTCTTCGAACGAAACGCGCGCCTTGAAACCGAACATCGCCTCGGCGCGCGAAGTGTCGAGACAACGGCGCGGCTGGCCGTCGGGCTTGGTGGGGTCGAACCGCAGCTCGCCCTTGAAGCCGCTGAGCTTTTGCAGGAGTTCGGCGAGATCGCGCATGGAGATCTCGAAGCCCGCGCCGAGGTTCACGGGCTCGGCGCCATCGTACTTCTCGGCGGCGTCGACGATGCCGCGGGCCGCATCTTCGACGAAGAGGAACTCGCGCGACGCGTTTCCGGTGCCCCAGACTTCGACGGACGGAGCCGAGGTCTCGATGGCATCCTCGAACTTCTTGATCAGCGCGGGGATGACGTGGGAGATGGCGGGGTCGAAATGATCGCCCGGGCCATACAGGTTCACGGGCAGGACGTAGATCGCGTTCATCCCGAACTGCTGCCGGTAGGCCTGGCCCTGGACCAGCAGCGCTTTCTTGGCGATGCCGTAAGGGGCGTTGGTTTCCTCGGGATACCCTTCCCAGAGGTCGTCCTCGCGGAAGGGCACGCGGGTGAACTTGGGGTAGGCGCACACCGTGCCGATGGTGACGAACTTGGCGATGCCGTGGACCCGCGCCTCCTCGAGGAGCTGCGCGCCCATCATGAGGTTCTCGTAGAAGAAGGTGCCGGGATTCTCGCGGTTGGCGCCGATCCCGCCGACCTTGGCCGCGAGGTGGATCAAAACCTCGGGGCGGGCTTCTTTGAAGAGCTTCTCGCAGCCCTCGCGGCGGACGAGGTCGAAGTCGGCCTTCCGGGGCACGAAGATCTCGGTGCAGCCACGCGAAGCCAGTTCCTGGACGAGGTGCGCGCCCAGGAAGCCGGAGCCGCCCGTGACCGTGATTCGGGAGTGTTTGAGATCCATCGAGGACCGCTGACGATATCCCAAGGCGAGGGGTTGACCGCCTACCCGTCGTCACCGGGAGTTCCGGGGCGGGCTAAGCTCCTCCACCGACTTTTTCAAAGGCTCCAGGAGACCCATGAACCAGCAGATCCTTCCCCTCTTCCTCGTCCTCTCGCTGGGCGCCCTCGCCGAGGCTCAGCCCGCGGCACCGGCCAAGCGTCTCATCGCCGAGACCGATGTCGCCAGGTTCGTCTGGAGCGCCGACCCGCAGGTCTCCTCCAATGGGAGGACGGTCGCCTTCGTTCGCGTGGAAGCCAATGAGGAGAAGGACGAGTACGAGACCTCGATCTGGATTGCCGCGACCGACGGCAAAACCCCGCCGCGCCGGTTCACCGCGGGACCCCGCGACCAGGCGCCAAGGTTCTCGCCCGATGGGTCGCTCCTCGCCTTCTTGCGCGTGGCCGAAAAGGACGGCAAGCGCCAGCCGCCGCAGCTCTTCCTGATCCCGATGTCGGGCGGCGAGCCCAAGGCGATCACCGATCTGCCCAAGGGCGCTGGAGCCGCGACGTTCTCGCCCGACGGCAAGACCATCCTCTTCACCAGCACCACCACCGACGAGGACATCAAGCTCGCGAAGAATCCGCCGAAAGAGCCGGCGAAGGAGTCGGACGTGAAGGTGATCACGCGCGCGGTTTATCGGTCGAACGGCGGCGGGTACAACGACCCCACCCGCAAGGCGCAGATCTACGCGGTGGCGCTGTCCGATGGCGCGGCCACGGAGCCGCAGCGCCTGATCCACGATGCCTTCGGGGCGGGCGCGCCGCTCTTCTCCAAGGACGGCTCAACCGTGTACTACCGGTCGCTTCACGTGAAGGAGCCCTACTACGAGGATTCGCACAGCCAGATCTGGTCGGCGCCCGCGTCCGGCGGCGAGTCGAAGCTCGCGTTTGACTTCGAGGGCGGCCTGGGCGACTTCGATTTCTCCCCTGACGGAAAGCGGCTCGCCTTCACCGGGACGAAGAACATGAAGCCGACGCGCTCACACGACCAGTCGGACCTCTTCATGTGCGAGGTCACAGGCGGCGCGATCGGTGCGCCGAAGAATCTGACCGCGGCGTATGACTTCGAGATCGGCGGGGGCGTGGGCGGCGATCAGGCGCCGCCGCGCGGCGGATCGAACGGCGGCCTCATCTGGAGCGCCGATGGGAACTCGATCATTCTCAAGGTGGGCGAGCAGGGCCGGGCCAATCTCAAGCGCATCGATTCGCGCAGCGGTGCTATCACCGCGCTCACCACCGGGGACCAGGACGTCATGCAGTACGGGGCGTCCGGCGACGCGAAGACGCTGGTCGCCCTGATCTCCAACACCGTGGTTGTGGGCGACCTCAACACCGTGGATGCAACGACGGGCAAGGCGACGCGGCTGACTTCGTTCAATGACGAGCTCTTCCACCAGCTCGATCTCACGCCCGCGGAGGACGTCTGGTATGCGAGCTTCGACGGGAAAAAGATTCACGCGCTGGTGCAGAAGCCGCCCCACTTCGATCCCACGAAGAAGTACCCGCTGATCCTGAACATCCACGGCGGCCCGCACTCGGCCTACGGTCACACCTTCGACCATGAGATGCAGTGGATGGCCGCGAAGGGCTATCTCGTTCTGTATCCGAACCCCCGCGGTTCGACGACCTACGGTCAGGACTTCGCGAACATCATCCAGCACCACTATCCCGGCGATGATGCCACGGATCTGCTCATCGGGGTCGACGAGATGGTGAAGAAGGGCTGGGCGGATCCGACGAAGCTCGCGGTCACCGGAGGCAGCGGCGGCGGCGTGCTCACCAACTGGATCGTCACCCACGACCAGCGCTTCAAGGCCGCGGCCTCGCAGCGCTCGATCGCGGACTGGTCGGGCTTCTGGTACACCGCCGACTTCGTCCTCTTCCAGCCGACCTGGTTCAAGGCCGCGCCCTGGCAGGATCCGAAGGACTTCGCGGCGCGCTCCGCCATCACCTTCGTGGGCAACGTCAAGACGCCCCTGATGCTGATCGAGGGTGAAGACGACATGCGCACGCCCCCCTCGGATGGCGGCGAGCAGATGTTCCGCGCGCTCAAGTACATGAAGGTGGACACGGTGATGGTTCGCTTTCCGGGCGAGACCCACGAGCTCTCACGCTCCGGCAAGATCTCGCATCGCATCGAACGCCTCCGCCACATCGTCGGCTGGTTCGACAAGTACCTCATGGGAGTCAGCAAGCCCGAATACGACGTCAAGTGACGTTTGGGTCGGGCCGACGCCCGACCCAAGCGTCATTGCGAGGAGCCACTCCGTTCGCACCGCGAGCGCGCAGCCTGGCGTTGGGCCAGCGCGAAGCCTCCCCTTGGGGGACGAAGCAACCCCGTCTCACCACTACCAGGCCTTCGACGCGTGAAGAGAACACCTTCCCTTGAAGGAATCAGTCCTCCCGCGGGCTCTGGATGCCGCGCACCAGTCGCAGAACGACGGAACGCGGGAGGATCTGGGCGAGCCCCGCGCCCACGCGATTGCGTGTGCCGGTGATCACAACACGTTTGTTCCGCCGCCAGCCTCGGTAGCCCTCCTCGGCAACCGGCATCGAGGGCATCACCGCCCCTGCGGTGGAGAGTT
>JANMVV010000041.1:0-13800 GCA_031392925.1 Vicinamibacteria bacterium
CAATGGCGGCGCCAGTGTTGTCGCCGGTGAAGGTCGAGGGCAGCGATGGCACGATCTGAATGGCATCGAGCGCCCCGGTCGGACCGAACCGGTAGGCAGCGACCGTCGAGTCCAGTTCGTTCATGACCCAGGCGAACGGCAGTCGGGGATGGAAGGCGATGTGGCGCGGACCGGCCCCGGCTCTTGTCCTGGTGAAGGGCGGATCCGCCGGCACCAGTTTGCCCTTGGCCTGGTCGATCGTGAAGATGAAGAGCCGGTCCAACCCCTTGTCAGGAACCACGACGAACCGGCCGCTCGGATCGAACGGGCACTGGTGAGGATGCGGGCCAGGCTGCTCCGTACGGTGCGGGCCCAACTCGCCGGTGGTGGGCGCGAGGTCGGTGGGCGCGCCGAGCGAGCCGTCAGAGTTGACGGGCAGGACCTCAACCGTGCCCGCCACATAGTTGGCCGCGACGAGGAACTTCCCGGTCGGGTCGATCGCGAGATGGCTCGGGTCGTCGCCCCCCGAAGGCTGAGAGTTGATGAGGGTCAGCTCGCCGCTGCGATCGTCGATGGCGAAGGCCGATACCACGTTGGTCACGGGTTGGGCTACGTAGAGAACCGGACGAAGCGGGTCGACGGCGAGGTAGCCGGGGTTCATGACGCTCGAGAGGAGCTGCACGCGGGACCAGCGGCCGGAGGCGGCGTCGATGCCGTACACGGAGAGACCCTCACCGTGCGCGCCTCGCGTGCTGGTCGCGAATGAGCCCACGTAGGCGAAGCGAGGCAAGGTCTGTGGGGGCGCGTTTCGCGTTGCCCGCGCGCTCGCCGGCCGGGCGCCCGGGTGGCCGGATGCCCGGGCCGCGGGGGCGGTCACCCAGGCGGCCGAGAGCCCCAGGAGTTCCCGGCGGCTCGGCTTGGTTAGGGCACGATCCGAACTCGGCGTCCTCATGTCGTGTCAGTCCTCCGGGGGCGCAACCCAACGCGGAGCGTACCACCCAAAGGTGGGGCCGTACCGAGGAGGCAATCACCTATCATGCCGATATGGTGAGCGGCCCTCGAGGACGATAGACCGTGCTCATCGCATACTTCGTTATCGCAGCAGCCGTCTCAGCGCCGGTCTACAGCGGTGATGGCGCCGAGCTGCTCAGCCGGGCCGACGTCCTCTATGCGCGCCGCGCCGAAGGCGCCCGCGGCGCCACCGCCAACCCCGGTCCCATCGACGCCGCCATCGTCGCCTACAAGGCGGTCCTGAGGGTCGACCTCGGCTCCCTCGAGGCGCGGGCGGGCCTGATGCGCGCCATCTTCTTCCGGGGCAGCTTTTGTGACACGCCCCCCGACGAGCAGATCCGACTCTTCGAGGAAGGCAAGCAACTGGCGGACGATACGGTTCGGCACCTCGAGCGCTCCCTGGGCGCGGTGAAGGGCCCGGTGCGAATCGCGGCGCTCCGCCAGGTTCCTGCAGCGACGCAGGTCTACTTCTGGGCCGCCGTGTCGTGGGGCCAGTGGTCGGTGGACCACAAGCTGGCCGCGGCCTGGCAGGCCGCGGCGCCTCGGATTCGCGATCTGGCGCAAACGGCCGTCGACCTCGATCCCGTCATGGATCAAGGCAGCGCCTATCTGATCCTTGGGCGCCTTCATTCGGAGTGCCCGCGGATCCCCATGCTCACTCGCTGGATCTCGCGCACGCGGGCGATCGCCTTTCTCCGCCAGGCGCTCCGAACCGGGCCCGAGAACACGCCGAACATGTTTTTTCTGGCTGACGCCCTGCTGACCTATCAGCCCGCCCAGGCCGACGAAGCGCGACGACTGCTGGAGCGCTGCGCTCGCGCCGAACCTCGTCCGGCCTACGCCGTCGAGGACGCGCACTACGCGCAGATGGCGCAGGAGCGCCTGGCGTCTCAGCCTCAGAGGTGACTTGAGTGAAAGCATTCCTGCAGACGGTGGCGGTGGCGACGGCCCTGGCGGCGTCCCCGATGGTGGTGCGCGCGGCCAAGACGCTCGACATCTACTTCATCGATGTCGAGGGGGGGCAGGCCACACTGGTGGTCACGCCGGCCGGCGAATCCCTGCTGATCGATACCGGTTTCCCGAGCGACGATGCGTTGATCGCGCCGGCGTTCGGCGCGAAGCCGGGAGCCTCGGCGGATGGGCGCGATCCCAGGCGCATCCTGGCCGCATACAGGGACGCGGGGCTCAAGCAGATCGACTACCTGTTGCTGACTCACTACCACGCCGACCACGCAGGCGGGGCAGTCGAGCTGGCGCAACTGCTGAAGATCAAGACCTTCGTGGATCACGGTGCGCCGGCGGCCGGAGCGGATGAGGGAGTGCCGGGGACACAGAAGATCTACGAGGGCTACGTCGCGGTGCGGGCGAAGGGCGCGCATCTTCTCGCGAAGCCGGGGGAGCGACTGAAGTTGAAGGGCGTCGAGGCGATCTTCGTCAGCGCCGATGGCGCGACCCTGGGGAAGCCTCTCGCGGGCGCAGGCCGGCGGAATGGCGCGTGTGGAGAGGGGGTTGTTCCGGCGCAGGAGAAGATCGAGAACCCCCACTCGGTCGGGATTCGGCTGCAATACGGCTCATTCCGCTTCCTCGATGTCGGGGACCTGAGCGGCGATCCCCTCTTCGCGCTCGCATGCCCCGACAGCTTGATCGGCGAGTCCGACGTGTACCTGGTGGCGCATCATGGTGGGGCCGATGGCGCCGGCCCGTCGATGTTCGAGGCCATCAAGCCGCTGGTGGCGGTTTTCAACAACGGGCCGAGGAAGGGCGCGCAGCCAAAGACGCTGACCCAGGTGAAGGAGACGCCCGGGCTCGACGGCTGGCAGATTCACCGATCGCTCAACCCGGGCGCCGAAAACGCGCCCGATGAGCGGCTCGCCAACCTCGACGACTCGACGAGCGCCTGGATCAAGGCGAGTGTTCGCGAGGATGGGTCGTTCACCGTGGCCAATGGGCGCACCGGCTACTCGAAGCGCTACAAGCGGTAGCCACGACGCGAAGACCGAGCCGGCGATCGAATCGTGGGAGCGATCATGCCGGCGTACCAGGATTAGCCGTCGGCCGGCGCCGCCGACTCAAGTCCCTTGCCGAAGCCCTTCGGGTTACACGGGCCAGGTCTTCTGCTAAAAGCTCGTACATGCGTGTTGCGGTGATTGGCGCCGGCATTGCCGGCTTGACCTGTGCCTGGGAACTTCACAAGGCGGGAGTGGACGTTCAGGTCTTCGAGCGTCACGTCACCGTGGGGGGGCGCATGAACACCCGCACGAAGGACGGCCTCGCTTTCGATGTGGGCGCCAACTTCCTGATCCGCGCCTATCGGGGCGTGAACGCCCTGGCCGACGAAATGGGCGTGGAGTTGCGAAAGGCGAGCCCGGTGACCCACATCGTGTACCACGACGGCCGCCCCTGCCTGATGAACTTCACCTCGATCCGCAGCATCTTTCGCATCGATGCCTTGAATCTGCTGAGCCGGTTTCGATTCCTGGGCTTTGCCCTGAAGGTCCGCACCGCTCACACCGGACTGGACTTCTTCGACCTGGGCCTTGCTCCCGACGCCTTGAACCACGAAGACGCCTATCACTACGCCCGTCGCGAAGTGGGCCAGGAGTTCGCCGACTACATCGTTGATTCGTTCAACTCCTGCATGATGTTCTCGCGCTCGACCGAGACCAGCGTCGCAGCCTGCCTCTCCCTGTTCAGCATGATGGCGGATCCCGCGTTCGACTTCAGCGTCCTGTACGCGAAGGGCGACATGCGGGCGATTCCCGAAGCCCTGGCGGACCGGCTGGTCGTTCACCGCGGTTGTCCCGTCCTCGCTTTGGAGCCGCGGGATGGCGGCTGGCGGGTTGACACCGCGGAATCCAGCGCGGCTTTCGATCAGGTGGTGCTGGCGGTGACGCCGCAGGCCGCGCTCGGCATGCTCAGGGGCGGCCCCGAGCCTCACCGGGCGTTGCTCGGGCAAACCCGATACGCCTCCACCATCAACGTGTCGTTTCGCGTCCCCCGGGAAGCGCTCGGACGCACCCATTGCTTCTACGTCCCCTATGTCGAAAACCGCGTCATCTCCGAGTTCACCAACGAGTCCCTGAAGGGGGAGCACACCACCCACGAGGGCATGTCGCTGGTCAATGTCGGTCTGCACGAAGAGGCTGCGCTCAAGCTCCTCGGCGAACCGGACGCAAGGATCTTCGAGGTCGTCAAGGCCGAATTGCTTGGCCTGAACGCGAGCCTGCGGGAGGTAGCCGATCGGGTTCAAGCCTACGACCTGGAGCGCTGGACCGAGGCCATACCGAAGTACGACTGCGGGCAGATCGCGCGGGTGAAGGAGTTCCTGCGCGACGGGCAGGGGCGCCAGGGGCTGTACCTGTGCGGCGACTATATGAACGCGCCCTGGATCGAAGGGGCCAGCCGCAGTGGACAAAAGGCGGCCCGGCAACTGGTTCGCGACCTGGCTCAGCGTCCCAACCGCTGACGGTGCAAGGTGGCGGTGTCCGGCGTATCGCGCGGACTCCAGAAACGATCGCCGGTCAGTTGCATGTAGAGCTCCATCCCCGTGCCGATGGTGCCGTTGACCCCGGGATAGCCGCTCGCGGCATTGCACCAGTGGAAGTTCTTCCATGGTGTCTTCGCCTTGAGACGGCCGAGGCCCATGTTCGCGGGAGTGAGATGCTGGCCGTAGGAGTGCCCCCGCGGCGCCCAGCAAAAATCCTCGTTGGTGGTGGGTGAGCCGGCCACGTGCAGGACGATGTGATCGCGCAGATGGGGAACGTGGTGCTGTTCCACGATGTCGATCAGCTTGTCTTCAACTTCCTTCTTCTGGCGGCGGTAGGCCCGGATATCGCGATCGCGCAGCTCCTTGAAGAAGTCGTAGTTGGCGGTGGTGGCGAGCTCCAGGATCTGACCGCCCGGAGGGCAGGTGCCCGGTTCGTCAGTGTGCAGTGAGGGTGTGGCCATGAAGACCCAGGGGCGGCTCCAGTCCTGCCGCATCTCCTGGGCCCAGGTTTCGTTCATGTCCCACTGCTCGAGGTGCCAGGTGTTATGGCGGCCGAAGCCGTGTTCCCTCAAGTCGATTCCCCGCAGGCCGAGGTAAACCGTGAGTGCGGTCTGCGAGTATTCGTACTTCAAGGGGCGTTGAAGGGCTCTGGGGAACTTTTCGAGGCCGATGACCTGGGCCATCTTTTGAGGGTCGGCGTTGCAGACGATGGTGGGTGCTCGAAAGACTTTCCCGTCGCGGGTTCCCACGGACTCGATGCGTTCGCCTTTCGCGAGGATCGAAGTCACCTCCTGCTCGTAGTAGACGTGACATCCCTCGTGGGAGGTGATGAACTCGACCAAGCGCCCGATGAGGTGCTTGAAGTGCTTGCTCGGGTAGTAGGCCCCCCGGTTGTAGCCGGAAAACAGACCGTTGTATGCGAGGATGGAGAGGTCCTTGGGGGGACACATGAAGTTGCCGGCGTTGGCGATCAGGACCGCCTGCGCCTCGCGACTGAGCGCGCATTCGTCGAACACCTGTTGCAGCGTTTTGTGCTGATAGCGGAGCAGAGTGAGGAATCGCCAGCCCATGGTCGGAACCTGCCACCAGTGGACTCTGTCGGGCAGTTGATGGACCTCCTGGGTCAGGCGGTCGAGGATGTTGGTGAACGCCCGTACGCGCGCGCCCTGGCCGGGGTAGGCGGCGTCGATGTTTTCGGCCAGCCGGTCGTAGCCGCAGGGAATGGCCACCCGCTTACGATCGGGCAGGATCACGTGGTCGTAGCCATCGGGGTCCAGGGACTCGAAGCCGATGTCTTGGTTCAGCCCCAGTTTCTCGAGGAAGCGCCAGACCCGGTCGCCCGGTCCGCAGCCCCAGATGTAGTGAATCTGGGCGCAGAAGGAGAACTCGCCGTAACTGAAGGTGTGGACGTAGCCGCCGGGAAGGTCATGGGCCTCCAGCATGCAGACGCGCTGGCCGCTCTTCGCAAGCAGGGCGGCCGCGGTGAGCGCGGCCATTCCCGTGCCGATGATGACGATGTCGTACCGGGGATTCGACTCGTAGAGCCGATCCTGACTCTCCTTGGCTTCATGCGTGAGAGCGCCGGTGCTGGGTGATTTGTTGCTGGCCCGGTTTTCAGGCATGGCCCATTCCACCCGCTCCGATAGCGCCGACGATCTCGTAGGCGCCCCGTTTCGATCCCGCGCGCAGAGTCATCGCCCTACCGCGTCTCGTTCCGGGTCATGGTGTCGAAGCCGGTGATCAACTGCGCGTCCCGGATGAGGGGACCGCGCGCGATCGCCAGGGTCTTCCCGTCACGGGAGACCGCGAAGTCGAAGATGAGCTGATCGTCGAAGGAGGTGATTCGGCGCGCCGGACCGCCATCGAGGGGCTGCAGCCACACGTTCGCGCGATCTCCCGGCACGGTGTTGAGGTAGATGCCGTCGTCGGTGAGGGCGAGCCGGCTGTTGGCGCTCGTCACCTCGGCCGGGAGGTCCTGGAGAAGCGGGCCTCCATCGACCGAGGCGACGCCGAGTCGAAAGCGTCCTTCGGCGTTGATGAAGTAGAACGCGACCCGCTTCCCGGAAGGATGCATGGTCGACAGGAAGGCGGGGGAATCGAGAAGCTGCTTCCTCGGACCGCCCGCCACGGGCATGACGAACACGTGATCGGAGCCGGCGATGAACGAACTGAAGACCGCGGTCTTTCCGTCCGGCGCGATTCCGATCGTGCTGAAGTCAATGTCGCCGGTCACCACCCGGGTTGACGAGCCATCCTTCGATGCGGCGCGGATCTCGCTTCCCGCGCGGGTCCGCGCGGCGTAGTAGACCGTGCCGTCGTTCGTCACCGTCGGGGAGAAGAGGCTCTGGGCCCGTCCCGCGGTGAGGAAGGAGTTCCGTTCCGCGCCGTCCGGCCCGGCGCTCCAGAGGCTCCAGACGCCTCCGACGTGGGAGGTGTAGAGGATCTTTCCATCCGGTGTGAAGGCGAGGCCGTTCAGGCCGTCGGTGATCGAACGGCCGACCCGGGTGAGCTTCCCGGGACCTCGCAGGGGAAGAGTCCAGACTCCCGACGAGGCCAGTTGAGCGACGGAAACGAGAGCGCGGCCATCGCGGGTGAGCGAGACGATCCGACGATCACCGAGGTCGGAGGTGATCGGCGCCGCCTTCCCTTCGGGGTAGGTGACCGACCAGACCTGGCGCTGATCCTGTTCGGCCGAGCGCGCGATCACGAGAAGCGACTTCCCGTCGGAAAGCCAGGCGGCCTGCGCGGCCCAAAGCCAGCCCGGATCGGCGAGTGTCGCCACCGCCCCTCCCTCGACCGCGACACTCACGAGCCTGGCGCGGGTCTCGGCTCCCGGCTTTCCCAACCGGCCGACCGCGGTCACGATCTTCGTTCCATCGGGCGACCACGCGGGAGCTCCGTAGAAGATGCCCGCGACGTACTCGGGCTCTTTGAACGACGCGAGCACCGTCGGGTTCGAGCCGTCGGCGGACGCGATCATGAGCGAGGTCTGCGAGGGAGTCGGGTGCCTCAGGCGGGTGTAAGCGAAACGCAGGCCGTCGGGAGAGAAGCTCACCTGCGAGTCCATGTCCGAGAGCAGCCTCCGCGCCGATCCGCCGAGGGTGGAGATCGAGAAGAGCCCGCCATTCGGATCCGCGGCCGATTTCTGGCCGAAGATGATGCTGTTGCCGTCGGGCGAGAAGGTGTGGCCCCAGTAGAAAACACTCTGGTCGGGAACGAGCCTCAGGGTCTGGCCGCCCGCGAGCTGTTTGACCCACAGACTCTGGCGCCCCTGTTCGGACTCGACATACGCGACGTAACGGCCGTCGGGCGAGATGGATGCGGAGATGACGGTGCCGGATGCGGTGATCGGCGTGATGGTCAGGCGGCTGCTGTCGGCCCGTGCCTGAGGCCGGTTGAAACGCGAGCCCACGCCCACGCCCGCGACGAAGGCCACGGCGGCGACCATGGCCAGGGACAGGAGGCCGCGACTTTGACGCGTCTCGCCGGGGGCCGCGTCGGTTGGGCCGGATAGCGCGCGAGCACTGTCCGTGACGGCTTCGAGGGCAAGTCGCGCCTCGCCGATGTCGCGGAGACGCTTCTTCGGATCGCGTTCGAGGCAGCGCTCGATAAGGCGGCGGTCGGACGCACGGAGCTCTTTCGGCAGCAGGCTCCAGTCCACGTCCTGCCGCAGCACCGCGGCCAGGGTGTCGCTCGCGGTCTCGCCTTGGAAGAGCCGCCTTCCGCTGAGCATCTCGAACATCACGACGCCGAACGACCAGATGTCGGCGCGCTTGTCGATGGTCTTGCCCCGCGCCTGTTCCGGGCTCATGTAGGCCGCGGTGCCGAGGATGATCCCGGCCTCGGTCGCGTGCCGCGACAGGGTGGGCGAGTGGGTCAGTTCATTCGAGCCGCTGCCCGTGCCCGCGTCGGTGTCGAACGCCCTGGCGAGACCGAAGTCGAGGACCTTGACCTGGCCCTCGGGTGTGATCTTCACGTTCGCGGGCTTGAGGTCGCGATGGACGATTCCTTTCTCGTGCGCGGCTTCGAGGCCTTCCGCGATCTGCCTCGCGATGGAGCGGGCTTCGTTGATCGGGATCGGCCCGCGCCTCAGTCGTTGCTGAAGATCCTCACCGTCGATGAACTCCAGGGCCAGGGCCACCGCACCGTCGGCCTCCTCGAGCCCGTGAATCGCCGCGATGTTCGGGTGGTTGAAGGTTGCCAGGACCTGGGCCTCACGCCGGAACCGCGCCACGCGCTCGTGATCCTGAGCGAACGCCGCGGGCAGGACCTTGATCGCGACGTCGCGACCGAGCTTCGTGTCCTTCGCGCGATAGACCTCGCCCATGCCGCCCGCGCCGATGGGGACCCCGATCTCGTAGGGTCCGAGACGGGTGCCGGGCGCCAGGGTCATGAGTCCGCGGAGTCTACTGGCGATTCCCCGGGTCCGGTCGAGGAGACCCAAGCGTGGTCTACTGACGTCATGGCCACGGGTGCAACCATCTACAACATCGACATCGATCTGGCCGACGCCGATCGAAGCGTCTACGAGTCGCTGCCACTTCGCGTCGCCCGGCACCCGTCGGAATCCGCGGAGTACCTGCTGACCAGAGTGCTCGCCTACGCGCTCGAGTTCGAGGAGGGGATCGCCTTCTCGACCGGCGGCCTCTCCGATCCGGATGAGCCCACCCTCACCGTCAAAGACCTCACCGGCGCTCTTCGCTCGTGGATCGAGATCGGCAGTCCCGACGCCGCGCGACTGCACAAAGCCTCGAAAGCCTCGCCGCGGGTCGCGGTCTACACCCACAAGGACGTCGACCGGCTGGCGCACCGTCTGGCCGGCGAGCGCATCCATCGCGCGGACGCGCTGGAGCTGTACGCGATCGAGCCCGCCCTCATCAACGCACTCGCGTCGCGCCTCGATCGCCGGATGGCGTTCGCGCTGTCGATTTCCGAACGCGAGTTGTTCGTTTCGATCGGAGCCGAGACACTCACGGGGGGCGTGGCCCGACGGGCAATCGTCTGACTATGGGCGGCGGAGTCCAGGTGATTCACCGCCTGCTGCGTGGGCCTCGTCGACCTTCAGTGAACCCGGGCTTCCTTCACCAGGATGCGCGCCGTGAGCCTTCCGTGCTCGATCTTCTGTACCGTGCGCACGCGGCGATCGCGGTTGAGCAGCGTGATCAGCGAGGAGTAGGACACGTCGGGATGCTCCGGATCCTTCCAGATCGAGACGATGTTGTGATCTCCGACATCGAGACCCTGGCCGACGACATGAGGATGCTGGTAGTGCAGGACCCCCGCCTCGTCGAATGTGCCGAAGAACTCGCTCTCGGTGGCGCGGCCATCGGGCCAGGCGCGGGTGGTGGTCTGCAACCAGCGATCCCCTTCGCGGCGGCAGGTGACGGTGGCCTCGAACCGGTCGACTTCGCGACCCTGGCCGTCGATCACGACGTGCGTGCCGCACCACACCCCGATGTGATCGTCGAAGAGACTCATAGCGGACCTGCCTGTCTTGCGGCCGGGCTAATCCTGCTCCTACCCTGCGAAGAGCGCAAGTCGGCCCGCTCCGGCCGAAGGCTTCGGCCGTCGCGGCCGGGCGCGCCTCGCATCGTCGACTATCGAACGCTTGGAACCGGCTTGACCACCGTGACCACAACGCTCGAGGGGTACTTCGCCGAGTGGTGGAGCGTGTTGCGCGCGACCACGCCCTTTTCCTCGTCGTAGTTATTGCCGCCGGTGTTGAGGTTGCGATCGAACCGCGGGAAGTTGCTGCTGGACACTTCGAGGCGGAGCCGGTGTCCGGGCTTGAAGTAGTTGCTGGTGTTGAGAGGCTGCAAGGTGACCTTGTAGATCTCGCCCTTCTCCATCCAGACGAGGGCCTTGTCGTAACCGGCGCGATAGCGCATCCGCTGGATCGACTCGTCGAGGTTGAAGGCACGGCCCTCAGGATCGACGTCCATGACCTTGACCGTGAAGTCGGTGTCCTTGGCGTCGGAGGAGACGTAGAGCGTGGGCGTGATCGGTCCGGAAAGCTCGGTTCCTTCTTTGAAGGGCTCCGAGGTGAACACCAGAATGTCGGCGCGGGACTCCATCTTCCTCTGGTCGAACGATCCGGCCTGCACCGCGTTGCCGGTGCAGCAGACATTGCCGCCATAGGAGGGCACGGGGTTCGCGGGATCGTAGACGAAGGTATCGGGTTTGTTCACGACGGGCGCCACCAGGACCAGGGTGCCGTCTCCGTTGAGGGTGTTAGCCTGGCCTCCGCTCGACAGATAGAAGGTCATCGGCATCGCCCCTGCCGGCGGCCAGGTGTCGGAGGTCTGCCACTGGTTGAGACCCATGGTGAAGTAGGTGACCTTCGGCTGCTTGTCGATCCTCGTGTCCTTCTCGCTCTTGAGGAACTTGTCGAAGAAGCTGTACACGATCTCGTTGTAGTCGAGCCGGGCGTCGCCCATGCTGCGCTCGCCGACCACGGTGTCCTCGGTCGCGCGCGTGTAGGAACAATGCGCCACCGGAGCGATCACCGCCCACTGTTGATTCGCAAGCTCGCCCGGGGCGTTCTTCCGCACCTGGTTGTACATGGCGAGGTTCGGGCCGACCGAGACGTCGTACCAGGACATGAACCAGAGCCCCGGCACCTCGAGCTTCATGTTGTCGTGCCAGAGTCCGCCCTTGTACCAGGCCGGGTCGTTGGGGGCGCGCTGAATCATGCGGCCTCCGGTGGCCACGGGCATGGCGTCCGCGAAGATGCCATGAGGCGAGTCCACGGCCTTGAGAATGTCCTGCACGGGGAGATGACGGAGCGCCTTGTCCCAGTCGACCGGCGGCAGTTGCTGGGCAAGATCGAACGACTTCGAGGCGCGGATCAGATCCGCCTGAGCGGTATCGGGCGGAAACATGGGTCGGACCTGGTTCTGCTCGCCGTAGAGCCACGTGATGAACAGCATCTGGACCGCGCCGCCGCGATACCAGTTGCCCTGCTCGTAGTAGGGCCCCACACGCCCGACTCCGGCGCCGAAGCCTTGAACGTTCATCGCTCCGAGGGCTGGATGGCCCTGGGAAGCGACCGCCATCTGCCATTCCGCGGTCGACGAACAGCCGGTGGTCCCGACCTTGCCGTTCGACCAGGGCTGACTCTTCATCCATTCGAGGGTGTCGACGCCGTCGGTGACCGGCGGCCCGAGGATGTCGTAGTTGCCCTCGGAAAAGAAGTGCCCGCGCTCGTTCTGGACCACGTACGCATACCCGCGCTTCACTGCGGCGAGAGGCGTGCTCATATCGGAGGGGACGCCATTCCTCACGTCCCAGAAATTGAAGTTGTAGGGCGTCCGCGAGAAGACGATCGGCACCGGGCCCGAAGAGCTCCTCGGCCGATAGATGTCGGTGGCGAGGCGCACGCCGTCACGCATCGGGATCAGGACTTTCCGATCCACGATTGCCAGCGACTGAAGCTCCTTCTCGGTGTCGATGCGCTTCTGTCGATCGGCGGCCGAGAGGGGTGAGGGCTGAGCCCACGTCGCCGAGGCCGCGAAGACGGTAAGCAGAGAGAGGGCGACCAGGGTACGACGCGCTTGGTTGGCAGTCATCTTGTTCAATCCTTTTATGGGTGAACTCTACTCGCCCGGACCGGCGTCGCTCCGGCGGGCGGGGGATAGACTCGATTCATGAATCTGCGAAATCTCGCGATCGCCTCCGCGCTCGTTTTGAGCGTTCTTCCCTCGCGCGCTCATGGCGGGCCGAAGCACGCCCGGAACGTCATCCTCTTTCTGGCCGACGCCGGAGGCATTCCGACCCTGAACGCCGCGAGCCTCTACGGCTACCAGGCGCCGCTCAAGCTCCACGTGCAGAGCTGGCCGCACGTGGGACTTTCCGACACGTCGCCGGTGGGCAGCTTCGTCAGCGACTCCGCGAACGGCATGACCGCCATCGTGACTGGTCAGAAGACCAGGAACGGGGTGATCAGCCAGGGCCCCGAGGCCGTGCGCGGGAAGCAGGATGGACCCGTGCTCAAGACGATTCTCGAGTACGCGGAGGAACGCGGCCTCTTGACCGGAGTCGTCACCCACATGCCGGTCGCCGACGCGACCCCCGCGGCCTGCTATGCGCACTCCAACGACCGCGGCAAGGAAGCGGAGATCTTCATCCAGGCCTTCGTGCCGCGCTTCGGGGATGGGGTCGACGTGCTGATCGGCGCAGGCCGGGCGGACCTGGACGCGCAGCTCAAGGTCCAGGGCAGCAGCATCGACGCGGTGTCCGCGCGGGCCCGGCGCCCGATCTACCCGTCGCTCGAAGCGGTGCCGGCCGCGGAGAGGCGCCCGGTCGTGGTGGGCGATTCGATCGATGTCCGCGCCGCAAGCCTGCGAGCCCTCGACGAATTGCAGAAGTCCGAGAAGGGTTACTTCCTGATGGTCGAATGGGACGCGCATACCCCCGATCCCAAGCCGGGGCTCGAGCACATCGTGGCTTTCGACAACCTGATAAAGGAGATCCAGCAGAAGGTGAACCTCGAGGACACCTTGCTTCTCTTCACCGCCGATCACTCCTTCGCGCTTCGGGTGATCGGGGAGTCTTCCGAAGGCTCGGTGCTCGCGGGCTACGACGAGTGGAAGGCGTTGGGGGTGAAGGGCCAGACCGTGCGCCTCAACTCCCTGGTGGTGGACAACGGCCACAGCGGAGAGGAAGTGGCGGCGATCGCCATCGGCGCAGGGTCCGAACCGGTCAGCGGTTTTTTTCCGAACACGCGTCTCTTCCATGTGATGCTGGACGCCTGGGGTTGGAACGCGGATCCGCCCGTTCCGGGAAAGTAGCGGATGCTTCTCCTCCCTCTGCTCCTTCTCCTTCAGACCCCGACCGAACACGCAATCCTCGAGGCGGAGTACTCGCGCGCGGAGAGTGTCTCGACCCTCCTGGCCGGGCTCAAGAGTCCGGAGGTCCGCATCCAGCGCCTGGCCATACGGGCGTTGGGGCGGCTCGAACGCCCGTCCCTTCGCGATCCGGTCGTGCCCCTGCTTCGGTCCGCTGACGCCGAAGTCCGCCGTGAGGCCGTGGCGGCCCTTGCTCAGATGGGCGCCTTCTTCGATTTCGCCTCGCTGCTCGGGCCCGAGAAGTCGGGCGCGGTGCGCGCCGCCATCTACGAGTCGATGGGGCGGGTTAAGCCCTCCTCACCCAGCGACGAGAGACGCCTCGTCGAAGGCCTCAAGGACGAAGACCTGACCGCCCGCACCGGCGCGGCCCGTGGTCTCGAGACTCTCGTGCGACTCAACCTCAAGGTCACTCGACCGGAGATGGCCACGATCGACGCGTTGCGGCAGGCGGTTCGGGACAATCCCGGGTCGCTACCG
>JANMVV010000065.1:0-2651 GCA_031392925.1 Vicinamibacteria bacterium
GGCATGGGGCAGGAACCCCGGAGCCAGCCGCACCACCCGTCGCGCAAGGTCTATGGCCTCGATCTCCCGGACCTGAATCTCGGTCTTCTTCAACATGCGGCGCAGCGGGCTCACCACGTCGGTGAGCCCGATCGTGCCGGAGATCACTTCGGGAAGAATGGGGTGGAAGACGAAGTAGTTTTCCTTGCTGACGAGCAGAATGTCGAAGTCGTCGCGGGAGCCAAGCCTCTTCTCGAGTTCGAGGGCGGCGTAGACGCCGGCGAACCCGCCCCCGAGAATCAGAATCCGTGGTTTTTGGCGCTTGGGATCGGAGTACTGCTGCATGCTTGACCTCGCGGCTCCCGCCTCAGCGATGACGGCGACCCTCCCACCTTACAACCCGAAACGGCCCTCGAAAACACTCCGCCCAGAACCGCTCCGAGGAACAAGGGAGCGCGGGGTGCGCGGCCTCCCTAACCCAGCCGCTTTTCGAGGGCGTCGAGTTCCTTGACCAGGGCCTGCGGTACTCTGCCGTCGAACTTCCCGAAGAATTCGCGGATGCCCGGGGTCTCGGCCTTCCAGTCCGTCTTGTCGACCGACAGCACGGCTTCGAGATCCCCGGCGGGAAGGTTGAGCCCCTCGAGATTCATCGCGTCCTTGGTGGGAACCATGCCGATCGGCGTTTCCGCCGCCTTGCCCTTGCCAGCCACGCGGTCGAGCATCCAGAGCAGCGGACGGAGGTTCTCGCCAAAGCCTGGCCAGATGAACCTGCCCGCATCGTTCTGGCGAAACCAGTTCACGTGGAAGATCTTGGGCGGGGTCTTCACCAGCGTGCCCATCTTCAGCCAGTGGCCGAAGTAGTCCGCCATGTTGTAACCGCAGAAGGGCAGCATGGCCATGGGATCGCGACGCACCACGCCCACCGCGCCGGTCGCGGCCGCGGTGGTTTCCGAGCCCATGGTCGCGGCGGCGAAGACGCCGTGTGCCCAGTCGCGGGTTTCGAAGACGAGGGGAGCGAGGCGGGAGCGGCGTCCGCCGAAGACGATGGCCGAGATGGGCACGCCCATCGGATCCTCGAACTTCGGAGAGATGCTCGGGCACTGCGACGCCGCCACGGTGAAGCGCGAGTTCGGATGCGCGGCCTTGCCCGTGCCGTTCCAGGGCTTGCCCTGCCAGTCGATCATGCCCGGGGGCGGGTTCTTGTCCTTCCCTTCCCACCAGGGCACGCCGTTTCCGTCCACCGCAACGTTCGTGAAGATCGTGTCGTGGGTGATGGTCTTCATCGCGTTCGGGTTGGTTTGGTAGCTCGTGCCCGGGACCACGCCGAAGAAGCCGGCCTCGGGATTGACCGCCCACAAGCGGCCATCGGGGCCGGGACGGAGCCAGGCGATGTCATCACCGATGGTGCGAACCTTGTAGCCCTGAGCCTCGAGGGGCGAGACGAGCATGGCGAGGTTGGTCTTGCCGCAGGCCGACGGGAAGGCCGCGGTGATGTAGTGGACTTCACCCGAGGGCAGGGTCAGCTCGAGGATGAGCATGTGCTCGGCCATCCAGCCCTGGTCGCGGGCCATGGTCGAGGCGATGCGGAGCGCGAAGCACTTCTTGCCGAGCAGCGCGTTGCCGCCGTAGCCCGACCCCACCGACCAGATGGTCTTGGTCTCGGGGAAATGCATGATGGCGCGACGGTCGGGCGAAAGGTCGCCGATCGAGTGCACGCCGGGAACGAAGTCGTCCGAGGCGCCGAGATGCTCGAGCGCGGCCTTGCCCATGCGGGTCATGATCCGCATGTTGGCGACCACGTATGCGGAGTCCGTGACCTCGATCCCCACCTTTGAGAAGGGCGAGGCGAGCGGGCCCATCACGTAGGGGACCACGTACATGGTGCGGCCCTTCATGGCGCCGCGGAAGAGAGGATCGGCCTTCTCCTTCGCCTCCTTGGGCGAGAGCCAGTTGTTGGTGGGGCCGGCGTCTTCCTTCTTCTCGGAGCAGATATAGGTCAGATGCTCGGTGCGGGCGACGTCAGAAGGGTGGGAGCGGTGCAGGAACGAGTTCGGGACCACTTTGTCGTTGAGCTGGATGAGCGTGCCATCGGCCAGCATCTGGGACTTGAGGCGGGCATCCTCCTCCTCCGACCCGTCGCACCAGTGAATGCGATCCGGCATGAGCCATCCGGCCGTCTCGTCGACAAAACGTTCCGCTTCAGTCATGAGCCTTTTCTTTGATCCTTGATTGGTTCTTCGCTCGCCATTCGAGCATGCATGGCTTTCGGGTCGAGACCACAAAAAAAGGCATGGAGGTCATTTGGCGGGCTTCTAGGCCGGCGATTCTACGAAATCGGATCCCCAAATACCGCAGGGCATTCGCAGGGCAACCGCGCGCGCATTCATGACCTTCCGCAGGTCCGTGCCCCCCCACTACCCAGCCATCCGTCCCTCCACGCTACGTGACGCTGCGTACCCAAACAAGGTACATTGCCGGATGAACGAGGACCAGGGAGGCATCTAATGAAAAACAGGCTACGCGCGGGCTTCACGCTCGCGGCGTTTGGAATGGGGATGATGCAGGGGCCGGCCACCGACCCGCGGCCGCGCATGAGTGCGGTGGCCGCGACCAGCCGGACCGCCATCAGCGAGTGGGACCAGAAGATCGGGGCGCTTGCGGGACGAGGCGAG
>JANMVV010000075.1:0-8079 GCA_031392925.1 Vicinamibacteria bacterium
AACGACGTAGCCCGAAAAGCCCCAGTCGCGCCGCAGGATGTCTTGAAGCAAACGCTGGGAGGCTGAACCCGACTCGCCATTGATGCGGTTATAGGCACCCATCACGGACGCGACTTTTCCCTCCTGGACCAGGGCTTGAAACGCGGGGAGGTAGGTCTCGAAGAGATCGCGCTCGGTCGGGCGGGCGTCGAAGTGGTGACGGTCGGCCTCGGGGCCGCTGTGCACCGCGAAGTGCTTGGCCGTGGCCACGACCTTCAAGTACTTCGGGTCATCGCCTTGCAGGCCCTTTACGAATTCGACGCCCATCCGGGAGGTGAGGTATGGGTCTTCGCCGTAGGTCTCCTGGCCTCGACCCCACCTCGGGTCGCGGAAGATGTTGATGTTCGGCGACCAGAAGGTGAGGCCCTGATAGCGGCGCCGTTCGCCGCGGCGTTCGAACTCCTGGTGCTTGGCCCGGGCTTCGTCGCTGATCGCGTTGGCGACCTCGTGCATCAGGGGGAGGTCGAAGGTCGCGGCCAGACCGATGGCCTGGGGGAAGACCGTGGCCCCGCCCGCGCGCGCAACCCCGTGAAGGGCTTCATTCCACCACTCGTAGGCGGGGACGTCCAGCCTCTCGATCGCAGGCGCGTTGTTCATGAGCTGCGAGATCTTTTCATCCGCGGTCATGCGCGAGACGAGGTCGATAGCACGAACCTCGAAGGAGAGATCGAGATTCCGATACCCGGGCGTCTCTCCTTGAGCGTGCACTGGAGCCGGTCTGTATCGAGCGCTGGCGAGCGTGATCAGCGCCACCGCGAGTGCGGCCCTGGCGAACATTCCAAGACGCATTGCTTTCATATTGAGCCTCCTTGAGTCCTGCGCGCTTAGGTGATTCAAATATAGTTCGAAGTCCCATGAACGAAATCAAGAGACGGACTTTCGTGACCGGAGTTCTTCCAGGTGTAGCACTCACGAGTGCCGCTCTTTCCTCGGCGGAGGCGCAGGAACGCGACTGGAGCGGCAAGACTCCGGTGAGGTATCCGGATCCTTCGATCGAGGTCCTGGATCCGAGATTCGCCAAGTACAAACTGGGAAACGCCGCGGTGACGAGGCTCTTCACGGGTCTCGCCTGGGCGGAGGGTCCGGCCTGGAACGCGGTCGGCCGGTACCTCGTGTGGAGCGACATCCCGAACGACGTGCAGTACCGATGGATCGAGGAAGACGGTCACGTCAGCGTGATGAGACGTCCCTCGGGAAACTCCAACGGGAATACCTTCGACCGCACCGGACGTCAGATTTCCTGCGAGCACGGCAATCGCCGGGTGGTGCGCTATGAGCACGACGGCAGTGTGACCGTCCTCGCCGACCGCTTCGAGGGCAAACCCTTCAACGCGCCGAACGATGTGGTCGTGCATCCGGATGGCGGGGTCTGGTTCACGGATCCGGGCTACGGCAGCATGGGGAACTACGAGGGACACAAGGGCGCGCTCGAGATCAAGGAGGCGATCTACCGAATCGATTCCGCCACCCGCGCGCTTTCGAAGGTCGACGACAGCCTCGCCAAACCAAACGGCCTCTGCTTTTCCGCGGACTACAAGAGGCTCTATGTCGCCGACACCGGAGACGGTCCGACCCACGGCATTCAGGTCTTCGATGTCATCGACGGGAAGCGTCTCGCCGGGACACGCGCTTTCGCTCGGATGGAGTTCCGCGGAAAGAGCGGGGGGGCCGACGGCATCCGGGTGGACACCGATGGGAACCTCTGGGCCGCGGCCGGCTGGGGCGGCGAGGGCTTCGACGGCGTGCATGTGTTTTCACCGGACGGCACGCGGATCGGCTTCGTGAAGCTGCCCGAGATTTGCGCGAACCTGTGTTTCGGCGGCGAGAAGGGGAATCGACTCTTCATGGCCGCGAGCCAGTCGATCTATTCGCTGTTCGTCGAGGCTAAGGGAGCGGCTTGAGGAGCGCGGAGGTCCCGGCGACCTGCACTTCCGACTACAAGGTCCAGTGACTTACCGGCCTTTCGGGATCGCGCTGGGGTCGCCCGTGGCCGCCGGAGCATGGTCAGTAGCGGCCGGCGGGCCCAGCAGCTCCAAGAGTATGGGCTTGAGGCCAGCAAACCAGACTCCGTAGCCCTTCAGGCTCGGATGAAGCCCGTCCACCATCATCCCCTCGTACAAGACGCCCGTGGCGTCGGCGAGCTGAGAGTTGACATTGAGGAACCGCACGCTCTTTCCATCCGCCATTTTCGCGAGGCTCAGGTTGATGCGGTCAATGGTCGGCATCACGGCGGGGTTGTCATTCCTCGGGAAGATGGCGGTGAGGACGATGGTGGCCGCGGGCGCCTTTTTTCGGCACGCCTCTACGATGGCGGAGATGCCGCGAGCGACGTCAGCCGCCCTGGCTTCATCGCCTGCTTCCCGGCCGACGTTGTTGGTGCCGGCGAGGATCACGATGACCTTGGGGTTGACGCCATCGAGTTCGCCGTTTTCCAGGCGCCAGAGGATGTTCTCGGTCCGGTCGGCGCCCCAGCCGAAGTCGGCAGCGTTCCAGCCGTAAAAGCTCTTCGTCCAGTGGGCAAGGAAGTCCGGATAGTCGAGCGCACCCCAGCGGCGGGTGATGGAGTCACCTTCGAAATAGACGTCGATACCCCCACTCCTCGCCTTGGCCTGAAGCTGCTGGTGGGCGACATGGGAGTTTCGATCGGCGCGCATTCTGGATTGGTCGGCGGGGACGGGGGGTGGGGTGTATGGCAGCAGCCGGTTCGCCCAGGCGATGAAGAAGCTCATGTTCGAACGATCTTCGTGCCCGCCGTCGTGCTGACGCCAAGCGAGTTCGCCATCGAGGAGGCTCGTGTTGTGAGGCGGCATCCTGGCGTTTCGGTAGTCCTCGGTTACGCCGATGTCGCGCGCGCCGAGCAATCGGAAGACGGGACCCGCCGCGACCGTGGCCATGTAGCTGCCCTGCTGGTCGAGCCAGTTCGCGTCGCCCTTGTCCGGGACGCCGTAGCTGATGAAGGTGGCGCGCGGTGCGCACAAAGCAATGAGCTCGTGCGCATCGACGGGGATGTCCTTCGCGTTCTTGCTTCCAAACGACGCCTCGGCCGCTCCGTATTTCAGGAAGTTGCCGGCCATCCAGTGGTACTCGCCGGATCCCGTGAGGTTTTCGACCTGCTCTCCGAAGTTACGGCGGTGAGGCTTGGCGCCGCCTTCACCGGACGATCCGACCAGAACCATCGCGAAACGCGGCTCGAAAGTCATGGTGACGAGGGCGGCCTTGCCATAGCGTGAAACGCCTTCAATGCCCACGGCCCTGGCGTTCACCGCGGGCAGGGTCTCGAGGTAGTCGAGCGCGCGCGAAGCGCCCCAGCCCCAGGCACGGAGCGATCCCCACTGTTCGGGCGTCCGGCGCTTGCCTCTGTTCGTGAGCCCGATGATGCCCGCGGTGAGACCGGCGCCGTTGTCGGCCTGGATGCTCGCGGTGCTGAGCGAGACATAGCCCCAGCCCGCCGCGATGAGCTGATCGGTGGACGGGGGTGCTTCAGGCTCCGGCGCGCCGGGGAAGCGAAATACCGGATCGCCAGGCATGTTGCCGCCGCCAAACATGATCAAAACGGGTACCGGCCCGTTGGCGTTTGTGGGCAGCACGACCGCCATCTTGATGTCTACGGAAATCTCGGGATAGGCGGAATTGTCGACGTGCCCGACCACGCGCCGAGCAAAGACCGGCTGGCCGCCGATCGTCGTCTCCGTGGACTCGGCCACCGTCCACGCGACCCTGGGTACATCCCTGGGCACGCGGCCGTAGACGTCGCGCTCGAAATCCTCAACGATCTCCGGACGCCGTTTCTTCCACCAGGTGTCGGCGCTCGTGACCTTGAGTCCGTCCTTCAGCGTGAGGACCTCGGGCCAATCCGGATAGGGGTTCGCCAGCGCCGGATCGTAGTTGGCGGCGCCCGGCTCGCCGATGGCCGCCCGGCCGTTCGCGCCCGGACGGAGCTTCGTGATTTCCAGCTGCTTCATCATGTCGGCGTGGTCTTCGCGCTCGAGCTGGTCCAGACGCGCGCGCTCCTCGGGACTGAGCTGGAAGGGGTTTGCGGGAGGGGCCGGGGCGAAAGGAGATGGGGAGGGTGGCGGCGCCTGAGCGCTCAGCGAGTTCGCAGACAGGGCGGTCAAACCGCAAAGAACACTGACCAGTCGCAGGAGGTTCATAGGGTGTCCTGAGTCCGATGTTAGTCGACGCGTCACCATGGCTGCCCTCCCCACATATTGGTCAAGTGGCAAGGGATCCCAGCGCGCCACGCCGGAGTCTGCGCGCGCTTGATCCGAAACTACCCACGAAGTTTGTCGTTGCTCTGAGCTCCGTCACGTGCTCGGCGGCGAGCGCTGGACCGGGTTGCGCCGTGGCTGGCCCGGCAAGGCCGACCGCCAAAAGTGAGAAGCAGATCTTTCTTGGAGGAAGACCATCGACATCTAGCTCAAAAAGAACCTCGAAGAAAGGCGATGAGAAAAACAGTTGACTTCCATGCACCAACGGGGGTAGAAGAATCTTAAGTTTGTCACTCTCTGGGTCAAACAGGGAGTACGCGTTCGGCTCGACGATGTCGGGCTGGGCTCCGACCCCCGTCAAAGACTGGCCACCAATTTCAGGAGATTCCATGCAGCAAAACGCTGACCACGAAGTGAGAGGCCGTTGTCAATCGACTCTCGCCGGACACTACCTTGGAAGGTTCACTGGAGCGCTGGTGGCCATTGCCTTCGTAGCCATGAGCGCCTTGCCCCTGGCCGCCCAGACGACGAGCGGAACCATCTCCGGAACCGTGAAAGACCCGCAGGGCTCCGGTATGCCCACCGCGACCGTGACCCTCACCAGCGATCAGCGGGGCACCGTTTACACCGCCACCGTCGGCAAGGCCGGGGACTTCGTGTCGGTCAGCTTGCCCCCGGGGACCTACACGCTGGTGGTCAAAGCTGACGGGTTCAAGCAGGCGGTGAGGACGAAGGTGGTCGTCAACGCCAACGACCGCGTGGCGATAGGCACCATCACGGTCGAGTTGGGCGGCCTCGCCGAGACGGTCAGCGTCGTGGCCGATGCCCAGGTAATACTGCAGACCCAGAGCGCCGAGCGATCCTTCGCGGTCACGGGCGAGAGCATGCAGAAGCTCGCGGTCAACGGCCGTGGTTTCTTCAACATGGCTTTCCTCGCACCCGGAGTGGTCGCAAACGGGGTGTCGAACACCGCCGGGGTCGAATCCCAGAACCTGAGCGCCAACGGACAGCGCCCGAGCACCAACAACGTCCAGCTCGACGGCGTCACCGACATCGATACCGGCAACAACGGCGGTCCGATGGTGGCGGTCAGTATGGACTCGGTGCAGGAGGTCAAGATCCTCACCTCGAACTACCAGGCCGAGTACGGCCGCTCCGTCGGGGCTCAGATCAGCGCCGTCACCAAGAGCGGATCGCGGGACTTCCACGGATCGGCCTACGCCTACCGTCGCAATGACAGCCTCAACGCCAACACCTGGATCAACGGCCACACCCCGGGCAGGGATCTCCAGGGTAACCAGTTGCCCTATTCGATCGTTCCGCCGCTCGACCAGAGGGACCTCGGCTTCACTCTCGGCGGCCCGGTCTTTATCCCGGGCAAGTTCAACCAGGACAAGAGCAAACTGTTCTTCTTCCTGAGCCAGGAATACCAGCATCGGCTGAACCCCCAGACCACGCCCCAGCGAGTCCGCGTGCCCACCGCGCTGGAGCGCGCGGGCGACTTCTCGCAGACCCGGGATAACGCCGGCAACCTGTTCCCCTATATCCGTGACTACACCACCGGCTTGCCCTGCACCGCTACGGACACCCGCGGCTGCTTCCAGGACGGCGGCGTCATCGGCAAAATTCCCCAGAGCCGCCTCTACCCGCTGGGCGTGAACATCCTGAAGATGTACCCGGTGGCGAACTCGGATGGAACCCTCAGCCAGGGATTCAACTACTTCACTCAGCAGGCGACCAGTCAGCCGGAGCGCCAGGATCTGCTGCGCCTCGACTGGAATATCAACGACAAGTGGCGCGTCAACGGCAAGATCCTGAACAACAAGAGCGATCGCCTGTTGCCGTACGGATCCTTCGTTCTGGCTTCCAACCTGCCCGATTACTCGATCAGTTACCTCTTTCCGCGCCGGGGCTATTCAATGAACGCGTCCGGATCGCTGAACAGCACGACCTTCGTCGAGGTGACCCTGGGTTACAGCCACAACTCGATCAACATCCTCCCCGATCAATCGAACCCGACCAAGTTCACCAAGTCGACCCTGGGCCTGTCGGCGTTCCCGATGATCTACCCGAACGCGGTGCAGCTCGACATGCCGCCCCGGTTCCAGTACGGCGGTCGGGTCGCGAACGCCCCCAATCTGGGTACGAACAATGCCCCTTTCTACAACTTCAACACGACCAAGGACGCGGTTGCGAGCATCACCAAGCTTATGGGCTCGCACACCGCCAAGGGGGGCCTCTACTATCAGCAAAGCCTGAAGCCGCAGAGCAGTTTCTCGAACGCCAACGGGAACGTGAACTTCACCAACGACGCCGCCAACCCGTTTGACACCGGCTTCCCCTTCGCCAACGCGATCACCGGCGTCTACCAGACCTACAACCAGGCCTCTGGCTATTTCATCGGTAACTTCACTTACAAGAATATCGAGGCGTACCTGCAGGACAACTGGAAGGCGAACTCGAGGCTTACCCTCGACTACGGCATCCGCTTCTACCACATGGTCCCCCAGCACGACACTCTGAATCAAACCGCCAATTTCGTCCCCGAGAAGTACGACCCGGCCAAGGCCTCGCGGCTCTATTACCCCGGCCTTGACGCGAATGGCACCCGCGTGGCGGTGGACCGGGCGACCGGGCTGACCCAGCCCGCCGTCTACATCGGGCGCCTGGTGCCGAACACCGGCTCTTTGCTGAACGGCGTATTCCAGGCCGGCAGCGGGATCGAGGACACTCTCTACCCGAGTTCAACCGTCGTCGCACCTCGTTTTGGATTCACCTACGACGTTTCGGGCCAGGGCAGCTGGATCGTGCGTGGCGGCGCGGGCGCCTTCTACGACCGGTCGCAGGGGAACTCCGTCTTCGACCTGCTCGGTAACCCACCCACGACGCTGTCCCCGACCTTCAACAATGGCCGCCTTCAGGACATCAATCCGAACAACATTGTGCTCGGTGCGCCCTCGCTCGTGGCCTATGACCGCAGCGGCAAGCTTCCAACGACCTACGCATACAACATTGGCTTCCAGGTGAAGCTGCCCTGGTCGGCCGCGCTCGACATCTCCTACGTCGGCTCGGTCGCCCACAACCAACTGCAGGCGCGGAACCTCAACTCCGTTCCGTATGGCGCCGCCTTTCTTCCCCAGAACCAGGACCCGACGCTGGCCCAGAATCCGGCCACTCCCGGGTCGGCGGCGCTGCCTAACGACCTCATGCGCCCCTACAAGGGCTATGGAGACATCCGCATCGCGGAGCCTTCAGCGAGTTCGAACTACAACTCCGTCCAGGCGTCCCTGAACCGTCGTTTCAAGGACGGCCTGCAGCTGAACGTCAGCTACTCATACAGCAAGGCGATGGGCACGGTCAGCAACGACAACAACAACAATCTGACCTCGTTCGATACACCGCGCATTGACGGGAACCAGCATCAGGCGAACTGGGGACCTCTCGATTTCGACCGTCCGCACAACTTCATCGGGAGCTTCGTATGGGAGATCCCCAAGACCCACTCAACGGGCGTGCTCGGCCAGGTCCTCAACAACTGGCAGATCTCGGGTGTCTACCGCTACCAGTCGGGCCAGCCGTATAACCTGACCGTCGCGATCCCCGGTATCGGTTCCCAGAACCTCCTGGGCACGGCCACCACCGCTCCGGCCCGCGTCGTTCTGATCGGCGATCCCGGCAGCGGCAACAGCAGCGACCCGTATCGGCAGTTCAACACCGCCGCGGTCACCATCCCGAAGCCTGGAACCCTGGGCCTCGATTCGGGCCGGAACTTCCTGAGGACGGCCGCAACCAACAACTGGGACCTTTTCCTCTCCAAGTCCTTCCTGATGGG
>JANMVV010000100.1:0-2673 GCA_031392925.1 Vicinamibacteria bacterium
TCCGCGCAAGACGCGGCGAAGGCCGATCCTGCGCATTACAAGGTCATGTTCGAGAATCCGAGCGTGCGTGTGCTGTCGATTAGCTATCCCGCCGGCGCCACGAGCAAGGTGCATCAACATCCGGACGCTCTCGTGGTCGTGCTCGGGGACTCGAAAGTCCGGTTCGCGACGCCGGACGGCAAGTCCCAGGATGTCGATATGGCCAATGAGTCGGCTATGTACACGCCCGCCGGCACGCATACCCCCACCAACATCGGCAAGGCCCCACTGACCGCGGTTCTGGTTGAGTTCAAGGCCAGCGCGGCGGGCACCGCAGCCCTGCCCGCGTCCCGCCCGGGCATGACGATGAAAGTCCTGGCCGAAGGACCGCGGGCCATGGCCTACCGGTCGACGGCCGGGCCAACTTTCGCAGAACCGGCCGGCACCAAGCACGACTTCGACCAGGTGGTGATCTCGCTTTCCGCCGCGCAGTTGTCGCTTTCGATCGACGGCAAGCCCGCGAAGACGGCGTGGGCGCGGGGCGACGCGCAGTTCATCGGCCGAGGGGTGCCGCACGAATCCAAGAACACCGGCGGCAAGCCGCTCGACATGGTGATTGTGGCGATCCGATAGCGCTTCGGGTTCGGGTCGAACGAGTCACCCCAAGTAGGCGTCGCACGAAGCCCGCGTGCCGCATTGGCTCTGGCGCGTTGCCCTCCTCGGAGCGGGCTCATTAGCTGGAGTCCTTCTGGCTGAGACGGTCGCGAGGGTCACCTACACCGGACCTTGGTATGAGAGGCTCATCGCCGATCAAGTCAAGGAAGAATCCAAAGACACCACTCGCCTCAACTCGTTTGGCCTTCGTGACGTGGAATATCCGGCGCACAAGCCGCCGAACACACGACGCATCCTGTTCCTGGGCGACTCCTTTACCTTCGGCCGGGGCATCGACGACGGCTCCGCCGTGTTCGCCGAACTGGTCGAGAGCAGGCTCAATGCTGAATACGCCGGTCGGGGAATCAGGGTTGAGGTTCTGAACGGAGGTATCCCTGCCAGCCTGACTGGTCAGTGGATTGACCTCTTGTTGAAGGTCAAAGAATCGTTCGAGCCCGATGCGGTGGTGGTGGTGTTCTTTTTGCGCGACGGGACCCGATCCTCCTCCATGGGCGCGTTCTTCGATCCCATCCGAAACAAGATCGTGGGCCACAATCGCGCCTCCCTTCTCTACAGAGTTTCGTACCTGTTCCGAAGATGGCAGGACGCCGTGGATCGCTCAACCATCTCCGCCAGCTACACGAAGATCATCGTGGATTCCTACTTCGGAGACCCTGGCCAGACTGAAGAGTGGCGTCTCGCGCAACGAAATCTGCTATCCATTCAGTCGATCGGGAGGGCATCGGGCGCGCGGGTCGGGTTGGTGGTTTTCCCGATCCTTGTCGATATGGACGACGCCTACCCGTTCACGAGAGTCCAGAACGAGCTGATTCGGTTCGGACGCGAGCATGGTTTCCCAACTCTCGATCTCCGTCCGGCCTTCGCCGGGCGGAGGGCTGCCGACCTATGGGTCTCGGCCTTCGATCAACACCCGAACGCCGAGGGGCATCGGCTCGCGGCCGATGCCATGTTGCCGTACCTGCGACAACTCCTCGGGGTTCCAGGAGAAGGGCCGGCTGGAGACCGCTGAGCGAAAGGGCAGGGCGTTGCCGGTCACGCTCCGCTCGAGGCACGAGTCTGCCCTGAGGAATTCCGTGCCTTACCCTGGAGCACCCGTTGAGCGGCGGCGAAGGTTGCTAGGAGTCCTCCGTTGGCGCGACCCCTGGCGACTGTGACGGCTTAGCGGGTGTCCTCCCTCGCGCCATTGTGACGGTTCGGCGAGCGTCATAGCCGCGGCCTGCCGAAGAGGGCGGGTCGGAGAGCGAGGCGGCCCCCCTTGACACACCTGCCGCTCCGAGGCGAAATAGCTCTCGGCCGTGTGTCACTGGCTCAAGCGTCATACCGGGCTCCGGTGGCCTCTCCCTCCCTTCGATAGCGTCGATAGCGTTCGAATCGGTCAGAACCTTCGTGGCGAGGCTTCCAGAGGAGAGAGTCCATGACGAAAATTGCACATGTCGGAACGATGAGACCGTTGAGCGTGTTGCTGCTCGGGATGCTAGCGGGTTGCCACCCAATGGCTGGTCCCGACGGGCCCTACTTCGGCTTCTCCCCCGTGAGCTGCGACGCGATCAGCGTTAGCAACTATTTCTGGAGCGTCGATGGTCGATTCGCGAGCCTGGTCGAACCCCTTCCTGACCAATCATGGGTCGCGGTCATGTCAGTCGGCGAGAGCGTGGAGGTAACTCTGAGCGCCATCACGATCGGCAACGACTGTGGAGACCGAGTGGCCGCAGTCACATGGCTCGTCAGCGATGGGACAGTAGTCCAGGTGACACCCAAGACGCGGCTGACCGCGACCTTGAGGGCAACTGTCCCGGGTGAGGCCGTATTGGCGGCTGATGCGTCGGCGGGAGGGGCCGTTGTTCGGGTAAGGACTGTCTACGACCCACGAACGTTCAGAGTTCGTGCGGTGCGGGTCGTTGCCCGATGACGGCAACCGCATGGCGAGCCGTGCCGCCGCCATCGGCGTCGTAGCTGGCTGCCCATGACGAAGTGCAGCCGGTGCGGCGATGATCTACGGTGGCGGCTGGGGTGCTACCC
>JANMVV010000101.1:0-11117 GCA_031392925.1 Vicinamibacteria bacterium
ATCCAGGGCGCGGTCCACCAGGATCAGGAGGTGATCGGTGTCGACCGGCTTGGTCAGAAAGTCGGAAGCCCCCTCGCGAATGGCGCGCACCGCATCCTCGATCGAGCCAAACGCGGTCATGACGATCACGTCGGTCTCCGGCCCGGCCTTCAGCGCGGCGGTAAGCACGTCGAAGCCGCTGCCGGCCGGGAGCTTCAAATCGGTGAGGACCACGCCGAAGGTGGCCCGGGCGAGCGCGCGTTTGGCCTCGTAGGTGTCGGCGCAGGGCTCAACCGAAAGCCCGCGGGCCTCCAGGGTCCTGGTCAGCGCGTTGCGAAGCGACTCCTTGTCTTCGACGAGAAGCACGTCAATCATGACGCCCTCGAAGGCGATGGAGCAGGAGAGCTATCGAAGCCAGCCCGCGGGCACGCCGCTCCGGCGCGCCTCATCCTCGAAGTCCGCCAGGGCTTTCTTCGTGGCGACGATGGCGGCCTTCTGGCCTTCGATCTGCTTGTTCATCGCGAAGACGCGAGCGTCGCGCTTCTGCAGGCGCATGGGGTCCTGAGCATCCGCGGCTGACACCTGAGTCATGTCGGACCGAAGGGCGGCGAGGTCCCGCTCCATCTGCGCGAGAGTCTTCTCGGCATTCGCGACGGCCGCGCGGGCGGCGTCTCCGCGCTTCTTCCATTTCGCCTGCTGATTTTCGGGCGAATCGCTCTCCGCCTGTTTCTCGACGCCGCCCCCGGGGGGCGTGGTTGCCTCGCCCGGGAGTGCGGTCACCGAGCCCGTGCCCTTGGCACCTGCTTCCTTGCCGTCGTCCTCCGTCAGCACCTTCACGGGCCTTGTGACCTTGGCCCGGCGCTCCTTCTCTTTCTTCGCGAGTGTGGCCAGATCCTGGGCCTGAGCCAGCGAGGACAGCAAAACCCCGAGCAACGCGAGGGTCAGGGGACGGTGACTGCGAATCGAAAACAGCATGGGGGCCGACCCTTACTGCTCCGCCATGGCGGTGAGTTGTTCGATCCGCGCGGTGAACGCTCGAAGGTCCGAGGCGCCGGGGGCGAGCCGGACATATTCCTGGTAGGCGATAACCGCATCCGCGTTGCGCCCCTGGCGGTCGAGGATACGGCCCTTCTCCCGGTACATGATCGCTGAGTTCGAGTCGACCTTGATGCCCGCCTCCAGCAACTGCAGGGCTTCGTCAGGGCGATTCTGTTTCATCAAAACGTCGGACAGCAACGCTCGGGTGATATCTGCCGAGGGCATGGCGGAAACGACGTCCCGGTATTGTTTGGCCGCCCCTTCAAGATCCCGAGCCGCTTCGAGAGCCCGGCCCAGATTCTGCTTCGCCGCCATATCGTCGGGCTGGAGCTGAACGATCTTCACCAGGTGAGGCAGCGCCGCGGCGAAATCGTTGGCGCGCGTCTGCAGGCTGGTCAGTTCTCTCAGGTTCGCCAGATTGTCAGGGTCAATCTGCAGCGCCGCCTGGTAGACACGGATTGCCTCGGTATTGCGACCTAGTCGGTTGAGGGCTTTGGCCCGTTCGCTGGTGTAGCGGGCATTCGCGGCATCGAGCCCTGCCGCAGCTTCGTACTCGGCGAGGGCCTCCGTGGTGGAGCCCGACTTCTCGAGGGCCTCAGCGAGAGCCAGCCGATAGTCCGGCTTGTTCGCCGCGGCCACGGCTTCGCGGAGCAATCGGATCGCGGTGGGAAAGTCTTGAGCGCGAAGGGCGGCCGTCCCGGCGGTGTAGGCCTGGACGCCGGGCGCCATCTGCACGGCCACCACCGGCGGGAGAGAAGGCTGCACCACGGGGGCCGGCGCCGCGGCGGTCGGCGTGACGTCGTCGGCATTCTTCAGGGTCCGCCATGCGGCGAAGGCCACGCCAAGAGTCAGGATCAGGAAGACCAGCGGGACGAAGGGGCTCTGCGCCTCCTCCCCTTCTGCAGTGATCAGAAAACCGGGCTTCCCCTTCTTGGCCGCGGTCGCGTCTCCGGCCTTGACGCCTTCGAGTGGCTCGCCGCATTTGACGCAGAACTCTTTGTCGAGCCGATTCCTGGTCGAACATTGGGGGCAGGTTCGGAAATTCGAGGCCATTTGAACCTGAAGCGTAATCCCGAACGCCCCCTTTTGGAAAGCGGCTGGTTGGATTCCCTGTCAGTACTCCGTTCGGCACACCGAGGACCCGATCCGGTAGGGCACGTTGGTGGCAGACAGCTCCTTGTAAGGCAGGGTTCCCGGCGTGAGGCCCTGATAGACAAGACTGCTCGAAGAGGACGTCGCTACCGGGGGCTGCGGCACACCCGGGGGCGGAGGAGCGTTCTGGGCATTCAGTCCCTGATCGACGACAAGGTTTCCTTCAGTCGGGGAGACTCGGATCGCGTTGATCTTGGCGCCGACGATGGTGATGAACGCGTCATTTCCGGTGCTGAGGTTGAAGGCGGCAACCGGCGAAGCCCCGGGAACCGTGGTCACACCCTTGAACGCGAACAGAACGCTGTCAAAGCTCGAGACGCATGGCGGAGGAGGATTGGGGGGGTTGAACTTCACCCCGGCGTAGAACACCACCGGGTTCGCGGGAAGCCCGCCCGCGGTGAGGGTGAACGCCGTGGCGGGTTGGACGGTGCCTCGGAAGTTCGCCATGAAGTCCTGGGTGAACATCACGGTGGCGGTGTTGGTGCCGGTGTCCTTGAAGGCATAGGCCTTGAAGGGCTTGGTCGGGTTGACGGGGACGCGGCGATCATGACCCGCCTCGGCGTAGATCAGGATTTCCCCAGGGTCTGTGGGGACCGTGTAGTTGGGCCGGTTCTGCACAATGCTGACCGCGGTGGCGAACGGCTGGTTTCCGTCGGCGGCCGTCGGGGCCGTGAAGATGGCGACCGGGGTATTGGTCGCGGCGGCGCCGAGAGTGGCGTCAAACCTCCAGATGCGGCCGTGCAGATCTCCGAAGTAGACGTTCTTGGCCTTGATCGAGGCGGCGTTGCCGATGAACAGGTAGCCGGACGGGCTGTTCAGTTTGTAGTTGGCATCAGGCGCGGGGTTCTGCGCATACACAACCGGCGAGGCCACCAGGAAATTCGTCAGCACGGTGGGCGGCGTCGGCGAGGGCAAGGGGGGAGTCGCCGCGGGCAGGGCCGCGGGGGACCCGTCAGCAATGTCGTACGACCTGACCAGATCGCCGGTGAGCGCATCGAGGACAAAGAACGTCTTTCCTTCCCCAACTGTGTCGGAATATCCGGATCCGGTGAACAGGACGAAGTCCGTTCCTGCCACCGGCTGCGTGGAAGTCGGATAGGAAGCCGCCTGCACATAACCGAGGGCGGGCACAGACCAGGTCTCGCCCATCTTCAGATACGCCGCGTAGTCGGCGGGCGTGCGGCTGTTGACAGCTCCATTGACCCCGGCTGGGAGTCCCAGGTTGGTGTCCGGGTTTCCACGGTTCCAGACCACCACCGGGGGCTGTGTATCAAGGGAGTGTCTGGTGAACGGACCAGGCGTGGTGATGTCGAGGGCGCTGTAGTACTTGCCTCCCTGGCCGCGGCCGAAGTACAGGAGCGTCCGCCAGACGCCAGTGACCGTACCCGTGACCGAGGCGCCGGCGGGTACATTGGCGGTGCCCCGCACGAAGACATCGCCGAACCGAACCGGCGAGGCCAGAAGATACTGCTTGTTCGCACGGGACTGGACCTTGGTGAGGGCGGGAAGCTTGGCGAGAAGGTCGTAGGGAACGAAGGCCCACAATTCCTCGCCGCCGATCTCCGGACCACCCGGAGCACTCTGACACCCGAGGGACGTAGAGCCGATACCCGACACTTGCGCGCCACTGGGGCACGGTCCAGACCTGAAGGCATGGAGGCCCTGGTTGGTCGAGTGGTAAGTAACGCTCATGACCGGCTTGAGGTTGACCTGAGCGTCCAGACTGGACTGGGAGTCGTTCGCGCCTTTCTTGTCGGGATTTCGAAGACCCAGGCCCTTCATGATGTTGTCGATCGGAGTCCCAGTGGTCGTCCTGAGGCCGTCACGGTAGTACCCGTATTCGGTGGCCCCCAGATCGCCGGCGAGCGGACCCGCGAACAAGGGCGGCGTCACGATTCCCGGCGCGGCGAGGGTTGATTCCGCCACAACCCATGGTCGGACAACGTACTGCAGCTGATTCCTGCTCGCGGCTGGGCCGGTACTGCCGGTTCGAACCGGCAGGCCTCCGCTCGTCACAAGCCTGGCGCCCGCGATATACGCCAGAACGATTTCCCTGGCCTCCCGCTTGGCCCTGGCCAATGCGACCCCGGCGGTCGCAGACGTGCAATCGACAAAGACGACGGGGCTTGGGAGGACGGCGGTCTGACAAGCGCCCGGAACCGCGGATTGCACCTGGGCAACGGTAGTGAGCGCATCGAATCCCATCGCGGTGTCCAGAATGCCCTTGACCCCAAGGTCGGACGCCGGGTTCGGCGCCACGACGGTGTTGTTGCCGGCTCCGGTAGTCGGCGGCCAGAGTGCCACGGTCTGGAAGCCGCCTCCGCCAGCGGCAAGGGCGGGGAAGTTGGCACTCAGTAGATTGGCCGGCGTGTAGGCAGTATTGACCCCGTTTTGCGTGGTGGTGAAGATGCGGCGCTTGATCTTCATGCCATTGGACTTGAGGTTCGGGGGGGGATTGGTAAAAAGCGTACCGTTGGAAGATCCGCCGGCGTTATTGTGGAGTTGGTCGAAGGTATAAACGGTCGTCGGCCCCATACCCGTGGTGACGTCTTCAAGCCGATCCTGGAGCCTCTGGGCGGCGTCGTACCGCTGGACGGAGGTGGCCCCGGCGCCGCGGGTGAACGCATTCAGGTGTCCCGTGTAATTCGGCAACTCGAAGGTCGACTGCAGGAGGAGAGGGACGGTGGTGTCGTATCTCGTCTGCGCCAAAGGACTCGCGGCAAATTCGAACACTGTCTCCGTGACCGACTGCTGGTCGGAGAATTCGCCGCTGGCGCTTCCGACGTCAATCGCGGCCTGCAGGGCCTGCTCGAGTTGAGATGTGTCAGCCGCGGGCAGGGCGTCCCGGCACGTGGTGCAATTGTTCCGGTCCGTCTGCGTGGGTGCTGCCGCCCACTGCGTGGCGGCGGTGGCCGGCGAGGGGCCGGTATCGGGGCGAACCATGCCGCTGCCGCCCCAGGCGACGTAGTTGATTTCAGGCGAAACCGCGCCGCCGAAGGCCACCATGAAGACCTCCACTTTGCTGGCTGGATCCACGATGCCGGCGCCGCCGGAATTCGCGATCCCCTGCCGGAGCACCTGCGCCTTATGAGCGGAGCGAAGAGCATTGTTGAGGGAGGTGCCGCCGGAACCGGTGTTGGTGCTGCAAGTGTCGTCGCCGTCTGTAAGGAAGATGACGAACGTTCGCTGTTTCACCGGAGTCTGCGCGGAAATTGTCGTCCACAGCGGCGTCTGGTTTCCCGCGAGGACCAGATCCTTGTCCAAGGTAAAGATGGTTTTGATGTCGATCAGGGTCTCGGCTATGGGCGTGAAGCCCGACGCCCTGATGGTTTGGGACGCGGCCGGCCGCAGGTTGGTGGCCGTGTCGTTATTGACTGTGGTCGGCACAACCTCAGGACCCACAAACGGGGCGACGAGAGTCAACTGAGAGTTGACGGAGCAGTCGGCGAGCGGCGCCAGCGATTTGAAGCCGCCGCATGACCCGCCGGTGTTTCCCTTGTTCCACTCGCCGCCGCGGAAGTAGAAGCGAGCGGTCGTGGACGCGCCGGTGCAACCGGTGTTGCCGAATCTCTCTATTTCGATGAATGGGGGGCCGGTATAGCCGGCGGCGTTGGGGTCGTTCCAGTCGTTCGGATTCAGCGGCTGTACCCAGGCTCCCGTCGAGATGACGGTGTCCCCGCTGGTCGCGCACAGAGCGGTGTTGTTGCTTTGCACCTTGTAGTGGTGGTTGACCCGATAGGCCGTGCTGTACAGTGCGTAGAACGTTGCGCTGGTTCCGACGGCTGCGGGAGGTGCTGGCAAGTTGCCGGTGTTGGAGTCCGACGTCGTGCGTGAAAGGCTCGAAACCGCGAACGCGAAGTTCGCCGCGGCAGCGGTGCAGGCTACCTCGGGGGCGGTGGCGACGGTGGAGCAGGTGTAGAGGTAATAGTTTGTGCCGTCTCCCGGAAAGCCGTAGCTGGTGCCTTCCTCGTAGCGGCCGAACTGGAAGCTGACCTTGGTCTCGTTGTTCTTGATGATCTTCTTCAGCACCTGCTTGGCGCTCGCCATCTTGGATTTCGCGTCGTCGCCGACAAGTTCGAGCGCGGCGAAGGTGGTCGCGTTGCCGCCCGCGACGGCATACTCCGTGGAATCGCGCATGGAACCCGAGCTGTCGAGGATCACGATGGCGTTATTTCGGATCTGGAGGTCCAGCACTTGCAGAGGATCGATACCGCTGTTGGCGGCCGACGCCGAAAATGCTCGATCTCCGAGGTTGCCGAGGAGGGCGAGGCCCAGGCCGAGGCCAAGGGTTCGGCCCAGACGGCGAGTGTGCTCGGGACGGGTGTTGCTGGTCATTATGTTTTCCATTGTCGTTTGCCTTGAGCTACTTGAGGGCGCCGGTGCCGACGCCGGCAACACCGGTGAGGGCCTCGGTAATCTGGGTGCCGCTCGTGATCGCCACGCAGCTGGCCGTGTTGCCGCCGGAGGCGGCGCTACCCGCTTGTCCCTGGCGCTGGCCGCAGCCGGACTGTTCGCCGGTCGTGGTGGCGCCTCGGGACAACACGACTTCTATCGTGTAGACCGCGCGATTGGTCGCGGCGAACGCATTGGTGTTGGCGCCAGAGCCCGCGTAGGGAGCGACGCCCTCCGCTACGAGAACGAGGGCGTCGTTCTTTGGGTAGTCCTGGAGGGTCGTTCCATCGCCAAGGTAAGTATCGGCGTCCGGCCCGTCCACCCACGCCACCGGCCTCCGCACCCACAGCGTGAAGGCCCCGTTCAAAGTGGCGCCTCCGATCTGAGACCGGTACTCTTCCGGCCCCGCCGCGCCGCCGTCGTCAAAGACCACTCCGTAGCCCATGCCGTAGCCCCGCTTGTCGCACTTCCAGTTCTCGAAGTTCCTGGTGGCGCGCCCGAGGAGGGGGGTTCCCGTGGCCGCAGTGCCGGCCCACGTAGTCGGCGCCCACGCCGAACCCAGCGGTCTCGCGACGGGAAGAATGGTGGCCCAGTCGCCGGGCACGGCCATCAGCAGAGACTTGCCGTACTCGATGCCGGCCTCCGCGTTGTACCTCGCCGACTCGCTCCATCTTTGATTGGATGAAATCTGCAGCTCGATGCTCGTGCTGTTCGAGAGAGCCAGGCCCATGGTGGTGAGCAGGACCAGGGCCAGCAGGGCCAGAATCAGGGCAAACCCGGACTCGCGCGACTTGGTTCGTTGTGACATTGTTTCGTTCCTACCTTGAAAAAATTCCCGATTGATCGAAAGAATTATTGCCAGCGCTTGGCGACGGTGGTCTCCTGCATGAGACTCATCTGGGCGGCCCGAGGAGCGATAGTCGTCACCAGGCTCCCGCGAACACCCGTCTGGCCGTTGCCGGCCGCCCTCGTCTCGCCCTGAAGTCGACTTTCACCCAGAGTCCGCGCCCACAGCGTCACCTCAAGCTCGCGAACAATGTTGTCGTAGGGCGACGCGGCATTCGCGACGATAACGGGAGCCGCATTCTGCCAACCCGCGAACGTGCGGTATCGAATCTGCATGTCCTCGATTCCGCGGGCGACCAGGATCCATGCGTTCCCCGGCGGATTGGAGAAGGCCTCGGTGGTCGAGTCGAAGCCGCCGGACGCCGATCGGAAGAGCGACGGAGCGCCATCGGTGTCGTTTCCAAGCTGGTAACGGATTCGGTCCAGCTGTGCAAAGAAGGTGGCCTCTCCCGAGTTGCCCGGGGGGCAGGCGCCCACAACCGCCAGATCGAGTGAACACGAAAGATTCGCCACGCCTATCATCTGCGAACCAGCCGGCTGCTGCCCTGGAGGGAAGTTGAACTTCTGGCCCGCGCTCCCATGCTGGTTATGACCCCATCCCCACTTGGCATTGCCGTCCGGGAAGAACGCCAGAACCCAGCCAGGCTCGGGATAGCACGACGGCCACGCTTCGGCGGAGTTGTAGTTGGAACCGTTGCGCGGATTGGCGGGATCGGTGCGTACCTGCGGACAGTCGGGGCTCTGCTGACGGATCTCTAGAAAATCCGAATTACCCCCGCCCAGATTGGCGTCGCCCAGGACCCGGACACCCAACATGCCCACGCCGTTCAGGTTTTCGCCAAAGGACTGAATGAAGGTCCCCAACCCCAACCCGGCGTTCAGTGCGTCCTCTTCGATTCGATGCATGGCGATTCGAATCTGCTGTTGCCGGTCGATCAAGGCGGGCTCGCGGTGGAACGCCCCCTGGCCCGAAGCCACCAGCCCATACATGGCGCCGGTGATCACGAGGGTCACGACCATGGCCACCATGAGTTCCAGGAGAGAGAATCCGCGTTGCGTGGCCGGCCCGGTTCCCCGGGCACTCGAGGTGACGAAATTTGGCATGGTGGCGTCCTTCTGAAGATTCACAATGCGGCTCACAGGCAACCCGACGCGGTTCCCGACGTGCACGCGCGGATCGTGGTGAACTCGGCCCGGGCCGCCCGGCCCCTGAAGCCGCCTGGTTCCGTACGCACCTGAATGAAGCGAAGGTTGGGGTTCGTCAGGGTCTGGACCAACCACCTCGACTCGAACTCGCCCACGCCTTCGACGTTCGTCACCCGGAAGAACCCCGCGGTCTGAGTCGTGAGGGTGTCCCCGTTGGGCGCCGCGGTGGTTGCGCTATCCACCAGAGTGCTGAAGGGCGCCGATCGAAGAGCTTCGAGTTCGTGGGTCGCAACCATCGCGGCTGCCGAGGCGCGGTTCGCGACGCTGTTCGATGTGGTGGCCACGATCATCAGGTTGAAGATCGAGGCGAGGCCGAACATCAGGACGAGCGTGGCGACGAGTGCCTCCGCCAGAGTGAAGCCGGCTTCGCGCTTGCGCCTGGAAGACAAAGTGTGGGTGGTGGTCATGGGTTTCATTCTCTGATCCAATAAGGAGGCTAGCGGCGGAGCACCCGACCGCCGGTGGAAATCAGGAGCCAGCGCCTTAGGCCGGTTCGCCGATCGACGAGGCACACCGACCGGTCGCCCGCAGCGGGCGCGTAGATCCGGTTGACGGTCGTACTCGCGCCATTCAGGACCAGGGCTTCGATCGTGGTCGTGCCTACCAGGGTTCCGGGAAGAACCATCTGCCCGAATCGATCGAAGCGCATCGAGGCCTGGGCCGGGGTGAACCCTGCGATTCCGGGGCAGTCGGCCGTATTCGCGGCGAATTCGACATCCTGCGGCAGGATATAGCGAGTGCTGAGAACAACGTTCGGCGCCGAGAAATCAACGCCTTGTCTCGTGAAGCCGACGTTGCCTGCCGTAACGCCGGCGATGGTGTCCTCGATATGGACCCAGTACGTCTTGCTGTCCTGCGTAGCGAACGCCACTCCTTTCTGGGTGTTCTTCATGATGGCCAGGTTCCGGGCTCGTTGAATCGCGCCGGCAACTTCGTCCTGCGCTGACCTGATGTGGCTCGCGCGGACGTAGCCCGCCAGATTCGGCAGCGTCACCGCCGCGGTAAGGCCGATGATGCCCACCACGACCATCAGTTCGACCAAAGTGAAGCCCCGAGTCCCGGCGCTTCTTCGGTGTTTGGCTCCAGTCATGACGTCCTCCTTGTGCAAACGGTGTTCCATACGATATTTACCTCGCCTAACTTCAATACTAGCAGCATGATGTTCGGCCTCACCGATGTTCCGTGCCGTGAATGCCGCTCTGCCCTTCGTTACCACTTGTAGCGTCCGCGACCGTTTTGGGCCAACGGCAGACCGCCAGAGTTCCCTGTCCCCCCGGGCCGGGTCCGAGATCGAGAGAGCCGTGGTGAAGGGTGAGTATCTTGAGCACCAGCGGCAGGCCGAGGCCCAGGCCCCCGGCACGCGCCGATTCGAACGGGCGAAGCGCCTTCTGGATATCCGAGATCCCCGGACCCGTGTCCTCGACCATGACAAAAGCGTGAGTGGCGTCCGCGCCGAACCTGACGACGACCCGGCCGTTCTCGCCCGCGGCCTGACAGGCGTTGCGAACGACGTTCTCGATGGCACGTTCCAGGAGATCCTCATCGCCGCGCACCGGGGTGGCGAGGCCGTCCGTGTCGATCCGGGACGGATGGTTCGCACGCTCCCGCGCGGTCACGCGAAGGACGAGGCGGGCCAGATCGAACTCGTCGCTCTGGACCTTCTCCGTGCGGATGAAGTCGAGGAAACGGTTCATGACGGATTGCAGAACGCGCACTTCGTCGACGATCGCGGCCGCGGCCAGGCGGCAGTTCTCATCGCTGGATTTCTCGGCGAGCTTCGCCTGGGTGGCGATCACTCCGAGGGAATTCCGGACTTCGTGGACGATCCCCGCGGTCAGCTCCCCCGCGCGAGCCATGGTCTCCCGGTCTCGAAGAATTCCGGTCAGTCGAAGCTTCTCCCGATCGAGGGTGGCGAGACGTTCGTCGTCGCGAAGGCGCAGGCGGGACATGGCCTCCTCGTAGGCGCGCAACGCGGGCGACGACATCTCCTCGGGGGCGGTCTCCCGGCCGAGGACGGCGAGAAACAGCCCGGCCAGCGCGGCGAGCAGGATGAGGGCGTGCTGCGCGATGAGGGTCCGGTCGGTGGCGAGGCGCGACGCGTCGTTCGAAGTCTCGTTGAGCCGAATGACGATGGATTCCTTCTCGGTGCGAACCGCCCCGAAAACACTGACCACCCGATCGGCCAGTCGCGACACCACCACGAGCTCGCCGCTCTCGATTCGAGCGCGGCCCGCTTGGTCGAGGTCGCGGGTCTTCGGGTCCTCGATGACGAGCTGATCGAAAGGCTCGAGCCACGGGGCGCTCAAGATCTCGCCCGGCGTGCCGCCACGGGTGCGCGCCCAGTCGGCGATACGGGGCATCAGCAGCATGGCCCGATCGAGAGCAGCGCTCGCAAGCTGCGACTGATGCTCGCCGATTCCCTTGAGCAGCAGCGAGAGCGCCACCAGTTCCGTCGCCACCAGCAGGGCGGCGGCGAGCAGGAGCGTCATTCGGGGAGCGCGCAC
>JANMVV010000132.1:0-12142 GCA_031392925.1 Vicinamibacteria bacterium
TGAAGATCATCCGCGAATGGGGCGGCGAGGCCTCGAACGATCAGTTCGGCTGGATCGCCCGCAATATCGGCGACGTGGACGGCGATGGCGTGAACGATGTGGCGACGTCAGCGCCCACGAAGGATGTGGCCGGGAAGAACGCGGGGCGCGTCTATGTCTACTCGACGAAGTCCGGGAAGGTCCTGTGGTCCGCGGATGGACATCCGGGAGATCAGCTCGGAAACGGCATCGAAGCCGCGGGAGACACGAATCGCGACGGCGTGCCAGATGTGATCGCCGGAGCGCCGGGCGGCGGTTACGCGAAGGTCTACTCGGGTCGGGACGGCCGCGTGCTGTTCACGTTTCAGGCCGAGGACAAGAACGATCAGTTCGGCCAGCACACGGATGGCGTGGGAGACGTGGACCATGATGGCTTCGCCGACGTGATCGTGGGCGCTCCCGGCAACAACGCGGGCGGCGCCGGCGCGGGTCGCGCCTATGTGTACTCCGGAAGAACCGGGAGCGTGCTCCTCACCCTCACCGGCGAGCAGGCGGGCGACGGGTTCGGTGCGGCGGTCGCGGGCTTCTCCGACAAGGGGAATACCTTCCTGCTCGCGGGCGCTCCGCACGCCGGGGTTCGAAAGAGCGGACGAACCTATGTCTATCGTGGACTGGGCGCGACACCGGCCTTCACCATCGATTCGGACGAAACCGGCGGGGCCCTGGGCGGCATGTTCCTTTCGGTTCTCGGAGATGTCGACGGTGACGGCGTCCCCGATGTGTACGCCTCCGATTGGAACAACAACGCGAAGGGACCCTCGACCGGCCGCGTCTACGTTCACTCCGGCCGCGACGGGAAGCACCTCCTCACCCTCACCGGCGAGACCGCGGGGGAAGGTTTCGGCACCAGTCCGGCCGTCGCGGGCGACGTCGACGGGGACGGCCACGCGGATCTCATCGTGGGCGCCTGGCAGTATGCGGGAGCCGCCATCGGCGCGGGCCGCGCGTATCTCTACTCCGGCAAGGACGGAACGCTCATGAAGACCATCACCTGCCGAACCCCGGGCGACGCCTTCGGTTTCGACGCGGTGACCATGGGCGATGTGGATGGAGACGGCACGTCGGACTTCCTCATCACCTCCGCATGGAGCGGCGTCCACGGCTTCCATTCCGGCCGCGTGTTCATCGTCTCGAGCGGCGTGAAGCGCGGCAGGTAGCGCGCGAACGATTCAGCCCGCGGTCTTCGCCTCGGCCTGGCGCCCTCGCTAGGATTTCCCGCCCTTCACGTACTTCTCGTACCACGCCAGGTAACGCTCGTAGCGATCCTTGACATAGCTCGGCCGCGCGATGCCGTGGTTCTCGTTGGGATAGATGATGAGCTGGGTCTCGACGCCCAGGCTTCGCAGCGCCTGATACATCTGCTGGGAGCCCTGCACCGGGACGTTAAAGTCCTTCTCGCCGCCGAGGAAGAGGGTCGGCGTCTTGATCCGGTCGGCGTGCAGGAACGGGTATGAGATCTTCTGGTACGTCTCCCAGGCCTTGGGATTCCAGGGCGGGCCGACCTCGTAGTCGTATTGGATGATGTACTGGTCGGTCCCGTAGAACGTGACCGTGAACGCGGTGCCCGCGCCGCTCGTGCCCGCCTTGAAGCGATTGTCGGTGGCGATGAGGTAGTCGGTGAGGATGCCGCCGTAGCTCCAGCCCCCAACGCCCATGCGCGAGGGGTCCGCGACGCCCATCTTCACGACGTGATCCACACCCGCGAGCAGGTCCTCGACTTCGAAGTGGCCCCAGTCGGACCAGATCGAGCGGGAAAACTTCACGCCCCGACCTGAACTGCCGCGGTAGTTCACGGCAAGAACGGCGTAGCCGTTCGCGGCGAAGAGCTGTCTTTCGGCCGCGAAGGAGTGCTGGTCCTGACCATTGGGTCCACCGTGGATGCGGAGCAGCAACGGCACCTTCGTGCCATCGGCGTAGCCGGCCGGCCGGGTGAGGAGGCCGTGCACTTCGGGTCCGGTGGTGCTCTTGAAGCTCACCTCCTCGGTCTTCCCGAGATCGAGTTCCGCGAGCAGCGCATCGTTTTGATGCGTGATCTGGCGCAGGGTGGCGCCTTCGATCGCCTTCACTTCCGTCGGCTGGTCGTCGCCGCCGGCGAGGGCCACCGAGCAGGCACCCTCCTTGTCCCAGTTCGAAAGCACGATGGGCGGCGTCATCAGACGCTGCGCCGCCCCTCCATCGACAGGCACGCGGGAGGGATAGACGGATCGGTCATCGGTGACGAGCAATTCGAGCGTCTTGCCGTCCGCGGTGAAGCGAATGCCGGAAACACCGCGATCGAGACCTTCGGCCGCGGCCACGCGCCCGGACGGCTTCGACCCGTCGGACGCCACGGTGGCGAGATGGCTCATGCTGTAAGCGCCATACTTCTGGTCGTCGGTCTCGAGGTAGGCGATGCGCGAACCGTCCGGACTCCACTCGGCCCGCGACCGTGTGGCGAGATTCGCGGGAGTGGTGAGCGCCTTCGCGGCCGACCCCGCCTTACCCTCGGCGACGAAGATCTGGCCGGCCTGCTCGCGGTCCGGATCCGCCGCGTGATTCGAGAAGAATGCGATCTTCGACCCATCGGGCGACCACGAGGGCGAAGCCTCATCCGAGGCGCCCGTGGTCAGGCGTTCGAGTTTCTTCGTCGCGACGTCGAACAGATACACATAGCTGTGGCGACCGGAGAGGAGATATCCCTGGCCGTCCTGTTTGTACTTGTACCGATCGATGACGATCGGCTTCGGCACGCGCGGCTTGCCGCCCGGGGGAGGCTCGGCGTCCGCCTCGGGATCGGGATCGCCCACGACCAAAGCAAAGCGTTTCGAATCGGGTGACCATTCGTAGTCCTGGAGACGGCCTTTGAGATCGGTGAGCTGAAAGGCCTCGCCCCCGTTCTGATCGAGCAGCCAGATCTGGTTGCCCTTCGCGGGTCCGGGGCGCGACGACGTGAAGGCCAGGTATTTCCCGTCGGGACTCCAGCGCGGCTGCGATTCGCTCTCCGCGCCGAACGTGATCTGACGGTCGTACTTCCCATCGAAACCAGCGAGCCAGATGTGCGAGGCGCTCTTGTCCTCCTTGACGTCGATGACGGAAGCCACGTAGGCGACCGACCGGCCGTCGGGCGAACATCGCGGATCGCGCACGTCGCGGATCTTCTGGATGTCCTCGATGCGCAGCGGGTGCTTCGCGGGTTGCCCGAACCCGGCACCCGCCGATAGAAGAACGACCGCCAGGGCTGGGATTCGCAGAGATCTCATCATGGTGGATCGTACCCGATGACGCGCGGGGATCGGCCCGCCCGCCCCGCTAGTCCGGATCCACGCTCGCAAGCGCCTCCCACAGAACCTTGAGGTCGGTGGAAGGGCTTGTCTTGGGGTTGTACCGCTCACGAATTCCGTCGGGCGTGTGCTGGAGCTTGACTCCAGGCTCGATACCGGTCGCCTCGAGGGTGATGAGTTCATGGCGCGCGCGCGAATAGAAACTCCACGTGCGAGCCCGCGCCCGCATCACGTGGGTGTGGGGCGAGATCTCGGCCGCGGACACGGCGTCGAGAGAGGCCAGGAAGTCTTTCATGGCGACGCCCGCGTGAGCGGCGAGCGAGGGGATCGCCAGCTCGGCGTGAGCGAAATTCTGACAGAAGGCCCGGGGCGAGAGAGAGCTATTCCTCTCGCGGGCGACCCGCTATCCAGCGTAGCGAGCCGCGATCGTGCGGGCGTCTTCGCCATAACGACCACCGAAGAGCACCGCGTGATTCAGCAGGTGATAGAGCTGATACAGCGGATTGCGGTCCTTCCATCCTGATGGCAGCGGCCACGCTTCCTCGTACGCTTGAAAAGCGCGCGCGGAGAGACCGCCAAAGAGAGTCGTGATGCCGAACTCCATCTCGCGATCCGCATACGCGCAGGCCGGGTCCACGAGGGCCGGACCTCTGGAGCGGAAAAGCACATTGCCCGACCAGAGGTCGCCGTGGATGAGGGAAGGAGGGGCGGAAGAGGGCATCAGATCCGAAAGCCGCGCCATCAGACGCTCGTAGAGCCCGCGGTCTTTGGCAGGCAGTCCCCCTTCGCTCGAGAGGGCGTCGACCAGAGGCTGAAGACGCTGGTCGCGAAAGAACTCAACCCAGGAATCGCGCCAGCGATTTTCTTGTCGGGTCAGGCCGCAATAGGCAGGCGAATCGAAGCCGAACTTCTCGCCCGTGGTTCGATGGATAGCAGCGAGCCCTCGGCCCAGCTTCTCGTCATCCGGAACGTCCGCGCGACCGGCGGGCTCCAGGTACTCGATGATGAGGAACGCGGGATCTTCTCCCGCAGGCTCGGCCGCGGCGATCACACGCGGCACCGCAATCCCGGAGGCCGCGGATCGAAGCGCCTCCAGGCCCTCCGCCTCGCTAAGGAAGATGTCGGCGGGACATCGCGCGCTCCACTTCGCGAAGAACTCGCCCTCCGACGTGGTCAGGTGGCGGGCCTCATGAATACATCCGCCGGCGACCGAGGTAGCCTGATGCAAGGTCACGCGTGGCTTGCCCAACGCGCGCTCGAGTGCGGCTTCCAGGAAACGCATCAGCCGCGCAGGGACTCAAGCAGGCCGCGGCAGGCGGGCATCAGAACCGAGTACATCGTCTCGAAGCCGTCCTCGCCGCCATAGTAGGGATCCGCCACGTCCTGGTCCCGGGCGCCGGGATCGAACTCGCGCATCAGACGAATGGTCGCGGCCCGGCCGGCGCCCGCCCGGGTGAAGAGTTCGCGGCGATGGTCCCGGTCCATGGCGATGATGAGGTCGAAGCGTTCGAAGTCCTCATCCACCACGGGCCGGGCGATCGAGTCGACGCTCAATCCATGCCTGCGGCCGACCCGACGGGTGCGCGGGTCGGCCTGATCACCCTCATGGAAGCCGTGCGTCCCCGCCGAATCGATGACGAAACGGGAGCCGAGACCCGCCTCGTGCGCGAGGGATTTGAATATCGCCTCGGCAAGGGGAGATCGACAGATGTTCCCGGAGCACACGAAAAGAACACGGGAGGGCTTGTGCGTCGAAGCGGAGGTCATCGGACGCGGAATCTTAGGCGGTGCGTGCCCCGTCCCCGAGGGGGCTGTTTCGGGACCGGCGCGGTCGCCCACGGCAGGAACCAGGCGCTCCCCTCGAAAAGAGCGGAAGATTCCCGGCAGAGTACGATTCAAGGCGGAGATGACGCGCTAGTGGAATCGGGACCGCCCGTAACGACCGAAGGAGGCCGCGTTCCGGGACGGGGCGTCGCCTTTATCCTCTTCCTGATCTTCGTGGCGGCCGCGAGCCTCGCCACGCAACCGTTGGGCCTCGCAACATCGGAGCGTTTGCCCGGAAACGCGGATGCGGTGTGGGGCGCGTGGGTCTTGCACCAGGTGTGCGAAGGCATCCGGCACCCGGCGGACATCCTTCGCGGGGACATGTTCTTCCCGGACCCCGCGTCTCTCCTCTATGCGGATCCTCTCATCGGTATCGGGCTCCAGTCCCTGCCGCTGTGCATCCTCGGCGCCGACCACGTGGCCCTGTATAACGCGAGCCTTGTGCTGGCCCTCGCCATGGCCGCCCTCGGGGCCTTCTTTCTGGCGCGCGAAGTCACGGGCAGCGGACCAGCGGCACTCGTGGCCGCCTCGGTCTTTGCCTTCACCTCTGCCAACTACGACTCCGCGGCCCGCATTCAGATCGCGGCCAGCCAGTGGGCGCCGTTTTGCGTGTTCTTTCTCATCCGCTTCTGCAAGAGCGGCAGAACCCGGGACGCCATTTTCCTCGGCGGTAGCTTCGGCATGCAGGCCCTGTCCTGCGGCTACTTCGAAATCTTCCTCGCCTTGCTGCTCGTGCTGGCGATTCCGCTCTGGGTTCAACTGGCGGGCGGGACGGCGCAGGCGCTCAAGCGACTTCCGGGTACCGCCCTGGCGGTGCTCATCGCGTGCGCGGTAGCCCTTCCTCTGAATCTTGCGCAACGACGTCACCTCGATCCGATTCTGGCGGTCCGGCCTCAGGCGCAGGAGGTCACCCTCGCTTTCTTCACCGACGTGCTGCCCACGAATCTGATCTACGGGCGTGTGCTGGGACGCGCCCGCGCCGCCTACGACGCCCTCTACTTCCCCGGCGGGCTGCCCGTGGCCCTCGCCCTCCTGTTCGCGTTCTGGGCCCTGCGGCCGGGAAGGAAGTCGGAACCGAGCCCCGGTCTCAAGCCCATTCTGTTCATGGGCGCCATGGCGTTCATCTTCGCCTTCGGATCACAGGTCTCGACGCCCTGGGGTGAATTTCCCGGAGCCCTCTCGATCTTCTCCGGCGTGCTCCCGGGACTGGGGCAGGCGCGTGTTCCTTCGCGCTTCCTGATGTTCGCGCGCCTCGCTCTCGCGGTGGTGGCGGCCTGCGGCGCGCATCGTATTCTCAGACGGGTGCCCCGACAGCAGTGGGCCTGGGCGTCGGTGTTGGCCGTGGCCTGTTTCGCCGAACACTGGTCGGTGCCGCTCGATACCTGGGTCATGCCGACCCGGAACCAGTTGCCGGGGGTCTACGCCTGGCTTGAGACATCCGGGGCTTCGGTGGGCCCGATCCTCGAATACCCGCCCGCCCTCCAGAGACTGCGGCGCGAAGAATCCGCGTGGCTGCACACCGGGGCCTTTCATGGTGTTCCGATGGCGAACGGATATTCGAGCTTCCGACCGGCCTGGCTTGAATTCGTCATGGAGGCCGCTCTGCAATGGCCCGATGAACGGCTGCTCGCAATCCTCCGTCAACTCGGAGTGCGGACCATCGTCGTTCACCCGATACCCAGAGGCATTCCCGAGGTCGATAGGGCGGCGACGGCGTTCCTCGACTACGCCGCCTCGCATCCGGAGCAGTTGACCCTGATCAAAACGTTCTCCGACCCGGGCCGGCTGGGAGGGATCTGGTCGCGGCTGGGGAACGAGCGTGTCTTCGCCATCACCGAAGCACCTTCGCTACCCGTCCTGCCCCTTCCCCCCGCCATCGATCGAGCCGGCTGGTCGTGTCGAAGCAGCGAACCGGACTGCGAACTCACGCTGGACGGGGACACCACCACGCTGATGCGCGGGCGCGCCATTCAGGGCGCCGGCCAGTTCCTGAGGATCTTGTTCAAGGAACCCAGGAACATCGAAGCGGTCTCCATTGACATGGGACGCTCCCCCGAGGGCTTCCCGCGCGACCCCGTGATCCGTTTGCTGAGCGGGGACGCCTGGGTGCCCGTGGACGCCAGACTCGACGTCGAGAGTTTTCTCTCGGACATGACGCGACGTTCGCCGAATCCAGTGATGCGGTGGAGATTCGCGGCGGCGCTGGCTTCGGGCTTCGAGATCCGGCTGCGGTCAGGCGGAGAGGGTTTCCGCGAGCTGGGACTGCCGGAGGTCAACGCGCACGCACCGTCGAATCAAACCATTCGGCGATGAGCGCTCCCACTTTTGCGTGACCGAAGTCGTTGAGGTGGATGTCGGCCTTCAAATACATTCGGCGGTTGGAGGCCGCGGCCTGACGCCGAAGCGGTGGAAGCAGGTCCAGATACGGAATCTTCTCGTCGCGACAAAACCGTTGAAGATAGGCCTGAGGCAGGGCGGTGTCGAAGTTCGCGGCCGAGGGCTGCTGCGCATAGACCTGCGCTGCGGTGGGCAGCGCCACCACGGCGAGGCGGATCTGGTGCTCGGCGCTAAACGCCTTCATCCGGGCCAGCGACTCCAGGACGGCGTCCTTCGCCTTCAGCGCCACGTCGGGAGCGGGCAGCCTGGACCAGAAGGCGGGCTGGAGGAAACTCATGTTCGGCCGGAAGATCACGCAGAGGCTCTCCAGGTCGAGGAGCGGCGAAAGGCGGCGAAAGGCGGCCGAGTGGGAGGCGATGCGACGCCAGGCGGGGTCCGGGCAAGGGAGCGGAATCCGGTCGTCGGGCATCCGGTAGGCGGCGGGGACACGCGCAGCCAGGTTGTCGAGGTCGAGGCGCGCGGTGCCGTTCACGATGGTCTCGCGATTGAGCCCCAACCAGGTGTCACGGAAATCGTTTCCCATGTAGCTCACCACGATCACGTAGGAGGGGTCGAACTGAAGGGCGAACTCCTTGAGCAGAAGCTCCTCGTCCACGAGGCCATACCCGCCCACTCCGAAGTTGAGCGCCTCGAACTGACCCGAGGGAAGGCTCGACTCAAAGGCGCCCACGAAGCTGTGCGCGGAGTCGGTGGCCCAGGATCCGAACGTGAAGGAGTCCCCGAGGAAGGCAACGCGCGGGCGTCCGGGCGTCGCCTTCAGGCTGGTCTCCCGCCAGTGCATTCCGTGGGAATTCGTCTTGATGCGAATGCGACTGGTACCGACCCGGGTCTCAAAATCGAGATTGGGGCGCAGGCGATAGGAGCCGGTCCCCGCCGGGTTCTCCTGAAGCAGGGGCAAGTCCTGCGGCACCGCCCGGGGGTTTCGCGACTCAAGCCAGTCGTCGAATCGAACCCCTCCCTCGAGAATCAGAAGGCAAGCCGTCGCGGTGAGACACGCCAGCGCCAGGGCAAGGGGTCGCTGCCTGGCTCCGTCCATCGCCTTGCTATCTCGATCCTGGGGGCGCGGCCGAGGACAGAAGCAGCGCGTTCACCATCGGGATGTAGGTGGCCCACGACTGCGCGCGGTACTGGGGACGGAAGCCGAACAGCACCACCTTCCCCTGACCCATGGGCGCCTCGACCAAAGCGGATTTCCCGTTGAGCAGCTTCCCGCCCAGGAGCCAGCCGGATAGCAGAGAGTTGTCCGAATCGTAGGTAAGAACGCTCTTGCCGCCCGAGACTTCGAAGGCCGGACTCCCTTCGAACCACACGATCGACCGCGCGTCCATCCCGGCCGCGAGGGGGCTCGTGTGATCGACCTTCGTGTCGAGTATCGCGCCCGGGCAGTAGAACTGCGCCGAGTCGGGCCCGAGGGAGTTCCCGCCGCCGCGGCGTCCGCCGAAGGCGGCAAGGACGTTCTTCACCGGCGCGCCCATCTGGGCCAGGAGGTCGGTGGCGTTGTTGAAGGCGACGAGCGTTCCGCCCGCCTCCGCGAAGGCCTTCAGCGCGGCAACACCCTCCGCACCCAGGCCGCCCACGAACTCCTCGGCCATCTTGCCCTTCTCGTGGCCATCGATCATCTGCTTCGCGGTCGAATCGGGCAGGATGATCGCGTCGAACTTCGCGCGCAGGTTGCCGCCGCGGATGTCGCGATCGTGAAGCGAGGTGTAGTCGAGATTCAGGCTCTTGTCGAAGACGAAGCGCGTCCACCCTTCATCCATCGAAGCGACATAACTCTGATAGAGGCCCACACGCGGCGTCTTGAGGGCCAGCATCTTCGGGGCGGGCTTGAAGCGAACGGCTTCGGCCTTCACCCCGAGGTTCTCGAAGACCGGCAGCGCTTTCACCCGAGCCGCATTCGGAACGAGCAGCGTTCCCGCGGCGTACGCCTTCCCGGAACTCGTGAACCCTTCGGTGGCCCAGCTCACCGCGATGCCCGCCTTCAGCAGCCGGTAGGCCGCCATGAGCTCGCTGTTGCGATGACCGAACGCGAAATGCGTTCCCTGGCCGGTGAGGGCGCCCTTCGCGATGGGAGCATCGGAGACCTTTTCGAGATCGGCGGTGAAGGGATCCTTCACCGCGGTGGCGTCCACGTTCAGCAGAAGAGGAAGAGTGTGCGCGGTCACGTCGTACGGACGCTGCGGCGGCCCGCCCGGATACTGACGGATGTCGGGGTACTTCTGGCGCTCGAGGAGCGACTTGGCGATGCCCGAGGAGGGCTGCTGCATCGAGATCACGTACGAGCCCGCGGGATACGCCTTGCCGTCGGCGGTGAAGGGCGCCTTCGCCTTCTGGACCTCGACCGCGTTCCACTTCATGACCTCGAGGAGCTTCGCCGCGGTGACCGGATCCTTCTGGCTGGCACTCACCACCACCGCGAAGGGTTCCTTGCGCGCGACCGCGCGACGGTTGACCGCAAGGAAGTTCGAAAGCCAATAGTCGCGATTGCGCGCGCCGTGCTCCAGAAGCGCCAACGACGCCGAGATCTGATAGTCGACGATATCGCGGAGTCGCCAGGTCCCGCCCATCCAGGGCGCGGGGAAATTCCAGGTCGCCTTCTTCGCGTCGTACCCGATGCCGACCCCGAGGTTCTCGAACCTGACTTCGATGGGCGTCGCCATCTTGGCGGACGCGCACTCGGTGAGGATGCGCACGCCGCCGTGGTTGACGGGATACTGACGGGCGGGCGAAAAGCCGTCGTACATCGCGTTCACCGCGACGCCGACTTTGCCCTCGGCGGTGAGACGGGCCGCGATGTAGGTGCCGATGGTGTTGGTGGCCGCGATCAGGGAAGGATCGACACTGGGTTCCCACGGATCCACGTAGGGAGGGGCGAAGATGCGCGCCGCGTTGCTGCCCATCTGATGGAGGTCGTGGACGATCTGCGGCTTCCAGCGGTCGTAGAGAAGAGTCGCGGTGGCCTGGCTCTCTGCCTGGGTGAACATGTACCAGTCACGGTTATTGTCATGCCCGTTGTAGTGGTGATAGAGGAACGGCACCTCTTCGCCCTCCCACGCGGTGCCGAGACTCTTCTTGTACCAGTCGACGACCATCTGGGTGCCGTCCGGGTTGTGGCCGGGCAGCATGATGATCACGGTCTTGTCGAGAATGTCGAGAATCCGCGGGTCCTGGCTGGTGGCGAGGAGATACGCGAGTTCCATCGAGGTTTGGGGTGCGGCGACCTCGGTCGCGTGAATGCCGTGGTTGTGGGCGATGATGGTCTTTCCGGTGGCGATGAGCTTGCTCGCCTCCTCGTCGGAGAGACCGCGCGGGTCCGATAGGCGCAGGTTCGCCTGGCGGATCGCCTCGAGGTTGCCCATGTTCTTCTCGGACGTGATGACCACGGCGAGGAACGGCTTGCCCAGAGTCGTCCTGCCTTCACCGTCGATCTTGACTCGTTCAGCGGCGGCATCGAGCTTGCGGAAGTAGTCGACGATCTGGGCCCAGTCGGCTAGCTTCCTGTCCGCGCCGACCTTGAAACCGAGCACGGACTCGGGGGTTGGGATTTCGGCGGCGCGGACGGTCGCGGAGAAGGCCGAGAGGGCGAGAAGAAGGAAGAGCGAGCGGATGCGGATCAGTTTCACCGGAGTCTCCTTGAGGAACCGGGAGGATAGCCGTCTCCTGGCGCGTTCTTGAGGAAGTTCCTGAAAGTGCTGGAGCGGGTTGCGGTCGTCAACCGAGAGGCGAAGGTGGCGGCGCTATGATCGCGACGTGACCTGCGTGAACCTCGCGAGGAGCATCGGCGCCTCGGGATGAACGTCCTGCGCCTGCACCCCGTCAATGGGGATCCGACCATCTGCATCGAGCACGCGATCGTGCGCGTGGGCAGGGATCCTTCGTCGGATATGCACCTGAAGGACGCGTCAGTCTCGCGGCGGCACGCGGAGATCACCCTGCGCGGCGAGGAGTGGGTCGTCACCGACCAGAACAGCGGCAACGGAATCCAGGTCGATGGCCGGCGTAAGCAGGAGGCGGTTCTCCTTCCCGGCCAGCAGCTGCAGATCGGCAATCTCAGATTCAGGGTGGAGATCGACCGTGGGGACGACGGCTCCACCGTGATGCTGAGCCGCTCTCCCCTGCTCGAGGACCCGAGTGATCGGACCCTGATGGGTGGACCGCCGCCGCTCTTTCCTCCGCCACCCCTGCCGGCACAGGTGGAACCCGAGTCTCGGAAGACCGCATGGCTGGCGGGCGCACTGCTCGCGGTCATCGTGGTGGGAGGGTTGGCCTTCGTCGCGGTCAACCATTTCTCCAGCCAGCGGAGGGCAGAGGAGAAAAGGCTGGCGGCGGCTTTGGCCACGCCGCGTCCCACCCCCAGGCCGACACCCACTCCCAGCCCCGAGCCCACCCCGACCCCGGTGCCGGTCCGGCGGCCGACCGGATCCTTGCTGGTCTCGACCGATGTCGACGCCGCCGTGTCCCTCGACGGGCGCACGGTCGCCCAGCTCAAGGCCTCGGGCCTGCGGCGATTCGACGTGGCTCCGGGCGAGCACATCGTCCGGTTCCAAGCCGCGGACACCCAGACCGAGGTGTTGGCTCGAGTGCGGGTCAACGAGCAGACCGTGGTGCGCTACCAGGCCGCG
>JANMVV010000152.1:0-19385 GCA_031392925.1 Vicinamibacteria bacterium
AGCTGGGTTGCGACTTTCAGAGTCTCCTCGACGCCTCTTCCGCTCTTGGCGGATGCCTCGACGAAGGGAACCCCGCGAGTGTTGAGGACCTTGTTGAGATCGGCGAGCGGCGCCGCGTTGGGGAGATCGCGCTTGTTGTACTGAATGACCAGCGGGATGTTGTCGGGGTCGAGCTCGTTGGCGACCAGGTTTTCCCGGAGGTTCTTCATCGCGTCCGAATTAGCTTCGATCATCGCGTCCTGCGAGTCGGCCACGAAGACCACGCAGTCGGCGCCCTTTAAAACCATGCGCCGGGTGGCGTTGTAGAACACCTGGCCGGGGACGGTGTAGAGCTGGACGCGTGTCTTCATGCCGCGGATGGTGCCTAGTTCGATGGGCAGGAAGTCGAAGAACAGAGTGCGGTCGGCTTCCGTCGCGAGCGAAAGCATCTTGCCCTTGTTCTTGATGGGCAGCTGCTCGTGGATCCACTGCAGGTTCGTGGTCTTCCCGCACAGGCCGGCGCCGTAGTAGACGACCTTCGCGGTAAGTTCTTTTGTGGAGTAGTTGAAGAGAACCATCGTTAGTACCGACCAGACTTGGATTCTAAGCCTATGCGGAGAACCAAGGAGTCTTCGCTAGACTTTAGCCGCACCCACCCGATTTATCGAAGGAGACTCAGAAGATCCATGCTCATTTCATCCGCCCTTGCTCTTGCCGTTCTTGCCGTCCAGACGACGTCGGCGCCCGCCGCACCCGCCGCCGCTCAGGTTCCCGCACCGGAGGGGAGGCCGACCCCCGACGGCGCTGTCATCGCCCTTGAAACCACGATGGGCACCATTCAGATTCAGCTCTACGGCGCCAAGTCCCCGCTGTCGAGCCGCAACGTCTTGAACTACGTCAAGAGCGGCTTCTACAACGGCACGATCTTCCATCGCGTCATCCCGGGCTTCATGGTCCAGGGTGGCGGCATGGACGCGAAGATGGCCGAGAAGCCCACGGGGGCGCCGGTCCGGAACGAGGCCAGGAACGGACTCTCGAACACGCGCGGGTCGGTAGCCATGGCCCGCACCAACGCCCCCCACAGCGCGACCTCTCAGTTCTTCGTCAACGTGCGGGACAACATCAAGCTCGACTTCGGCATCTCGCCCGATGGCTGGGGCTACACCGTGGTCGGAGAGGTGCTCTCGGGAATGGACGTCGTGGACGCCATCGTGAATGTGCCCACCACCCGTGTCGGACAGTACGAGAACGTGCCGGTCAAGCCGGTGGTGATCACCAGGGCGCGCGTGGTCTCGGAGCCGACGCCTGCCGTTCCCGCCGCCGTCACGAAGACCTTGGCCCCGGCCGCGCGGCCGGCCACGAGCGCTCCCAAGGCCCCGATGCCGGTCAGGGCGAAGCCGACGCCGACGCCGACTCCGAAGGGAGAGTGACTTCAGCTAGTTGAAGAAGAACTTGATGCCGAGCTGAATCTCGCGCGGTGCGCGGGTGCCTGTGAGTTTGCCGAAGTTGCCGGTGGACGCGGTGCAGTCCGTGGCGGTTGTGGCCACGCTGCAGACGTTCTGGATCGAACCCGGGTCCAGCTGGGTGTGATTGAGAGCGTTGATGAAGTCGGCGCGGAACTGGAGGCGGGTGTTCTTGCTCGGGTACCAGTTCTTCGATGCGGTGATGTCCCACTGATTCACGCCGGGGAGACGGAAGAGGGCGCGGCCGGTGGCGCCGAGAGAGCCGTCGGCGGGCGGCGCGAACGCGCCGGGGTTGAAGTAGTAGACGCCTCCCGGAGTGTTGGTGGGCAGGTTCGAGAACGGGTCCGAGATCTGGTTGACCCGGATGCCTCGACGGCTGCCGTTGGTGGTGCCGTTCACCACGCGTGAAATCGGCGGTCCGGTCCAGAACTGGGTGATACCCGAGACCTGCCACCCGCCGAGGACCTGCTTGCCGAGTCCGCTCTTGGCGTCGCGGAAGAACGGCAGTTCGTAGACGTAGTTGACCGTGAACACGTGGGTGCGATCGGTGCGGGAGATGGCGTATTCCGCGGCGAGGTTGGTGCGGTCCTGGGGAAGGTCCACAGCGTCGCGATCGTTGGTGGCGTCGGTCTTGGATTGGCTGAGGGTGTAGGCGACGCTCACCAGGCCCTTGCGCCCGGCATCATGACGGAAGTTCACGAGCAGCCCGTTGTAGCGGGCTTTCGCGGTGGTCTGACGGAAGTTGATCCCGGCGAAGCCGACGTAGGGCCGCGCGGTGTTGATGATGCCGTTCGTGGCCACCACGTCTTTGGGTAGGGGCGCGTTGATGTCGACGGGCTGGATGAGGTTGTCGCCCGCGGACCCGACGTAGCCGATGTCGATCACGCCTCTCGAGTAGAGCTTCTTCTGCACGCCCACGTTCCACTGCTTGGTTTTCGGGGTGATGAAGGGGTCGCTCGAGGCGATCAGCGCCACCGGCGCCACCGTGGTGGGGGTGATGCCGGCCCCGGGGTTCGACAACTGCGGGTTCTGCACGCTCGGGCTCTGCACGAAGGGCGGGTTCACGAACGCGTTCTGCAGAAAGATGCCGACGAGGGCCTGGTCGTAGTAGATGCCGAAACCGGCGCGCAACACCGTGGACCCATTGCCGCCCTTGTCCCACGAGAAGCCCACCCGGGGCATGATGTTGTTCTTGTCGGTCGCGTAGATCCCGCGGCCGTTCGCCGAGTTCTGGCCCGCGACCACGATACCGTTGTTGAAATTGCCCGAGCCGACCAGCAGGGTGGTGGCGGCCGCGCTCGAGAACAGCGGGGCTTGAGCCCGATTGTAGAGAGCCGGGCTGAAGTTCGTGAGCACGTCGTTCGCGTCCGTCACCGGGGGCTGAAGCGAGTAGCGGAGGCCGAGGTCGATGGTGAGGTTCGGCTTCACCCTCCAGGAGTCCTGCACGTAGAACTCGTAGCGCGCGAAGCGGAACTTCGACGCCACCTCGACGGTGGGTTCCGAGTAGGAGCAGGTCGAGCCGCACGCGCCGTCGCGGTTCCCGGTCAGGAAGTTCTGGAACGCGGTGCGTCCCCCGGCGGCGCCGAAGGTGAAGCTGCCCTGGGTGCCGCTGCCGGAGAGCTCGTTCTTGACCTCCCAGGCGAAGAGGAGCCCGCCCTTGAACTGATGGTTGCCGCGCTGGTAGGACAGGCTGTCTCCCACCGTGTAGTTCTTGTACGTGTTGTGGAAGAGCTGAGGCGCGCCGATGCTGGACAGCCCCGAGATGGCCACGGTGGGGATCAGGCCCTCGCGATTCTCGGGATAGAGCTCGGGGATGGTGAGGCCATAGGCGCTGCGGGTGTTCTTGACGTTGCTGCCATAGGTGGAATCGATGGCGTTGCCCGAGAACTGGAAAGAGAACTCGTTCAGCATCCTCGGGCTGATGGTGGTGGTGAGCTGAGCCACTCCGACCTTTCCTGGAACGTCGGTCAGGGTGGTGGCCACGTCCGGGATCGCGGTGCCGAAGAAGAGGCCGCCGGGCTCGGTGGTCGCGGAGAGGTCATAGGTGTAGCGGCCCATCAGGCGCCACTTCGGGTTCAGGTAGTAGTCGACGCGCCCGACGTACTGGGTGGTGTTCTGCTTGTTGGGAGCTACGGACTGGAAGAGGTTCGTTCCGGTGTTTGGCGCCGGCCACGCGGAGAGAAGCTTCACCGCGTTCGCGTCGCGCAATGCGGGGGCGACATAGTTCGGGTTGTTCGGGTCGGAGAGCCAGGCCGGGTCGATGGTGGTCGCGGAAAGCGAGGTCGGCGCCCGTTCGATCTTGCGCCTCTCATACGAGGCGAAGAAGAACAGCCTGTCCTTCATCACCGGACCGCCGAGGGTGGCGCCGAAATTGTGATAGTCGAGCTTGGCTGGCGTGCCGGAGATGGCGGGGGTCGAGCTCTGCTTGCGGAAGAAGGAATTCGCGTTGAGACCGTCGTTCCGATAGAACTCGTAAGCGGAGCCGCGGAAGGCGTTGCTTCCCGACTTGGTCACTACGTTGATGATGCCGCCGCCGCTGCGCGGCCATTCGGCCGCGTAGCTCGAGGTAATGATCTTGAACTCTTCGATGGACTCGAGGGTCGGGACGCTGAGGAGCGTGACGTTCGAACCAACATCCACGTTGCTGGCGCCGTCCACGAACCAGTTGATGGCGTTGCGCCTCGCTCCGCCAATGGAGAGGCTAACCACGTTGGTCAGTCCGATGCCGACCTCGTCGGAGAGCGAGCTGCTCACGCCCGGCACGAGGGTGGCGAGCTGGACGAAGTTGCGGTTGTTGAGAGGCAGTTCCTGGACCTGGGTTGCGCCCATCAGGTTCTGGACCGAAGGAGAGCGCTGAATGAGTTGCGCCGAGGCGGTCACCTCGACCGACTCCGTGACGCCCTGCACTCCGAGGGAGGCGCCCACTTCGAGCCGGTCGTTCACGTGCAGGTTGATGTTCTTCGCGACGTGGGTCTTGAACCCGGACATGGTGAAGGTGATCTCGTACTCGCCGTTGATCAGGTAGGGGAGGGTGTACCGTCCGGTGTTGGACGTGACCGCCTCGGTGGTGACGCCCTTGCCGACGTTCCGGGCCACCACGGTGACCCCGGGGAGAACGGCCCCCGACTGGTCGGTGACGGTTCCCGCGATGGTGGCCGTGATTTCCTGGGCTCGGGCGGCCGTGGCGATCGCCAGGGCCATACATCCAATTGAAAGCGCGCGAAGGTATCGACGCATGGTGCCTCCTTAAGGCATGGGAGCACGAAGAGGACCCTCGACTCTCAAGGGGATCTTAAGTCCGGCTCAGTCAGCCGGTCAATAATCGGAAGGATTAGGAGCCGAGCGCGGAGAAGGCCTTGATCAGGCCCTCCGTCTTGGCTTTGTCGAGCTTGAGCACGGCGGTGTCATCGCGTCGGCGCGCGAAGGCCTGCTCACCCTTCACCGAAAGCTCGAACCAGTCTTCCTTCTTGCCGCCATCGAAACGCAGAGTCACGCGCAGGGTGGGGGCGTCGAGGCCGTAGGTCTTAAGGGGCTTGGGCGCGTCGATGAACTCGGAGACCTCCGCGCCGCCGATCGCGATCATGGCCGAGGATGCGGCCTCCTCCGGAGCGTCCTTCGTCGGAGCGGTCGCCTTCCAGGCCACCTGATCGATGCCGTCCTTGCCCTTGGTCGTGGTCTTGGTGAACGTCTTCGTGGTCCCCCCCGCGGTCACGTCGAGGCTCGTCACCTCGTAGGTCGCGACGTCGAGGAGCCTTCCGGCCCGCAGGTTCTTGAGGCCCTTGTCGAGATCGTCGACCACCGCGGTCGGGATGACCGCCACCAGCTTCGAAGAAGCGTCGCGGGCGTAGTACTTGCCGGCGTCGGTCTTCTTTCCGACTTCGAGGGCCAGGGTTTTGTCGCCGTCGAGACCCAGCACCACGCGCCTCGCGAGCGCACCGAGGCCGTACTTCGCCAGGTCCGCAGGTTTCGCGTCCTCGGTGACGATGCTCTCCATGCGAAGGTTCTCGATCAGTCCGAGCAGGCTGTCCGCCGACCATCGGGCCGCGCGGGTCGCCAGAGGCGAAGCGACCTTCCAATCATCTTCGCCCTCGGCTCCCCGGGCCAGGCGATAGGCGGACTTGTTCTTCTCGAAGACCTCGAACGAACGGATCGCGTCCTTCTTGACCTTCATCACCGCGCGATCCCGCAGATCGAAGGCCGATTTCGACAGCGTGTTCTCGAGGGTGCTCGACACCGTGAACAAGCGGGGCTTGCCGGGCACGCGGGCGAAGACCCCGGAGCCCGCGGGCACGCTGTCGCCGAGGTCGAACTCGAAGGGCTTGGGGGCGCCTTCGGCCACCATTGACACCGACACTTTCGGTTCGGTGAGGCCGAAGGGTCCGAGGTCGGTCGCGTTCTCGTTGAGCACTTCCTCGGTTTCCAGGTTCTGGAGGGCGTCGAGGAGCGTTCCGATTTCGCCCGCATCCGCCGCGACTTCCTGAGGCGACACCAGCGACCAGACGTCGGCGTTCTTCTCCGCGTGCACGATCTCGCCGCCGCGCTTCTTGAGGGTGAGCGACTTCACCTTCAGCTTGTCGAGACCGGTGAAGACCTTCTCCCGCCTGGTCAGACCGGATCCGGATTCCTCGCGCTTCGGATTCTTCTTCGATTCGACGAAGTAGATGTACCCGAAAAGCCCCGCGGTCACGATCACCGCCGCGGCGGTGCGTCCGAACGAATTCATGAGCGTCGCCGCCACCAGTTCGTGACGCCCCAGATGATGAAGAAGCCGGGGAGCAGGAGCAGGGAGAAGATCATCACGTTGCGCTGCTCGCCCATGGTGAGGTCGAGCCGGTGCACCTGGGGATCCTTCGGCCGGATGGATATGAGATCCGAATCCTGGGCGAGCCACGCGACCATGTTCATGAACAGGTCCTGATTCGCCTGGAAGGTGAGCAGGGCGTTGCTGCCGAAGTTCGAGTCGCCCACCGCGACGATCCGGCCCTCTTTCTTCGAAGCGTCGGGGACGGGAGCGGGCGTCGCCTCGGGGGATTCGGCGGCGGGAGCCTTCGGGCGCACGGTGATCGCGACGGCCAGATTGAGAGGACCACGCTTGTCCTTTTCCTCCGAGAACTCCACCGGATCCTTGAGCGAAGTATCCGACTCGCCCCAGGAGCGGGCCGACGTCTTCGCCAGTTCCTGGACCATCACACCCTCGGGCGCCGGGGTTAAAGGCGTCATCGAGCGCGCCATGTCGTAAGCACTCATCGTTCCCTTGAGGTCTTTGTTGATCTCATGGAACGGGTAGTCGGTGACGATCGGCATGAAGGGGCCGGTGCCGAAGAGCTGCCCGACTCCGGAGGCGTCCACCACCACGTCGGCGCCCGGCTTGACTCCGAACTCGGTGAAGATGCTCTCGTAGTTGGGCGAGGGCGTCTTCTCGATGGGGTCGGCCATGAGCATGGCCTTGCCCCCCGCGCGCACGAAGGTCTTGATGTAGCCGGCGGCTTCGGGCAGCAGGTCCTTCGCGGGCCCCGGCACCACGAGCACGGTGCAGGTCTCGGGGACCTTCTGTTCCTGAAGAAGGACGACCTTCTTGATCTCGTACTGACTCTTGGAGACCGCGCTCTTGACCCCCGAGTAGCCGTGTTCGGACGGGTCGTCGAGGTCGCGCTCGCCCTCGCCCGACGCGAAGCAGACCGTCTTCTTCACGTTGCGCGTGAGCTTGAGGATGGCGTTCGTGATGTCCTGCTCGCCGTCCGAGAGGATCTTCTCGCGCCGGTCTCCCATGGCCACCACGATGGTCGGAAGCTGGGCCACGTCGAGGGTGCGGGCTTTCCCCGGCTCCTTCATCGGATCGACGTACTCAACCTTGACCTTCGTGGAGGCGGCTTCGTACTCGCGCAGCACGTCTTTCGCGGTCGCGGTGGTGCCGGCGTTCCGCTGCACGTAGGTGAGGATCACGTCGCCCTGCAGGCCCGCGAGGATCTTGCGGGTCTGCTCGGAGAGGGAGAAGCGCTGCTCCTTCGAAACGTCGAGGCGCTTCGGGTAGCGGTTCGCCATCCAGTTGATGCCGCCCAGGATGGCGGCCACGAGGCCGACGAAGACCACCGTGTTCGATCCGTATTTCATACGCCGGGCGCCCGCGGCCTTCATGAGGTCGGGGATGCGGGCCAGGAGGCCGATCACGATGAGGGCGAGGCCGCCCCAGGTCAGCCATTCCGCCTTGATATTCGGGGGAAGGGAACGTCCGGTGCGCTCGAACCACGTGTTCACGAAGAGCGTGACGAAGCCGAGGAGAGAGAGGAAGTCGGTCGGTTTCATCTTGACTACTCCCTCCACCGACGGCTCTCGACGGACTGCTGGGTCAGAAACAGACCGAAGCCGATGAAGGAGAGATAGAAGATGACGTCCTTCGAGTCGATGACCCCCTTCACCATGTCCTCCATGTGGCCGGTGACGCCCAGATAGGCGAGGGCTTTGACGGGGTCGGACGACATCGGATTGTCGAGCCAGGACAGGGTCCAGATGCCCAGGAACAGGCAGAAGGAAAGGATGCCGGCCACGATCTGGTTCTTGGTGAGGGTGGAGAGGAAGGCGCCAAGGGCGATGAAGCAGGAGCCCATCAGGAGCAAGGCGAGCGCCCCGGTGAGCACCGGCTTCCACTCGGGCTTCGGTTCCGCGTAGAGGAAGACCACGACGAAATTGAGCAGCGAGGTCGCGATCATCAGGGCGAAAACACTCGCCGCCCCGAAGAACTTGCCGAGGACGATCTGCCAGTCCGTGATGGCCGAGGTCGCGAGAAGCTCCCAGGTGCCCTGTCGCTGCTCCTCGGCGAAGAGGCGCATGGTCAGCATGGGGGTGACGAAGAGGACGACCACCGCCATGTTCATCAGGGTGGGCCGGAAGATCCACTCGTTGATGTTGGGCTTGGGCGGCCCGCCCATCCCCCCGCCTGGATTCATCGAGGCCTCGATGAAGTAGTTGAGGGCGAAGAGGAAAAACACCGAGAAGAGGGCGTTCCAGGTGAAGAGCGCCGCGTACGCGATCGGCGATCCGAAGTAGTGCTGCCACTCCTTGCGGACGATCGCGCCGATGTTGGTGAACGTCGACATCAATTGGACTCCTTGGGTTCGGCGTTTTCAGCCGGGGTTTCTGCGGGAGAGGGAGGCGGGGGCTCGCTCGCCGCGATGGGTGTGAAGATCGCCTGCTTTGCAGGCGCTAGTTCCGAGATCGCGACCGCATCCTTGGTGGTGAGTTCGAGGAACACGTCCTCGAGGCTGAGGGAAACCTGGGACAGCGACAGCAGGTCGATGTTCGCGGCCACGATGGCGCGCGCGGCGGCGGCGCGGATATCGACTCCGTCCGCCGCCTGCAGTTCGAGGACGGTGTTGCCTGAAGAGCTTCCCCGCGGATTCACGGTCACGATGCCGTCCACGTCGCGCAGCGCGTCGAAGGCGTCCCGGGTGTCGGCCCGGACCTCCAGCCTCACCGCGCCCTTGCTGGACAGGCGCGCGGTGAGATTCTCCGGAGTGTCCTCCGCCACCACCTTGCCCTTGCTGATGATGACCACCCGGCCGCAGGTCATCGAAACTTCGGGAAGGATGTGGGTGGAGAGAATGACGGTGTGATCGCCCCCGAGACTCTTGATGAGGTCGCGGGTCTCGATGATCTGCTGCGGGTCGAGACCGGCGGTGGGCTCGTCGAGAATGAGCACCGGCGGGTCGGCCAGAATCGCCTGGGCGATGCCCACCCGCTGGCGATAACCCTTGGACAGGCGTCCGATCAGCTTGTGCCGGACGTCGCCGATCCGCGCCTTTTCGATGGCGCGGTCGATCTTCGCTTTTCGATCCGCGGAGGGCACGCCCTTGATGCGGGCGCAGAAGTCGAGGTACGAGACGACGTCGAGGTCGGGATAGACCGGGGGGACTTCGGGCAGGTAGCCGACGCTGCGCTTGGCCTCGAGCGGCGACTTGAAGACGTCGTATCCCGCCACGGTGGCCCGGCCCGAGGTGGCGGGCATGTAGCCGGTGAGGATCCGCATGGTAGTGGTCTTGCCCGCGCCATTCGGGCCCAGAAAGCCCAGGATCTCGCCCTTCCCGACCGTGAACGAGACTCCGGAGACCGCGTCGAAACGGCCGTAGCTCTTCCTAAGATCCGCGACTTCAATCATGCGTGAGAATCCCTTCTCGAAAATTGGTGCAGGGCGAACCGTCGTTGAGGCGCCGAGGGCCCGCCCATCCCCCGGAGCGCCCTCACGCTACACACACCCTGCGGGGAGACGTTATGGTAACAAACATCCTCATGGGACAGCTTCAGCGCATTGGACGTGCGGTCGGCCCTTCCGGTCGGCTCCTATCGCGAATCCGTCCGGCCTTCGTCCTGGGGGCGACGCTTTGCGCCGCGTCTTGCGCCGCCCCGGATCCGAAGGTCCTCCTGAAAGTGACCGACGTCGAAACCTACTGGGTGCTCGATCCCTCGCGCACCGAGATGCGATTCCTGGCCCCGGCCGTCCGCTTCCGGGTGGAGAACATCTCAAAGGAAACCCTGATCACCGTCGACGCCACCGCGGCTTTCCTCCGGGACGGCTCCACCGAACCCTGGGGGTCGGGCTTCTTTCGACTCACCGAAGGGACCAAGCGCCTCGCCCCGGGCGGGCGGGTTCTGGTGACCATGAGTTCCGACGCGCGCTATTCGATGGAGGGCAACCCCGCCACGGCTTTCACGAATCCGACCTTCAAGTCGGTCAACACGAAATTCTTCCTCCGGGTCGGGTCTTCGCCCTGGGTGGAGTTTGGGAAGGCGTCCGTGGAGAACGTGATCGGGTCCAAGGACGCGCGCGCGGTCCTGAGCCGGCCGGTTTTTTAGTCGTCCTGCCGACTGGACGCGCGGGTCGCAAGCGACCCTGGATTAAACGACCGATCGTGCTAATATATCGGTCGTGTCCAAGGGAGAAACCACCCGAACCGCGATCCTCGACATAGCCCTCGCGACCGCGAGCAAGATCGGTCTCGAGGCTCTGACCATCGGCGAACTCGCCAAGGAGGCCGGTCTGTCCAAGAGCGGCCTTTTCGCGCACTTCGCCTCCAAGGAAGATCTACAGATCGAGGTCGTGAGGAAGGCCATCGTGCGCTTCGTGGAGCTGGTGATCGCTCCGGCGCTCAAGAAGCCGCGCGGAGAGCCTCGGGTCCGCGCCCTCTTCGAGAACTGGTTCTCCTGGTCGAGGGCCAGCGAGCTGCCCGGGGGATGTCTCTTCATCGCCGCGTCCAGCGAGTTCGACGATCAACCCGGGCCCGTGCGCGACCTTCTTATTTCCTCACAGAAGGACTGGCTCGGCGTGCTCGCCCAGGCCGCGCGCGTGGCCGTCGAGGAGGGCCACTTCAAGGCGAGTCTCGATGCCGAGCAGTTCGCGTGGCAACTCGATTCGTTCGTCCTCGGCTACCACCACTCGGCCCGCCTCCTTCGTTCGAAGGACGCGCAGAAGCGCGCGCAGAACGCGTTCGAGTCCTTGATCAGCGCGTCCCGCGCCTGAGAGATTCCGGTTTTGACACCTCGCCCTTCCGTCTCCGAAAAAAATAGCACGACCGGTCGTGTAAAAATCGAAATGACCGCGCGCCGGACCCCCTCGATGGCCATGATGGGAGCCGTCATTCGCGGCGTGGATCGGCTGTCGCCCCGGCTCGGCGCCCGCGTGGCGGCGAGGGTCTTCCTGACCCCGAGACGCGCGCGGCTACCCGAGCGCGAGCGCCTCTGGCTCAAGCACGCGCGGCCCGAAACCTTCGCGGTCGGAGGGTTCCAGCTTTCCGGCCATCGATGGCGCGGGTCGGGTGAGCCCGTTCTCCTCGTTCACGGCTGGGAGGGACGCGGTTCCCAGCTCGGCGGCCTGGCCGTGGCCCTGGCCGAGCAGGGACTACAGCCGATCACGATCGACCTGCCCGCTCATGGATCCTCGATGGGCGCGCAGACGAACCTGGTGGAGATCTCCCAGGCCATCGCGGCCATGGTCCGTCATCTCGGAGGGGTGAAAGGGATCGTGGCCCACTCGTTCGGCGCGGCGGGAACCACGGTGGCCCTTCGCGAGTCGCTGCCGGTGGAGCGGCTGGTCTATCTCGCTCCCGCCGAGGACTTCGAGCACTTTCCGAGAGTCTTCAGCCACTGGCTGGGCCTGTCGGGTCAGCTGAGCGAAAGGATGCGACACGCCATCGAACGCCGGATCGGAATCACCATGGCGGAACTCCGCGGCCAGATCCTCGCTCCGCGTATGCGCGCGCCACTGCTGATCGTTCACGACGAGGACGATGCCGATGTGCCCTGGCGGGATGGCCGGACCTATGCCGAGGCCTGGCCCGATTCGAAGCTCATGACCACCCGCGGCTTCGGGCATCGCCGCATCCTTCGCGAGGCCGAGGTTCTTACCGCGGTCGCGACGTTCCTCAAAGAACGACCCTGATCCAGAGGAGACCCCATGAAGATCCGATTCGACGTGAACAATGCCGAGGGTCGGAGCGCGCTCATCCGCGCCGGCCTTGGCGAAGCGCTCGCATCCCTTACCCGTGAGAGTCAGGCAAAGTGGGGTGGCTTCACCGCGGCCCAGATGGTCGAGCATCTGTTGTGGGGCTTCGAGATCTCGACCGGCCGGCTGACCGTCGCGGCCGCCACGTCCGAAGAGTGGCAGCAGAAGGCCCGCGTCTTTCTTCATGACCGCCGGCCCATGCCGCGCGGCTTCGAGAACCCTCTGTTGAGGGACGGCCTTCCGCCGCTCCGTTTCGGCTCCCTTCCCGAGGCCGTCAGCAGCTTGGCCGGCGAGGCCCGTCTTTTCCTCGAGCTCTCTTCTTCCGACCCGCAGTCGCGCCGCATCCATCCCGTCTTCGGCGCGTGCTCGGTGGAAGAGTGGTCACGCATCCACTTCAAGCACTGCGTTCACCACTTTCTTCAGTTCAGCCTCGTCGAAGTCGACGAAGGCATCGTGTCTTGACAGATCCAAGGGGATCTGTGAAGGTGAGAGCGAACGTGAGACTCACTTCCAAAAGCGAATACGCTCTCCTCGCCCTGGTGTACCTCTCCCGCCGTGTAAGTGACGGGTTCCTCTCCGTTCAGACCATCGCCGCTGCCCAGGGGATTCCGCCCAAGTTCCTCGAGCAGATCCTCCTGACCCTCAAGCGCGCCCGCTACGTCAGAAGCCTCAAGGGACAGCGCGGCGGTTACTGTCTGGCCCGACCCGCAAACGAGATCAGCCTGGCCGAGGTCATCCGTCTCATTGACGGCGCGCTCGCGCCCACGGAGTCGGTGAGCAAGTACTTCTACGAATCGACTCCGGTGGAGAGGGAGAAGAAGCTCCTTCGCCTCTTCAAGGAGATCCGCAACTACCTCGCGACCAAGCTCGAAGGCACGAGTCTGGCCGACGTGACCTGAAGCCCGTACCATTTCAAAAGGAGGCGTGTGCCATGGCCATGCAGTCAGTTACTCGGATCGGTGTGTTGTCACTGGCGAAGATGCTCGCGGTGACCTATGCGTTCCTCGGTCTCTTCATCGGAGGCGTGATCAGCCTCTTCGCGCTGATGGGAGCCGCGCTGGGACGCGCTTCGGGCGGGGACTCCGGAGGCGTGGGGGCCATGCTCTTCGGTGTGGGCGCGGTGATCGTCCTTCCCATCTTCTATGGGTGCCTTGGGTTCGTGGGCGGCCTCATCATGGCCCCGCTCTACAACCTGGTGGCGAAGGTGGTGGGCGGCATCGAGGTCGACCTCTCATAGTCCTCACCTCGTCTTTCGTCCCATCGCAGCGAGAGACATGAGAATCCGGCGTCGAGCAGGGCGATCTGAGTGTTTTCCAGCAGGACGACCTCGTAACCCGCCGCGTTCAGGCGATCCGCGGTGCGGGGAAAGCGGTCGCCCAGGAACACCCGGTCATTGACCCGCAGCGCGTTGGCCGCCGCCTCCTCGCCCCCTGGAGTCACGATGACGCGATACCGCTGGAACGCGCGCGAGCCCGCGAGCCGCGAGGTGGCGAGGATCGTCTGTTCATCGAGGAGAGAACAGTCGGTCTTGAGGTGGAGGACGCCCGGGGGGGTTGAAACGATCTCACCGCGACGGCCCAGCTGCTCGAGCAGGAGCTTGAGCGCTTCCGCCCCCGGGCCGGTGGTCCGCTCGGACAGACCGATCAGGACCAGGTCCGGCGTGACCAGGACATCGCCGCCCTCCACGAATCCTTCGTCGAGTTCGAGGACGGTATCGAACCGGCGCCGGAGGACGGGTGCAATCGCGGCCGCTTCGCCGAACCGCGACGGCGCTCCGGGACGAAGCACGATCGCCCCGTTTCCAAACACCAGGGCCGGGTCTTCGATGAAGATCGAGTCGGGGAACGCGTCGAGCGCCTCGAGGATCTCCACGTTGACCTCGGCCGCCCGAAGCGCCGCGACGTAGGCGTCGAGCTCGCGCTGCACTCCGTCCCGGCTGGGGGCGCCGCGATCCACCGCTCGTAGTCCGTGGGCGACCGTCGCCGCCGGCGTTCGGACGAGAGCCTGGTCGAAATGGAAGATGGGCGGCATCATGGGTGAGCCTAACTCGCGGTTTTGAGGGTCTCGCCGGTGGTCAGGTAGTGATTCATGCGGGTCTCCCATTCCCGCATGAACCCGTCGTAGAACTCGTCAGTGAAGCCGGCCACGAAGGCGTCACCCTGGGGGCCGAGGCTCGTGTGGGAGTACGTGATGGTGGCTTCGCAGCCGGCGCGTGTGGCCGCGAGTTCAATCGAGACCCGGCAGGCCGTCAGCCCGGGTGAGACCTTCAACATCTCCACGAAGCCGCGCTCCGGCTCATGCCGGGTGACGAACCAGATGGCCGGGTGCTTGGCCGCCCTGGTCATGAAGACGCATTCGGGCTCGGCGACTCCCGAATGCGTGAACACCACCAGCGGATCCCATCCCTCCAGCCAATCGGCTTCGCGCACCGGGCACAGGAGCGGGAAGGCGCGACCCTTCGGCGCGACGAGTTTCTGGGTGAACGTGCGCGTCGCGCGGACGGGCTTCTTGACCTCCATGGCTCAGGCGTCCCTTTCCTTCAGGCGATGGGAACTGCCGGCATCGAGGTCGAGGCGGAAGACACGCTTCAAATCGGCGATCTTCCCGCGCGATTCCTCCGAGAACGGCGGCTTTCCTTCGAAGGAGTGGAGCACGATCCCTTCGATCAGGTCGCCCAGGGACAAGTCGTGGTAGTCGGCGAGCGCTTTCAGAACCTTGAGGAGGCGCTTCTCGATGCGGACTCCGGTCTGGACGCGTTCGATGGTGAGGCTGGGCGCGCTCCTTGGTGCGGGGGCCTTCGATGTTCGCTTCATGGTTGAATGGTACATATGTACCAAGATAAACGTCAAGGGGGAAATTGAGACCGGATCCCGCGTAAGGTACGCGCGGTGTTTCTGGCCCTTCTCCTGGCCTTGGGCGTGGCGGCCGGGCCTGCCGAGCGGCCGGTGGCTGCCTTCGAGGTTGTTCACTACGACGCAACGGTGGAGCCCGACCTCGCGGGTCGGACGGTCACGGGGCGGGTAGCGATCGACCTGCTCTCGACCGCGGCCTCTCTCGAGACCGTCGATCTCGACATCGGCGCCCTCACCATCGATGCGGTCCGGGTGGAGGGCGCGGCCCTCGAATTCACTCAGAGCGAGCGGAGGCTTCACGCCCGACTGAAGGCGCCGGTGACCCGGGGAGCCAAACGGCGGTTCGCGGTCGAGTATCACGGCTCTCCTCGCTATGGACTGGAGTTCGTTCCGGAGAAGTCACAGATGTACACGATCTTCTCCACCAGTCAGTGGCTGCCCTGTATCGATGCCCCCGGCGACAAGGCGACGCTCCGCTTGACCCTGATCCTCCCCAAAGGATTGAGGGTCGTTGCCAACGGGCGGTCGGTGTCGACCCGGCCCCTCTCCCGCGACCGGGTCGGCCACGAGTGGCGGCTGGATGAACAGGCGCCCACGTATACGTTCGGCTTTGCCGCGGGAAGGTTCACCGAAACCACGGACAAGCAGGGCGGGACGTGGCTGCGGTATCTGTCGACCGATGCCTCGGCCGCGCAACTACGGACGATCTTCGCGGACACGAAGGACATGCTGGCCTTCTTCGAGGATCGATCGGGCGTGCGGTATGACGGCGCTTCCTACACCCAGGCTCTCGTCGAGAAGACCATCGGTCAGGAGCTTTTCGGTTTCAGCCTGATGTCGGAGGAATACGGACGGAGCGTTCTGAACGAGCCTCGGACGGTTGGCCTCATCGCCCACGAGCTCGCGCATCAATGGTGGGGCAACCGCGTCACCTGCCGGGACTGGACGCATTTCTGGCTGAACGAGGGCTTCGCGACGTTCATGGCCGCTGCGTACCGCGAGAAGCGGTTCGGCCACGAGGCGTACCTCAAGGATGTCGAAGGCTGGCGGTCGCGCTATGAAGGCGTGAAGGCTGCGGGAAAGGACCGTTCACTGGTCTTCCCCGATTGGAACAAGCCCACGTCGGACGACCGCGCTCTCGTCTACCAGAAGGGCGCGCTCGTGCTTCACGAGCTTCGCGAGCGGGTGGGCGAGGCGGCGTTTTGGAAGGGACTGCGCGCCTACACGCGTGCCCACCGGAGAGGTTCCGTGGTCACCGCCGATTTCGAGCGCGCGATGGAGGAGTCGACCGGGCAGGACCTGTTCGCTTTCTTCAACCAGTGGGTCTATCTCGGGCCCGGAAGGCCCTGACTCTCACTCGGCCCGCAAAGCCCTGGTCAAATCGGCTGGGTGTAGATTGCCGACCCACGAAGGAGAAGCCCCATGACCCAGCTCGTGATCCAGCGCCCCGACGATACCGAGTACCTGAGCTACTACAGCCGTTACATCACGCTCGTCCCCGACGGTGACATCCTCATCACTCTGGTCCGGCAGAATGAAGCGACCATGGCGCTGTTGCGCGGCCTGTCGGAATCCCAGGGCGGCTTTCGTTACGCTCCCGGAAAGTGGAGCATCAAGGAACTCGTCGCTCATGTGAGCGACGCGGAGCGGATCTTCTCGGATCGAGCCCTGCGCTTCGCGCGCGCCGATGAGACTCCCCTGCCCGGGTTCGAGGAGAACGACTACGTCCGCAACGGTTCGTTTGACACGTTCTCCCTCGCGGACATCGTCACGGGCTTCGAGAGTGTTCGGCGGTCGACAGTGTCCCTGCTCAAGCTGATGTCGATGCAAGCCACCACCCGGCGGGGCAAGGCGAACAACGCGGAGATCAGCGTGCGCGCTCTTGCCTACGTCATCGCCGGGCACGAGACTCACCACATCAACGTTCTCCGTACGCGTTATCTCGAAGGCGTTCAGGCGAGTTAGGGGCGCCGATAGCCGGTGCAGTCGCAGCCATCTAAGTAACTGTAATAAAGCGCCTTGAGACCATTCTAGAGATAGCGACTGTCAATTCTGATCGATCTACGCTCACATCGCGTATAAAATTGACAACGAGACGCTTAGATCATGGCTGATTTCTATACGATTCTGGGAGTTGACCGGCGCTTCTCGCCGGTGAAACTCCGGCGCGCCTATCAGCGTCGCGCGCGCGAGTTCCATCCCGATCTGCATCCGGGAAGCGCCGAAGCGGCTTCGATGTTCGCGCTCGTGGCGCAAGCCTTCGAAGTTCTCTCCGATCCGGAGCGACGCAGCGCCTATGACCGCGGCGTGGTCGAAGGGAAGACGCTTCGCGAGAGGCCGCCCCTCGCGTTCGAAGGCTTCGACTTCGCTCCCGGCAGCGGCGGCCGCCAGGGGTTCCGAGAGCTTTTCGAGTCCGCGATCGAATCCGCGGGCGAGACCGCGCAGGCTGGCGAGGATCTCGAGGTCACGCTGCGGATCTCCTTCGACGAAGCCTTCCGCGGCGCGCATCGCCGCATCTCCGTCACCCGCCTGTCGCCGTGCGCCACCTGCGATGGCAGCGGCCAGGTGGCCCGCGCGGCCGAGCCCTGTGCCACTTGCGGCGGCGAAGGGTCCACGCGAGTGCGCCGCGGCCATCTGGTGTTCCGCGCACGGTGTCGGGATTGCGATGGCGCGGGTCAGCGCGTTCAGGGTCCGTGCCCCATCTGCGCGGGCGAGTCGCGTGTTCACGAGACCGAGTGGATGGACATCAACGTGCCGCCCGGCATCGAGCATGGAACCCGCCTGCGGCTTCCCTCGGCGGGAAACGCGGGAAGGCGCGGCGGCGCCCCCGGCGACTTCGTGGTGCACGTCGAGGTCGATCCGCATCCCCTCTATCGACGGGCTGGCCACGATCTCTACGTCGACGCCCACGTCTCCATCTTCGATGCCGCGATGGGCGGCCACGTCAGCGTCAAGACCCCGGACGGCGACGTGCCCATCGAGATTCCCGCAGGCACCCACGGCGCGCAGCGCTTCCGCCTGCGCAAGCGGGGCATGCCGCACTTCGGCGATCCCGCCTCGCGGGGCGATCTGTGGGCCGAGGTCAGACTCGCGGTCCCCGCCATCACCGACGCCCAGTCCCGGGCGCTCCTCGCGGAGGTCTCCCGCCGCGTGGCCGAGGCGGAAGTTCACAACCACCCCGAAGCCAAGGATCATTAAGGAGCCGCCATGCCCAGAGGACGCCGCCCGACCCGCCCGGTGGGAGCCCCACCCGGTCAGCGGTTCTACATGATCAGCACGCTGGCCCAGAGCTACGGCATCCACCAGCAAACCCTGCGGATGTACGAGCGCGAAGGCCTGCTCAAGCCTTCCCGCAGCGAGGGCAACACCCGCCTCTACACCGACGAGGACATGAAACGGCTGGAGATGATCCTCTCTTTGTCGCGTGACCTGGGCGTGAATCTCGCCGGCATCGACGTCATCCTGAAACTGCGCGCGCAGATCGAGCAGATGCAGAAGGAGATGAACGAGTTCGTCTCGTGGGTGCGCGAGGAAATGAAGCAGGGCGCCCGCGAAGGATTCGCGGAACGGCTCGAACAGGCGCTGGTGCGGCTGCCTCCCCAGGCCATCGTTCGCCTCGAGCCGCCGCGATCCCAGGCCCCCCGGGTCCCTCCGACCGCTCAGGCTTGATAACCTGACCCCGATGTCCGATTGCGCGATCTGCGGTGGTACCGGGTTCGAGATCGTGGCCCGCGATGACCGCGAGTTCGCGAAGACCTGCGCCTGCCGGGCCGAGGGTTCGAAGGGCCCGGACATCTTCGAGAGGCTGAGGGTGCCCGCGCGCTATCGCGCCTGCACTCTCGCGAATTTCGAAAGCGCCTCCTCACCCCAGATGCGCGCGGCGTGGGAAAAGGCGGCGAGTTTCGCGGCCGGCTATCCGCACACCGGTGTTTCCGCCGGCCTGGGGCTTCTCTTCACCGGCTCGAACGGCATCGGCAAGACCCATCTCGCCATCGCGGTCCTCCGGGAACTGGCCGAGGCCAAGAAAGTTCGCGGCCAGTTCTGGGACTTCCACGAACTGATGCGCGAGATCCGCTCGTCCTACAACCCCGACGTCAAGATGACGGAGACCGAGGTCCTGGATCCCATCATCAACACCGACATCCTGGTGCTCGACGACCTCGGGGCCTGGAAGATGACCGACTGGATGAACGACACGCTCTTCTACATCCTCAATCAGCGCTACGTACACCAGCGTCCGTCGATCATCACCACGAACTTCGAAGACAAGGACGCCTCCGAAATCCGGCGTCTCGATCAGGCCGGCGGCGACGCTTCCGATCGGGAATTCCTGGTCGAGCGGATCGGCAACCGTCTGCGGTCGCGCCTCATGGAGATGTGCGTGGTGGTTCGAATGAAGGGCACCGATCATCGCGTGCACCGCCAGCACTACAACCAGGCCGGTGCGCTTGACGGCGGGCGCTGAGCGGCCTCTCGGCGTCTACCTCCACATTCCCTTCTGCGCGCAGAAGTGCGCGTACTGCCACTTCGCCATCGACCCGGCCCGGCCTTCGGCGGCGCGGCGGGATCGATACCTGAGCGCCCTCACTGCGGAGATCG
>JANMVV010000155.1:0-1565 GCA_031392925.1 Vicinamibacteria bacterium
CGACCTCACGAATCTCGCGACCCTGCGCGACTGGCCGGTCGGTCTGACTCTGGCAGACCTCGCCTGGGGTCCGTTCGTGAGCGCGGTATCGACCGCCGCCGGCAAGTTCGTGTTCGATAGGATCGGCTAGACGACGAGCGAGGGCGACTTCACGCCGCCGTAGCGAGAGGCGCGTGAGGGGCTGAGCATGAGAGTCCGCACGCGGTGTCCGGCCCCCCCGCCTAAACGACAAACGTCGGGACGCTGCCTCCGCCCGCCGAGACGTTGATCACCGCGTCGCGGGATATACGCGTCACCGCCCCCACCTCGGCCCCGCCCACGTAGAACGGGTTCGTGTTGACCTTCAGCGACTCGAACTGAAGCTCGCCGTTTGCGTCGAAGACCGGAAACTCCTCTTCCGGGATATCGACGCGCTCTTGAACGATCCAGCCACGACTGAGCGTCGCAGCCTGAACCGCCTCCGACCAGCGTTTGTCGTCGACCGCGGTTCCGACCACGACGTTGTCGCCGCCGTAGCCGTGAGTCGGCTTGAGCACAAAGAGTTCACGATGTCCCTCGATCCAGGGCAGGAGTTCGATGGTCCGGCTCCGCCACTCGGTCCGCCGATCCTCGACCTTGCGCGTCCACGGAACGTAGGTGGCCACGAAGGCGCGCTCTCCCTCGGAGAGGAGGGCCGCGAAACGTTCATCGGTGAGAATCGCGAAGAAGGCCTTGTCCTCGGAGAGATAGCAGCGAAACGAATTGACGAAGACGGCGAGGCCGTTCGCATACGCCTCGAAGAACGCGGGAGCCTCCGTCTCGATGGCCAGGACCTCGGAGATGACGGTGCGCCGGTAAACGAGGTCGATCGCGTGACCGCTCGCCACCAGTTGTCCGTTCGCGATCTCCAGGTCGCGTGGGTCGGCGAGGATGGTGTCCAGGCCCCGGCGCAGGAACTCCTCGCGAAGGATCTCCTGGTCGGGCCGGGTGCGCACCGTCTTCAGGTCGACGATCGCGACGCGCGGGTTGGGCACGCGCGCGTGGGAGCGGAGATTCGAAACCAGCGCGTCGATCGAGCCGATGACCAGGAGAGGATCGGTCACGCTCATCCCGCTCACCAGAGGCAGGCGCGCGAAGACTTCGGTCATGCGATCGGCGTATCCGAAGCCGGCCGGCGCGTCCGAATTGATCTCGATGAAGCGAACCCGGTCGTCCGCGATGAATCCATCGACCCGGGATAGCGCGACGTCAGGCCCGGGCGGTTCGAGCCGCAGCAGCCTTCGGTGGGATTCCGGCGCGCCGAGGAAGTCGAGGAGGTCTTCGAGCCGGCCGTCGAAAGCCGTCCGCGCGACCCGCTTCGACAGCCGGATCAGCTGGGTGGCGCCCTCGGTCAGGGTCCTCCAGGTGTCACGATCGACGAATTGGGGACGCAGGAACGTGGGCATGGCCTTCCCGCCAAAAGTGATGCCGCGTGATTCGAACGATTCGATCAGGCGCCGCCACTGGTCGCGAGCCGCGGGCACGTCCCGTCGGACCGCGTCGTTGAAGTGCGCCGCTGCGTGGTTTCTCATCGGCCTCTTCTGCTA
>JANMVV010000166.1:0-2256 GCA_031392925.1 Vicinamibacteria bacterium
CTCGCCCTCGACGCCGGAGCCAACGTCCGCGGGGTGGTCAAAGGCCTGGACGAGAACGAGCGCTCGGGCGTGATGATCGGCGCTCAGGGTTCCGAGGACTACTTCGCGAACACGAGAACGAACACGGACGGGTCCTTCGAGTTCGCGGGCGTTCCCAAGGGATCTCTCACCTTGCGGGCCACGGCCGGCGACCTGGTGTTCGGGTCCAGCCACACCGCGGTCAAGGAAGTGTCGATTCCTCCAGGTCAGAGCGAGGTGGTGACCGAGATTGTGTTCGAAGACGGGCTGTCGATCTCGGGAACGGTCACCCGCCGCGGGACGCCGGTTTCGGGCGCGCGCGTTTCCGCGTTCATGACCGGCACGGGCAGGCAGGCCAGCGGACGGACCGACGAGAACGGAGCGTTCAGGATCGTGGGCCTCGAACCGGGGCGCGTGAACGTCAGCGCTTTCGCGGAGAACTTCTCCTCGCAGGCCAGTCAGATCGTGGAACTGAAGGCCGACATGTCCGTCGATCTCGTGATTCCCACGGCGAAGCTCGGAGGGACGGTTCTGGACGCGGCGAGCAGCCTGCCGCTCGAGTCCACGGTCGAGCTTCAGCGCGCCCTTCCTGCTTCCGGGGGACCGGGAGGACAGATGCGCATGAACGTGACCACGGATTCGTCGGGTCACTTCGCCTTCGACGATCTGGAACCGGTGGACTATCGGATCACGGCGCGGCGGTCGGGCTACGAATCGGCGACGCAGACGGTCAAGCCATCGGAATCGGGCGAGGACCTGCGACTGGAATTGAAGCGAGGTTCGGGTCTCTCCATCGAAGCGAAGGACGCGCAGATGGGCTTTGGTCTGCGGGGCCTCTTCGTGCGCGTGCAGGAAGGAACCGAGGACGCCTTCGTGGGCAACGTAACCCTCGATGGCGACGGCAAGGGCGAGATCCCGGGAATCCCCCCGGGCCGCTATTCGGTCACCGCGCAGGCTTCGGGCTACGCGCCCGCGCGCGCGCTCAACGTCACGGCCCCATCAACGATCCTGCGCCTGGCCTTCACTCCCGGAGGAGCGGTCGAGTTCCGGACCACCGAGGACTTCCTGAAGGATGGGCTCAAGCCGGGTCAGCTCGTTTCCTTGAGCGGAGCGCCCATGGGCGTGGGTCGGGGCGGACCCAACTCGTTCCGGCTCGCCCGCCTCACCCAAAGAATTGAGAACATGTCTCCGGGGCGCTATCGCCTGACCCTCGAGGGTGGAATCGAGAAAACCTTCGACATCACCGAGGGGGGTGTCGCGATGGTGATGATTCCGTAGAGGATCCCCGAAGGCTCAGGAGCGGCGGTCGTAGCGGCGCAGGACGCCCACGACCGTGCCCTGAATCCTGACCCGGCTGGCCTCGAACACCATCGGTTTCAGCGACTCGTTCCTCGGCTCCAGCCGCACCCGTCCATCGGCCTGCGACCTGAAGATCTTCAGCGTCGCCTCAGCATCATCCACGAGCGCGATCACCGTGTCGCCATCGCGCGCGTTCTCCTTGCGCTCGACCACCACTACGTCCCCGTCCTCGATGTGGGCGTCGATCATGGAGTCGCCCGAGACCCGCAGTGCGAACCTCTCGCCGCGTCCAAGCCAGTCGGCGGGGATCGAGATGGTGTCGGAGTTCGCGATGGCCTCGATGGGAACGCCCGCGGCCACCCGGCCCAGAAGCGGAATCTCCACGGCCTCGCCCGCGTTGGCGCTTGGGACTTCGAGGGCGCGCGAGCGGTGCGACTCGCGGGTCAGGAGGCCGCGGGCCGCGAGATTCTTGAGGTGCTTGTGGACAGTCGCGGTGGAAGCGAGGTCGAAATGGTCGCAGATCTCCTGAATCGAGGGAGCGAAACCGCGGCGGTCGATCGAGCGGGTGACGAAGTCGAGGATCTGTTTCTGTCTCGGGGTTGGGTTCACGGTCTGGAAGTATAGGCGAAATAAAAGCGAATATTCAAGCACGACTGAGTCGGGCTTCTTGTCGCGCGAGGGACGTGGCCAGGGTGAGTCTCGCCACAAGTCCCTTGGACCGGTCCGATTGCCGCGGTGTAGCCTTGCTGAATGGCGCTTTCTGCTGGCAGCAACCTCGGTCCCTATCGCATCATCGAACCCGTCGGAAGGGGCGGGATGGCGAGCGTGTTCAAGGCCTACGAGGCCTCGCTCGATCGATACGTGGCGCTCAAGGTCCTGCCTCCAGAATTCCTTCACGACCCCACCTTCGCGGAGCGGTTCCGGCGTGAAGCGCAGACC
>JANMVV010000322.1:0-1897 GCA_031392925.1 Vicinamibacteria bacterium
GCTCGCCGCGGGCCTCGTGGTAGCGGTCCTTCCGTATCACGTGGGCCGGGTCGAAGGCATCGCGTCGCTCGGGCGCTTGATCGTTTTCACGCTCGGCCTCCCGAACCCCGAGACCCTGATTCCGCCGGGAATCTCCTCGGGGATGGTGCTGGTCGTTTCGGAGAGTCCGCTCTTTCTTTCCTTCGCGCGCGTGTCCCTCAAGAGTGTGCTGTCCGACGACTTCGAGATCGAGACCTGCGCCCTCGAGAACGAGAAGCTCTGGCGGCGCTTCCTCGGAGCCTCGGATGTGATCATCGCGGATGCGGTGGCGTCGCCTCGCCTTGCCGCCGCCGGAGCCCGAACGCTCACGTGTCTCAACCTCCTTTCGGACGATTCGATGGCCCACCTCAAAGACGCCCTGCGAACCTCGGCCGGCGCCTGATCGATGGAGGATCGCTCCTCGCACCCCGCGCGCGGGGCTCGTCGCGCGCTTCTTGCCGTGGTGTCGCTTCTTCTGGGATCGATCGCGGCGTTCCTGATCGGAGAGGCGGTCTTCCGGGCGCTCGGACTCAAGGCTCCGGAGGTGGGAAGGATCTTTCGGATCTCGAATGGGGCGAACCTTAAGTTTCCTGGACGGGCTGGTCACACCGTAATCGACCTGTACAGCTCGAACCCGCGGGGAACCTTCCCGATCGACCTCAACGACCAAGCCACGCGTCAGGGGTTGAAAGACCGGAAGTTCTCGCGTGTGGACGAGGCGCGCATCACAAATCCCTTCGGCCTCCCGTTCGTCTACAACACTCGTGGCTTTCGCGATCGCGAGTTCGTGGCGAAGCCTTTGGGCACGAAACGCGTCGTCTTCGTGGGGGACTCCTTTACGGAGGGCATGGGCGTGAAGGAGGACGCGACTTCGGTGCGATTGGTTGAAGGCCTGCTTCGTCCCTACGAAGGTTCGATCGAGACCTGGAACCTTGGCGTTCGCGCCTATGACTTTCCGGACCTCGAGACGGTGTTCAACATCTCCCTCGATCTCTCGCCGGACGCGGTGATTCTTGGCATGGTTCTGAACGACGCCGCCCGCTCCCCTGAACTCGAGAAGCGGTGGCCCCGGGTCAACGATTGGATCATGGTGCGACAGGAGCCTCCCTCGTGGGTCGAGCGGCACTCGTTTCTCGTCAGCTTCGTCGCAAGTCGATATGAGCTCTTCCAGATTTCGCGCGACACCACCGCCTGGTACCAGGCCCTCTATTCCGACGAGAATCGCGACGGCTGGATGCAAACTCGTGCCGCGCTTCGCCATATCCAGGCAAAGTGCAAGGAGCGGGGCGTCGCATTCGGGGTCGCTTTGTGGCCCCTTCTCGTCGGCCTGGAGGCGGGTGCGACATACCCCTTTGAAGGGGCTCACGCCCAAATACAGAAGGGCGTCGAGCGCATCGGCATTCCCTTCGTGGACCTGCTCCCGACCCTTCGGGGGAGGGATTCGGCCTCGCTTTGGGTCCATTCGAGCGACCTCCACCCGAACGAGAAGGCCCAGGCCCTGGTCGCCCCCGTTCTGGCCGATTTCGTCCGTCTTCGGCTGCTTCATCCGCCAAATGCCCCAGTTGTGGCAAAATAGAAGGATCCCCGCGACGTTTCGAGGCGGGATTCTTGCTGGAGGCAATAAGTCATGGCGCGACGCTGCGCGGTCACAGGTAAAAAGCCGATGAGTGGGCACAACGTGTCCCACGCGAACAACCGCACCAAGCGGCGGTTCCTCCCCAATCTCATCACGAAGCGCATCTTCGTGCCCGAGACGGGACAGACGGTTCGGCTCAAGATTTCGACGTCGGCTCTTCGGACCATCCAGAAGAAGGGTCTTCTGCAGACCCTCAAGGACAACGGCCTCAAGCTCCGCGACGTCGCCTAGTTCCACGGCTGC
>JANMVV010000323.1:0-2169 GCA_031392925.1 Vicinamibacteria bacterium
GTCGAGAAGATGCTCGAGCTCTCCCGGGAGGTCGGCGCCACGAGCGTGGTGGAGGGGGTCGAGACCGAGGGCGAATGGCGCTGGGCGGAGTCCCATGGCGCCGACCTGGCCCAGGGCTTCTACTGCGCCCGTCCGGCCGCCTTCCCTGCACCAACGTGCGCGAGTTCGCAGGTAAGTTCCACGAGGGTATCAAGAAGAAGGAGCTGCACGAAGTCTTCCCCTACAGGTTCGACTTCAAAATGGCGCCCCGGAACGTGACGGTGACGCTCTTCTACAATAAGGCGAACGACACGGCCTGGGTATTCGTGCGCGAGATCGTGAAGAAAGCCTAGTCCGCCGCGACGGAGACCCGTGCGGGCAGCTATGCTGAAAAAATTCGGCCCTTCAACCCCCACCCATGCCGCCCAAGTCCCGAAGGCTCATCGACACGGACCGCTACAAGCGGTTGGTGGAGACGTCCAACGACCTCATCTGGTCGGTCGACGCCCTGGGTCGCTTCACCTTCGTCAACGACGCGGCGTCCCGGCGGATCTACGGCTATTCGGCCGAAGAGATGATGGGGAAGGCGTTCACGGAGCTGATGACCGAGGAACAGGCGCGGAAGGACCTGGAGGTCTTCGAACGCATCAAGGCCGGCCACCGCGCCTTCAACTACCGGACCCTTCACCTGCGAAAGGACGGCAGCCCGGTCCACCTGAGCTTCAACGCGGTGGTCGAGCTGTCGCCGACAGGCGAGGTGCTGGGCACCACCGGAACCGCGACCGATGTCTCGGACCTGGTGAGGTACGCGGCCGAACTCGAGCGGTCCGAGGAGCGTTACCGCCTGCTCTTCGAGAACGCGACCGAGCCGATCGGGGTGGCCCAGGACGGAAGGATCGTCTTCCACAATAGGGCGGTGATCGAGGTCACCGGGTACGAGGCCGACGAGATCCGCGTCCTGCCCTTCGTCGACCTCATTCATCCGGACGATCGGGCCATGGTGGTCGACCGCCACCTCCGCCGCCTGAAGGGTGAGATCTTCCCGAACGTCTATGTCCTTCGCATCGTGCGCAAGAACGGCGAGATCCGCCACATGAACCTGAGCGGGGTTTCGATCGTCTGGGAGGGCCGGCCCGCGACCTTGAACTTCTTCTCGGACATCACCGCCCGAGTGCACGCGGAGGCGGAACTCGAGTTTCAGGCCTACCACGATCCGCTCACCGGCCTGCCGAACCGGGCCCTTTTCGCGGATCGGCTCAAGCTGGCCCTGGCCCGGGCGCGGCGCCACCATGAGCCGATCGCCGTTCTCTATGCCGACCTCGATCACCTGAAGCGGGTCAACGACACCCTCGGCCACACCATAGGAGACCTGCTGCTCAAGCAGGTGGCCCTGCGCTTCCGGTCCACCGTGCGTGAGGAGGACACGGTCGCGCGGTTCGGCGGAGACGAGTTCGTGGTCCTGCTGAGCCGGGTCAAGGACGGCGGGGTGGCGGCCCGGGTGGCGCAGAAGCTCATCGCGCGTATGAACGAGCCCATGGAAGTGGGCGGGCACACCCTTCGGGTGACCACGAGTGTCGGGGTCAGCTCATGGCCCTCCGACGGCGATGACGCCGAAACGCTGTTGAAGAATGCGGACAACGCGCTGTATCAGTCCAAGGAGCAGGGCCGGAACACGTACCGCATGTTCGCGCCCTCCATGAACGAGCGGGTGCAGCGGCGGCTTTCCATGGAGCAGTCGCTGGTCAAGGCCATCAAGACCTCGCAGTTCTCCCTCGTCTATCAAGCCCAGCACGACCTGAGAGCGCCCCGCATCGTGGGTTATGAAGCCCTGCTTCGCTGGAACGACGAGGACCTCGGCGATGTGCCCCCGGCGACCTTCGTTCCCCTGGCCGAGGAGACCCGGCTGATCGAGACCATCGGCGACTGGGTCCTGGGGCGCGCCCTCATGGACGCGCGTCGATTCCCGCAGGACACGCGCCTCGCCGTGAACGTCTCGGCCATCCAGCTTCGCGACGTGAAGTTCCCGGCCCGGGTGGCGAGACTCCTCGCCGCCCACGACTTTCCCGCGGCCCGGCTGGAACTCGAGCTCACGGAAAGCGCCACCATCGCGGACGACGAGACCATCGTGGCCGTGCTCTTCGAGCTCCGGCGGATGGGGGTGCGCATCGCGGTCGACGACTTCGGAACCGG
>JANMVV010000186.1:0-37794 GCA_031392925.1 Vicinamibacteria bacterium
TAGGAGGGCTCGACGAAGTTCTTGAAGACGATGTATCCGACCCTCCTTCCGCCCACGTCGTTGACGCTGACCAGAGGGACGGTGGGAATGGTCACCACGCGCTTGGCGATACGTCCGCTTTTCGCCTCGCCCGCCGCGTTCTTGAACGTAACGTCAACCGCGTAGCCCGCCTCTTCCCCGCCCCAGATCGTGCCCCACTCGCCGTCTTCGTACGTCTTCTGTATCGACTTGCCGTTCAGGGCCAGGATCTCGCTGCCCCGATCGAAACCCACGTCGGCGGCGGGCGAGGCGGGGAACACGTCGGTCACGCGAAGTTCGTAGCCCACCGTGAACTTCATCGAGAAGCCGAAACCCAGATACTGGGAATCGCCGTAGAACGCCTGGCTCGAGGCCGCGGTGGAAATGTAGCTGAAGGTGTTGTCGAGGGGGCGGTAGCGCACGGCGTCGAGCAGCGCTTCCGGGCCCGCGAACGTGGCGGGACTCACCGCGGGCAGGCTCTTGTACCAGTAGTACCAGTCGCCCATCGTCTGATAGACGGTCTGGTTCTGACCCAGGATGGAACAGTCCTGCGCCGCGGCGTTGGTGGCCAGGGCGGCGAGGATGAGGGCAAGAAGTTTTCGCATGAGTTTCGTTCGCTTGGAAGTGAAATGGTAAGCCACTCGCCCGCCCTGGGCAAAAGGGCCTCACGTTTGCCGCCGGGGACGTTCGCCTCTAAGGTTGACCCGGACCATGCCCCGCCCCGTTCTCCACGTCTGCGACAAGTTCGGCGTCTCGGGCTCCAGTATCCACGGGGTGTCGAGACTGTTCGCGTGGTGGTTTCCGCGTTACGACAAGACGCGCTACGTGCCGCATCTGGTCGGCCTCAAGGATGACGACGCGGCCACCCGTGCTCTTCGCGCCGAGGGCGTTTCCGCCCGGATGCTCGGACGGAGTGCTTTCGACCCGCGCCTTATCGCCGACATCGGCCGCGAGATCGAGCGCACCCACGCGCAGATTCTCCATGTCCACGGCTACGCGGCGTCGAACTTCGGGCGGATCGCGGCGCGGCGCGCCGGCATTCCCCTGATCCTCCACGAGCACTTCGCCGACCCGAATATGCCGCCGTACCAGAAGATTCCCGATCTGTTTCTCCGCAACCTGATCGATCACGCCATCGCGGTAAGCCAGTCCACCGCCGACTTCCTGATCAAGGATCGCTTCGTTCCCGAGGATCGCGTCGCGGTGGTGTTCAATGGAGCGCCGCTCGAGCAGTTCGCGCCGAGACCCCGCGACGAGGGCTACGCGATCCGTGCTGAACTCGGCATACCCATGACCGCCCCGGTGATCACGACCATCGGCCGCCTGAACGCCCAGAAGGGGCACGACACCTTCATCGCCGCCGCGGGTCAGGTGATCGTGCGCCATCCCGAAGCCCGGTTCCTTATCGCCGGCGACGGCGATCTCATGGCTCCGCTCAAGGCCCAGGCCGCGACTCTTGGCATTTCGGGGCAGATCGTGTTCGCGGGGCATCGGAAGGACGTTCCGAAGATCCTCGCCGCCACCGACGTCTTGTGCATCTCATCCAACTACGAGGGCACGCCGCTCGTTCTATTCGAAGCCATGGCCGCGGGGAAGGCCGTGGTGTCGACCGCGGTGGACGGCTGCCGCGAGGTGATTCAGGACAAGCGGAGCGGGCTGCTCGTTCCTCCGAAGGACCCCGAGAAACTGGGAGAGGCCCTCATCAAGGTCATCGAGGACGTGCCCCTGCGAGCCCGGCTCGAAAAGGCCGCGCAGGCGGCCTCGAAGCGGTACGACATCTCGGAATGCATGCGCCTGATGCAGCAGATATACGACGATGTGCTTCGGGAGAAACAAGCTCCGGCCCAGGGTCGCGGTTAAGGCTCCATGGGGCGCACGTCCGTGTACTTGCGGTTCCGCGGTTAGTCGGCCGAGGCGCCCGCTAGATCAGCGCGTCGGTGATCACGCGGTTGCGGCCCGAGGCCTTGGCCTGATAGAGCGCCGCGTCCGCGTTCCGGATCAGCCGGACTTCATCGAAGTCCGGGGGGGCGCCGCTCGCCACTCCGAGGCTGATGGTGACGCGCTCCCCGCTCGCGTCGCCCTCGACGCCCACCTTCTCCTCGATGCGGGCCCGCAGCCGCTCGGCGAACTTCTGCGCGTCGTCTCGCCCGGTGTGGGAGAGCAGAACCAGGAACTCCTCGCCGCCCCATCGGAAGAGCAGTTCCTGGGCGGAGAGCATGTCGGTCGCCTGCCTCGCGACACGGGTGAGCACGGTGTCACCGGTGGCATGGCCGTGGCGGTCGTTCAGGCTCTTGAAATGGTCGATATCGAAGAAGACGATCGACATGGGCAGATTGAGGCCGGTGGAGCGTTCGGCCTCGCGGTCGAAGAGACGCTTGAAGGCGCGCCGGTTGAAGCAGCCGGTGAGATCGTCGCGCAGGCTTCGCTCACGGTGCTGATCGCCGACGCCCGCGAGAGTGGCGGTGAGCGCCATGGTGGTGATGAGGAGCACGACCACGAATACTCCGACGAACAGGCCCATCTCCCGCAGGCGCGGTACCAGCGGATCGCCGCTCATGGTCACCGCGGAATCGGGGAGGTCGAGGGCGCGCTCGAGCAGGCGCACGCCGAGGAAAACCAGAAGACCGAGGGTCGCCCACACGGAACAAAGCAGGACCATGATCTGACCGGTGGAGATCTCCCGGTGCGGCGGCGCGCCGATCGCCTCCCTCGCGAACACCTGGGCCTGCTTTCCGCGGATCCAAAGGAGCGGCGCCACCAGGACCATCATCTGAAAAAAGTCGCCGAGGATCCAGCCCAGCCACAGGCGCTGGCCCTCCGCGAGCGCCGTCTTGTGAGCGGCGTTGTACAGCATGATGTCGACCGATGATGCGGTGGCGGCGACGAGGCCGGCCGAAGCGAAGAGCCCCCAGTCCCTGAGCCGGGGCAGATCGGGCTGAACCCGGAGGATCAGGAGGAGGAACCAGAACAGGAGCAGCTCGATCGGGCTGCCGAGCGCGAAGAACGCGGCGCGAGCGAGAGTGAGGCCGCTGAAGAGGCCGCTCGCCAGGGTCGAGACGTAGGCGGTGGCGGCGCCGAACGCGGGCCCCAGCCACAAGGTGAGGAGAACCCCGATCATCACCGGCGGATAGAACGTGAAACCCACCGTCCAGTCGCCGATGGCGAGGGGGATGCCGCTCCAGTTCTGCGAGGCCTCGGCGAGGGCCAGGCCCAGAGAGATCACGGTGGCCCCGCCCCAGATCGCGAGGATCTTTTTCCCCCCGGCGGTTCGATGCCCGCCGAGGACGGTGGTGAGCGGCCACCACGAAAGACTCCGCCCGAAGTCGATGGTGGTGTCGAAGCGCATGCCGTGAGCCGAGCCTAGCGCTTCCCCCGCTTGGCCCTCGCGGGGGCCTTCTTGCCGCTTCCGCTGGGAGTGGCATACAAGAGGGCCACACTGCCCGCCAGTCCCGCCCAGATCCAGACGGAAAGCCACGAGCCCGTCACCTGGCCGCGGACGAAGCACAAGGCCCCCGCGGATAGAAGCAGGATGAAGGGAAGGAGGGCAAGAGTCAGATACTTTTTCGGGGCGGAGGGCGGAAGCAGGTTCGGCAGGGCTCCCACGAAGAGCGCCACTTCGGGCTCGTAGTAGAGGGCCACCGTGAAGATCCCCGTGTGGGCGACGCGCAGAGCGAGCTTCATACCCTCGGCACGGAGGGCAAGAAGGCCGGGGACCAGGGTGAGGAGGCCAAGAAGGAAGATGAGCCACCCTGGCCAGACGCTCCGCCCGACCACGAGCCACGAGTCCGACTGGGGCAGCCCGGGCGTTGCGGCGTCGATGCTCTGAATGGCGGCGAAGGCGACCTCGCCCAGGCGGGCCGCAGCGTTGTCGTGAAGGGCGAGATCCTTGGGCGGGGCCGCGGTGTTCCGCCCGAGGAAGCTGCGCGAGAACGACATGTCCGCCACCTGGATCGCTCCGATCCGGGCGGCCATGGCCCGGGCCGCGAGGGGATCGCAGGCCGTCTTGAACGCTCGGATGAAGGGCTGGGTAAGGAGGCTGATTCCCGGATCGTCGAAGGAGACGTCGAGGGAATCGGGGATGCCGGAGACCGCGGCGGATACGAGATCCCGGCCCGCCATCCCGCGGCGATCGGAGGCCATGCCGCTCCCGCAGGCCTGGGCGATCAATGAGGGCTCGCTCGCGGAGTCCTGGAGCGGGGAGGCGTCGAGCACGACCACGCCGTCCACGAGATCACGCGACTTCCCGAGAGTCTCGAGGTAACGCGCGAACCCTTCCCCCTTCGACTCGCCGCCGTCGAAGGAAGCGAGGATCCAGGTCTTGGCCGGCCGAAGGCGCGCGGCCTGCCGGCCGATCTCGATCAGGAGGGCGAGGCTGCGGGAGCGGTCGGAGACGTCCTGGGCATCCTTCTTGGTGTCGTGATGGGTCGCGATGATGAGCAGGCGATCACTGCGCCCGGGAAGGTTCGCCACCACATTGGTGCCGGCCGATCCTTCGAAGGTGAACTCTTCGATCGTGGTCTGAGTGAGGCCCGCCTCCTGGAGCTTGGCCGACACGAACTGGGCGGCCACCTGATTGCGGGGCGATCCGAAGGCATGGGGCCCCAGGGCGTTCAAGGTGGCGCTCGTCTGCGCAATTGCGGCCGCATCGAGGGAGACTGCGGCGAGAAGGGCGAGGAAGATCAAGAGGAGGCGATGCTAAGCTGATTTGAATCAAGGTAGGTCTCATGTTTTTGAATCCAAGGCGGCTCAGCGTGACGTTTTGCGTCATCGCTCTCGGTTCACTCGCGTCGGCCGGCGACATCGTGGGCCGCGTCGAATTGACGGAAAAGGGCGGCAAGAAGGCGACCGATCTTTCCGACGTCGTGGTCTACGTGGAGAGTTCGAGGGCGAAGCCGAAACCGGCGAGAGAGGTGCTCACCATGAAGGGCAAGGCCTTCGCTCCGCATGTCCTCGCCATCGGCGCCGGGACCACGGTCGACTTTCCCAACGAGGACCCGATCCTCCACAACGTCTTCTCCGTGTCCGAAGAGGGTTTCGATCTCGGACTCTACAAGCGGCCGAAGAGCGGATCCCGCACTTTCGACAAGCCCGGGGTCTACACCATCTACTGCAACATCCATCCGCAGATGAGCGCCACCGTGGTGGTGAGGGACAACCCCTATTTCGCCTCCGCGGCGAAGGACGGCTCGTTCAGAATCTCAGGCGTACCGGCGGGGGAATACAAGCTCGTCGCGTTTCACGACCGGGCGGGCGAGAGCGTCCCGGTTCCCGTGAAGGTTTCGGCCACCGGCGAGACCGTGGCGAATCTGTCGCTCGACGCATCGTCCTTCAAGCGCGTCGCCCACAAGAACAAGTTCGGCAAGGACTACGGCAAAGAGGCTTACTGACGCATGGGACTCACGAAGAAGATCCTCCTTTTCACGGCGCTCCTCACCGTGGGCATCGTCGTCACCACGCTTGTCTTCACCACGGTCCGGGCGAACGCCCTCGCGCAGGCGAACCTCAGCGAGAGGATCACCTCGTCGCTCGGCATCTGGGACGCGTTCCAGGCCGACCGGCTGGGCAGGCTCAAGCTCGCGGTACGCACGCTCGGGAATGAGCCCGCCATCAAGGCGCTGATCGAAGCCGGAGACGCCGACACCATCGCGGACACCCTGCTCGAACGAAGCAAGGATCTGGGCGCCGACTTCTTCATGGCCACCGACCCGGCGGGCCTCCTATTGGCCCGGTCGGACAAGCCCACGGAACGAGGCACCGATCTGTCGAAGGATCCGGTGGTGGCGATGAGCGTCAAGGGCGCCGCCGCCGAAGGCCTGTGGCAGGAAGGAGACCGGCTCTTCCACGCGGTCTCGACCCCGATGAAGACGGGCGACAATCAGCAGGGTGTCTTGCTCGCCGGCTACGCGCTCGACGCCGCGGTATCGAAGTCGCTCGCGAAACTGAGCGGGGCGGAGATCGCGTTCCTCACCGGGTCGGCCCAGGTCGTCACCTCCTCGTCCCTCGGCCCCCTCGAGCCCGCTCTATCCGCGTCCCTCAAGGCGGGGGGCGCGACGAAACCAGGCGAGGCCTTCGATCTCCTGGTGGGGACGGAAAAGTATCGCGCGATCTCGTACTCGCTGGAGAATGCGGCGCACCGGCCGGTGGGGTCGCTGGTGGTGCTCGCGAGCTACGCGAAGGAGATGGCGCCCTTCATCGATTTCCGGAACGCTCTGTTCATCGTCGGCGGCCTGATGACCATCCTGGGTCTCTTGGGCGCGCAGCTGATCGCCAAGAGGATCACCGGACCGATCTCGCTGCTCGTCGATCGCGTGCATAAGGCGCGCGATGGCAGCTTCTTGGGAGCGATCCCGATTCAGACCACCGACGAGGTGGGGGCACTCGCCAAGGCATTCAACGGGCTCCTGAACGAACTGCGCGAGAAGGAGCAGTTCATCGAATTCATGAGGACCGCGCAGGCGAGCGGCGGCACCACCAGCCTCCCGCCCGGAGACCCGGGTACTACGGTCGGCCTCGGCGGAGTGACGGCCTCGGCCTCGACGCTTCCGGGCGGCGACGCGAACCTCACCATCGGCTCGATGTTCGCGAACCGGTACAAAGTGGTGGAGATGCTGGGCCGGGGCGGCATGGGTGTGGTGTTCCTCGCGAAGGACAATCAGCTCGACGAAGTCGTGGCGCTCAAGACGCTGCGGTCCGACGTGCTGTCGCAGGATCCGACCCTGCTTCAGCGATTCAAGCTCGAGATCAAGCTGGCGCGCAAGATCACCCACAAGAACGTGCTTCGGACCCACGACTTCGGCGAGTTCGCGGGCACGCCCTACATCTCCATGGAGTATCTCGAGGGCGTCACCCTGAAGGACCTTCAGAAGCGAAAGGGCGCTCTGCCTCTCGGCGTCGGCCTTCAGATCGCGAAGCAGATGTGCCATGGCCTCGCGGCCGCGCACGCCCAGGGCGTCATCCATCGCGACATCAAGCCGCAGAACATGCTCATCATTCCGGAGACCGGCGATCTCAAGATCATGGACTTCGGCATCGCCACGGTGTCGAACGTGAAGGACGAGAGCAAGCCGCAGGATTCCGCGATCACCGGCGCGGGCGTCGTGCTCGGCACTCCCGACTATCTCCCGCCCGAACTGGGGCACGGGGAGCAGGCGGACTTCCGTTCGGACATCTACTGCATGGGTGTCGTTCTCTTCGAACTTTTCTGCGGACGTCTGCCCTTCCCGGGAGAGTCGCCGCTGCAGATCGTGGTGGCTCACATGCAGAACGCGCCGCCCAAGCCCCGGTCGATCAAGCCGAGCATCCCCGCGGACCTCGAGGCCGTGATCCTGAAGTGCCTCGAGAAGGATCGCGGCAAGCGCTTCCAGACCGTGGACGAGCTGACCGAGGCCCTGAACGCGATATCGGAACGGCAGGCCGCCGCGTAGGGTCGCCACCGCCGGGGCTGAAAGATCAACGCGCGCGGATGGTGGCGAAGGAGATGCGCACCGGGCCCTCGGCGGAGTCGACCAGCATGCCGTTCGCGTCCAGGCCGGCGATGACGCCGTCGGCGAGGGTGTCGCCAAGGCGGAGAGCCAGGATCTCGCCGAGCGGCGCGTAGACGAAGGCCACGAACTCGCCGGCCGACTTTCCGATGCCGGCGAGCGCCATCTCATCGACGGTAAGATCGCGGGCTCGGAAGATGATGCGGGCGGCGGTGGTGGCCGCGATGGGACGGACCTCGCCCGCGTGTTCATGGAGCTTCAGGACGCGCGTGTTCTCCTCGCGCGTCTCGTCGAGCTGGAGAGCGGAAAGGACGGCGCGGCGCACGTCGCCTATGGGGGCCTCGCGCGCGAACACGCTGAGCCTCGAAAGACCGGATGGGCCGAGCGCCGCGTAAGCGGGTTCGGTCTCGGCGAGCGAGGCCAGGACGTCTTCGCCGTGCAGGCGCTTCGACCGAAGCGAGAAGCGTCCGGCGGGAGGTGTGTCCTCCGCGTCCGCGACGGGCAGCGCGGATCCTGTGGTCGAGCGAAGGAGGTGGACGCCGCCCACCCGCTCCGCGTGAACGGGCAAGGCCTCGAGCGCATTGTCGAGGGAGGCGCCCGCGAAGTCGACATTCACCCGGCCCCGCACATCCTCGGCCACCACAAAAGGCTCGTGGGTGAGGGCTTCGATCATGGCTGCGACATCGGCCAGGTCGGCGTCCACCGCGCGCAGCGAGAGGCCGCCCGGCTCCGAGCCCGAGGCGCGAAGCGTCGTCCCCGGGGCCGAGAGGGTGAGGGTGTCGCGGTCCTGCTTGCAGAAGGGCTCGGTGGGTCGGAACGGCTCGTCGACCGGCAGGGGGAGAGCTGCCTCCGGCCCGGCGCGGTATGACTCGCCCACCACTTCGAACTCGAAGCACCCTTCCTTCTGAGCGCGCGAGAATTCGCGGAGCCTGAAGAAGCCGCCCTCGAGACGCCGCTCCAGCGCGTCGGCCGCCCCCATCCCCGCGACCACGCCCCGCAGGTTGAACCGGCCGGTGTCGCCATCGAGAGAGCCGAAGGTCAGGGCGGCCGCGGCGTCGCGGAACGCCGAACCGGTTTCGGCCAGGAACATGCGGGGCGAGGTCTGGCCCCGCCGCAGGTCGTCGAGAGTGATCGTCTTGTCGAGGGCGACCTGTTCGTCGCGGGCGAAGCGCGCCGCTTCCTCCTTGGTGGCGCCGCGCGTGCGATTGCGCGCCCGCGCGGGATCGAGGCTGGCGGTGGCCGTGGTCCGCGCCGCCCGGTGGTGCAGCCGCAGGCGGGTCTCGATGCGCACCCCGAAGTCCGCGGAGCGCAGGAGCACGCTCTCGACATCGATGAGCCTGGGCGCGCCCTGGAGGGCGCGGAAGAACCGGTCGGCATCGGGGTAGGTGGCGGTCGCGAGGAGGGTTCGCCGTGACTGGCCGAGGGGGCCAGTCTCCGTGATCGTGGGCGGCCCGACCTCGATCTGGCGCAGGCCCGCCTCGGTCGCGAGCTGCTTGAGGAGAGCGGCGTCGTCGCCGGGCGTGGGCGCATCCGGCAGCGCGCGCGAAAGCTGAGCGAGGTGCCGGTCGAGGAGCTGTCTCTCTTCGCCGTACGGCCTGCCCGGCGCGCCTTGAAGGACGGCGGCCAGAACGAGAAAGGAAAAGAGCGGCATTCACTTCGAACTATAGACTTCACGTTTCATCAAGGAGGAGTTCCATGCGCCCGCTCAAAGGTATAGCCCTCGGCCTGATGCTCGTCGCCACGACGGCTCTCGCTGCCACGCCACGGACCTACGTCGATCCAAGGACCAACACACTCAACCAGAACGATCCTCCGTTCTCGGGCTCGGTGAAGGTGCGCGACACCCTCTACATCTCCGGCCAGATAGGCCTCGGGCCCGATCGGAAACCACCCGCCGATGTCACCGACGAAGCGAAGCTCGTCATGGAGGCGCTAAAGAACCAGGTGGTCCGACAGGGCATGACCATGGACGATCTGGTGAGCGTCCAGATCTTCTGCTCCGACGTGAAGCACTACGACGCCTTCAATGCCGTCTATCGCACGTACTTCACCAGGGAGTTCCCGGCGCGGGCCTTCCTCGGCTCGGGAACCCTTCTCTTCGGAGCCCGATTCGAAGTCATGGGCGTGGCGGTGAAACGCTGACTTCGCTCCTTCTGAAACACACGCCGCCCTCCGGCTTCACCACGCGGTTCGCCCCGGCGCCCACGGGCTTCCTTCATCTCGGCCATGTGGCGAGCGCCCTCGCGGTGTGGGGCATCGCTCGCGCCTTCTCCGGACGCGTCCTGCTGCGCATCGAGGATCACGATCGCACCCGTTCGAAGCCCGAGTTCGAGACCGCGATTCTCGAGGACCTCGATTGGCTCGGGTTTCAGCCCGACGAGCCCCTCGTGCGTCAGAGCGAACGCGCCTCCAAGTACGAGGAGGCGCTCTCCAGGCTTGAAAGCGCGGGCCTCGTTTATGCCTGCGCCTGTTCGCGAAAGTCCATCGAGGCCGCGATGGATCCCCGTGCCGGCGAGCTTCGCTATCCAGGCACGTGCCGCGACGCGGCGGTGGATGGCGCCACCGCGCGCGCGCGGCGGGTGCGCATCGAGGCAAACACCATCCCCTTCCGCGATCTTCGCCTGGGCGGGATCGAGCACGTTCCCACCGACCAGGCCGGGGATATCCTCATACGCGATCGTCATGGGCACTGGACTTACCAGTTCGCGGTCGTGGTCGACGACTTCGAGCAGGGTGTCGACCTGGTGATCCGGGGCGAGGATCTTCTCGCCTCCACCGGCCGGCAGATCCAGCTCGCCCGCCTTCTCGGAAGAAAGACTCCGCCCTTGTTCCTTCACCATCCGTTGATCCTGCGCCCTGATGGTCAGAAGCTCTCGAAGTCGAATCGCGACACCGGAGTCCGCGACCTGCGCGCGGCCGGCTGGAGCGTCGAGCGCGTGCTGGGCGCGGCGGGCGCGTCGCTGGGTCTGACTCAGGGCGAGGCGATCTCGACGGGGGAACTCGTGGACCTCGCTGAAATCATGACCTTCAAGGCCTACACCCGCGACGGAGATTAGCGGTCTACTTCGTGGCGAGCTTCGCCTTCAGAAAGGCGAGGCTCTTCGGGAACACCGACTTCACGAACTCGTACCCGTGGTCGCCGGGTGAGATCGAGAAGTCGTTCGCGATCTTCCGGCCGTCGAGGATGGTGTGGAGCGCCTCGTTGCCCTTGAAGAGGCCGTAGCGGTCCTGGCCGCCGCAGTCGAAGTAGAGGGCCGGCGCCTTCTTCGCGTCCACCGTCTTCGCGAGCTCGAGGGGATCGTCGGCCTTCCAGACCGCGGGATCGACCGGCTCACCGAAGACGCCGGTGAAGGCGCGCATCTGGCCGCCACGCGCGCCCGCCTCGATCGTCGGGATCTCGGTGAGAAGCATGGCGGAGTGAGTCGCGACCGCGATGAAGACTTCGGGCCGCGAGAACGCGATGTTGAGCGCGCCGTAGCCGCCCATCGAGACCCCAAGGAGGGCGCGGCCTTCCCGCTTCGCGATGGTCCGGTAGGTCTGGTCGATGTGCTCAACGAGATCCTTCGTGACCATGTCCTGATACTTGCCCCTGCTGGAATTCACGAAGAGGTTGTTGCCGCCGTCAACCGTGACCACGATGGCGTTTGGAGCCACCCCCGACTTCACCAGGTCGTCATACTGGGGGGCGAGGCCGCGACGTTCCCAGAAGGCGGAGTTCTCGAACATGCCGTGGAGCGCGTAGATCACGGGGTAGGACGCTTTGCCGGTCTCGTAGTCGGCGGGGAGGTAGGCGACATACGTGATCGGAGCCCCGAGGGACTTCGAGTCGAAGGTCTTCGCCTTCTCGGATGCGGGCATGCCGCGCGGTCCCATTCCCTGAGCGCCGGGGGGTGGACCCTGCGGGGGTGCCGCGGGCGGCTGAGCGGTCTGGGCTGACGCGGTGGCGCTGATGAGGAGGGCGGCCACGGCGGCCCGGATCTCGGATGTCTTCATGTCTTGTTCCTATGGCCTCTTGAGAAAGTGATTGATGTCCTTGAGCACGGCATCCAGCATGGGCGCGGTCAGCGTCTTCGTGAAGGTATTGCGTTGAGACGGATGGTACGAAATGAAGATCCGTCTTGTCTCGTGCGTGACGGAGTTGGCAGGGAGGTCGTGCACGAGCCCGTGGCCGAACTTGAATGACTTCCGAGGCTCGATCCCGCCCTCCGCCTTGAGCATGGCCACAAAGGCATCGAGCGCGAACTTTCCCAGGGCGAGGACGGCCCGCGGCTGAAGCAGGCGCCACTCGCGGGCGAAATAGGGGCGGCAGCGCAGGGTCTCACGGGGCTCGGGCTTGTTGTCAGGCGGCGCGCAGCGGACGGCGGCGAGGATGTACGCGTCCATGAGGGCGAGGCCGTCGTCGCGCCAGACCGAGGTTCCCTGATTCGCGAATCCGGCCCGATGGAGCGCGGGATAGAGAAAGTCGCCTGAGGGGTCGCCAGTGAACACGCGACCGGTTCGATTGCCGCCGTTGGCGGCGGGAGCCAGGCCGACCACGAGCAAGCGGGCCTTCGGGTCGCCGAACCCGGGGACGGGGCGGCCCCAGTAGGTCTGATCGCGGTAGCGGGCGACCTTCAGCATGGCGGCCTGCGCGCACCACTTGCGAAGCCGCGGACATTTCTCGCACGGGACGATGTCGGCAGCAACCCTGGAAAGCGAATCCGGTTCCATGAGCCTCAATGTACCGCGCCATCCTCGCGCCGAGGGAACCAGACTCTTCTGAGATAATTCGCGTCCTACAACCGGGCGCACAGAAAGAGACCGAATGTCCGATCACCGATCGCTTCCCCTCACGGACCTCTCCGAGGACGAGAAGCTCTTCCAGGAAACCGTCAGGAGCTTTGCGGACGAGAAAATCCGTCCGCTGGTGTCGAAGATGGACAACGAGGCGAAGATGCCGCGCGATCTCATCGACGCGTGCTTCGAGCTCGGTCTCATGGGCATCGAGATCCCCGACAGTTTTGGCGGCGCCGGTTCGAACTTCTTCATGTCCGTCCTCGTGGTCGAGGAGCTGGCCAAGGTCGACGCCTCGGTCGCGGTCCTGGTCGACGTCCAGAACACTCTCTTCAACAACGCGATCATGCGCTGGGGCACGGACGCCCAGAAAGCGAAGTACTGTCCGAAGCTGGCGACGAAATGGGTGGGCGCCTACGCTCTCTCCGAGGCGGGCTCCGGCTCCGACGCCTTCGCCCTCGCGTGCAAGGCGGTGGACAAGGGCGACCACTACGAACTCACCGGGCAGAAGCTCTGGATCACCAACGCCGCGGAGGCGGAACTGTTCATCGTCATCGCCAACGCCGATCCCAGCAAGGGCTACAAGGGGATCACCGCATTCTTCGTGGAGAAGAGCACGCCCGGGTTCACCGTCGGCAAGAAGGAAGACAAGCTCGGCATCCGCGCCTCTTCCACCTGCGAGCTCATCTTCGAGGGCTGCAAGGTTCCGAAGGAGAACGTGCTCGGCGAAGTGGGCAAGGGCTACAAGATCGCCATCGAGACCCTGAACGAGGGCCGCATCGGCATCGCCGCGCAGATGGTGGGCGTGGCTCAGGGGGCCTACGATCACGCGCTCCGCTACGCGCGGGAGCGGAAGCAGTTCGGACAGGCCATCTCCGAGTTCCAGGCCGTCCAGTTCGAGCTGTCGAACATGGCCATGCAGATCGAGGCGGCGCGCCTTCTCACCTACAACGCCGCGCGCCTGCGCGACGTGGATTCGGCCTTCATCAAGGAGGCGGCCATGGCGAAGCTCTTCGCCTCGCGCACCGCCGAGTACGTCACCAGCAAGGCCATCGAGATCTTCGGCGGCAACGGCTTCACCCGCGAATACCCGGTCGAGAAGTTTTTCCGCGACCAGAAGGTGGGCGCGATCTACGAGGGCACCTCGAACATGCAACTCATGGTCATCGCGAAACAAATCCTAGGAAAAATGTCGTAATCCTCACAGCGAGGCCGCCGAAACCCCTGAGCTTTAGTCGCAAGGCTGCCGAGCCAAGAAAACTCAATGCGAGGCATTGCGAGGCAGGCGAGCGAAGCGAGCCAACGAAGCAAACCCATGACCCCACTACTATCCCTGCAGACCACGGACCTCCTCGACCGCTTCGCCTCCCAGGACCCCACCCCCGGCGGCGGCTCCGCCGCCGCCCTCGCCGGCGCCCTTGCCGCCGCTCTCGTCGAAATGGTGGCCGGCCTTCCCAAAACCCGCACCGGCGCCCCCGAAGAGCGCGAGAAACTCGACGCCGCCAAAGCCACGGCCAGCAAGGCCGGGGCGCGCCTGCGTCAGCTCGTGGATCTCGACACCGACGCCTACAACGCCGTCACCGCTGCCTACCGACTACCCAAGGCCACCGACCCCGAAAAGGCCGCGCGCACCGCCGCGATCGCCAAGGCCATGCGCCAGGCCACCGAGGTCCCGCTCGAGACCTGCGATTGCGCGGCCCAGGTCCTTCGCGCCTCCGCTCAGGCTCTCGCGCACGGGAATCCCAACGCGGCGAGCGACGTCCGGACCGCCATGGCCCTGTGCCGGGCCGCCCTCGATGCGGGCGCGGAGAACGTGCGCGCCAACCTCGCCTCTCCGTCCATCACCAACGAGTCGCCGCTGTTCCTCGCTCGCCTGGAGGCGATCCGCGCACCCCTCGAATCGATGCTCGCGAATCCGAGCCGAAAGTAGGTTCCTCATGAGACGTTCCCTTCGCGCCGCCTCCGCGGCCGCATTCGCCCTCGCTCTCTCCTCAACTTCCTCCGCCCAGGACATGGCCATCAAACCCAAGACCGCCGCCGAAGCCTCGGCCTTCACCGACAAGGCCGAAAAAGAACTCTTCGCGCTGGCCAACGCCGCCTCGCGCGCGGACTGGGTGAAGGCCACCCACATCACCGACGACACCGAGGCGATCTCGGCCGAAGCCACCCAGCGATACACCGAAGCGGCAGTGGCCGCGGCCAAGCGAGCGGCGACCTTCGACGGGATCAAGGTCGCGCCGGACGTGCGCCGCAAGCTCACTCTGCTCAAGGTGGCGCTGGTCACGCCGGCGCCCACCGGCTCGATCGAGAGCAAGGAGGTGGCGACTCTCGCCAACCACCTGGAAGGCGCCTACGGCAAGGGCAAGTACACGCGCAGGAACAAGGACGGCAAGGAAGAAACCCTCGACCTCGGCGAGCTGTCGAACATCCTGGCGAAGTCGCGCGACCCGAAGGAGATGGAGGAGGCCTGGGCGGGCTGGCACTCCATCGCGAAACCGCTGAAGAAGGACTTCGTCCGCTTTGTCGAGCTGCAGAACAAAGGCGCGCGTCAGCTCGGCTTCAAGGACACCGGCGCCTTGTGGCGATCGAAGTACGACATGGCCCCCGATGCCTTCGCGAAGGAAGTCGACCGGCTCTGGGAGCAGGTGAAGCCGCTCTATCTCTCGCTCCACGCCTACGTGCGCAAACGTCTTCGCGAGACCTATGGTCCGAACGTGGTTCCCGAGAAGGGGCCGATTCCCGCGCACCTGCTCGGAAACATGTGGGCGCAGCAGTGGGGGAACATCGAGTCCCTGGTGGCGCCTTTGGACGCGGGCCCCGGGTTCGACCTTACCGCGCGTCTCAAGGAGAAGAAGGTCGACGAACTCGAGATGGTTCGCTACGGCGAGCGCTTCTTCACCTCGCTCGGCTTCGAGCCGCTGCCCAGGACATTCTGGGAGAGGTCGCTCTTCGTGAAGCCGAAGGACCGCGAGGTGGTCTGCCATGCGAGTGCGTGGGACGTGGACAACGACAACGACCTGCGCATCAAGATGTGCATCGAGATCACCGCGGAGGACTTCACCACCATCCACCACGAACTCGGCCACAACTTCTACCAGCGCGCCTACAACCAGAAGCCGTTTCTCTTCCGCGACAGCGCGAACGACGGCTTCCATGAGGCCATCGGCGACACCATCGCTTTGTCGATCACCCCCTCGTACCTGAAGAAGATCGGCCTCATCGACCAGGAGCCCCCGGCCTCCAAGGACATCGGTCTGCTCCTCCGCATGGCGCTCGACAAGATCGCCTTCCTGCCCTTCGGCCTCCTCGTCGACCAGTACCGCTGGAAGATCTTCTCCGGTGAGATCACGCCCGCGCAGTACAACCAGGCGTGGTGGGATCTTCGCCTGAAGTACCAGGGCATCGCTCCGCCGGGGACGCGCACGGAGGACGACTTCGACGCCGCGGCCAAGTACCACGTGGCCGCAAACGTCCCCTACACGCGCTACTTCCTCGCCCACATCCAGCAGTTCCAGTTCCACCGCGCGCTGTGTCAGGCCGCGGGGCAGCAGGGGCCGCTCAATCGCTGCTCGATCTACGCCTCGAAGGAAGCGGGCGCGAAGCTCGCCGCCATGTTGACCATGGGGGTGTCCAAGCCGTGGCCCGAGGCGATGGAAGCGCTCACCGGCTCGCGTCAGATGGACGCGACCGCGATCCTCGACTACTTCGCTCCCCTGCAGAAGTGGCTGGACGAGCAGAACAAGGGAACGCCGATCGGCTGGTAGAGCGGGGCGCTTACTCGAAGCGCCCGTCGCCGAATCCAGGGTCCGCGTCGGGATCCGCGTCCGCCGCCTTCCCCGACCCAACCGGCTCCACGAGTGCGAGCGGTGGCGGCGCGGGCGTGCCCTCGTTCCCCGCTCCTGGATCCCGGCCGTTCGCGTGCACCTCGATGAGGAATCGATAGCCGCGGCGGGGCAGGGTCTGGATGAAGCGCGGCGAATCGGGTCGATCTCCGAGGGCGGCGCGGATTTCCTTCATGCAGTGATTGAGGCCCTGCTCGACGTCGACGTCGACATCGTCCGGCCACAACTCTTCCGTGATCTCTCTCCGGGTGACCAGGTCGCCCGCCCGCTCCAGCAGAAGCCGGAGCACGTTCACCGGTTGATGGCGGAGATGAATGAGCCGCCCCTGCTTGCGAAGTTCCCCGGTGACGGCATCGAGTTCAAAAACGCCGAACGTCAACAACCGCGGTCTCAGTCGAACCGGAGTCACGATCGCGTCGAACTCCCCATCTCGAACTCCAACCCGTTGGACCGACGATGCAGTTTCGCTCACGAGCGCCCTCGAGAGGGATGAATTGGCGCGGTTAGCGCTTCGCGCGCCTTCGCGCCTTCACCATGACGCTGCGCGATCAGCATTCGCGGGCTCGAAAACGCGCACGCGCATTTCACCGCGGAATTGAACGGGAGGCCCGGCGCGGCTTTCCACGCGTCGAATTGTTCAACCGATAGAACCCTGCTCATTCCATTCGCTTGGGGAGCAAGCGGCGTGCCTGAAAGACGCGCAATTTCTTGATCGCCGCTTTACCAAGATTCATCCGCAATGAACCGCGCCTCCATTGTCTGAGGAACGCGCCTCGTCGATCCTGCGTCCAATGTCGAGTGATCTCGCGGATCCATCCCTGTTCGAGTCGCATACAGGCCTTGAGCCCGCGGGCGGCGAGCGGCTGATCCTGCGGGACATGCTCTTGAGCTTCGAGCGGAATCTGATTGTCACGGTGATGGTCGCCGCGAACGGCAATCAGAAGCGCGCGGCCGAGGCTCTCGGCGTTCTTCCGACCACGTTCCAGGAAAAGCTGAAACGTTTCGGGCTCATCAACCAGCGCTTCGGGCGGCGCGCGCGCAGAGGGGAGCGCGCGGCGGTTCAAGGCGATTCGATCGGGCCTCATCACGAGGCGCATCTACCCCCACAGGAGAATCTTCGAAAATGAAAAGACGACTACTGGTCTTCGCCTGCCTCGTCCTCGCGAGTGTCGGCGCCTACGCGCAGCAATCCACCGGCAACGTGCTGGGCACCGTGACCGACGCTTCGGGAGCGGTTCTTCCCGGAGCCACCATCGCGATCTCGGGCGAAGCGGGAACCCGCACCACCGTGTCGGGTTCGGACGGGACGTTCCGCTTCCTCAACATGGACTACGGCGACTACAAGGTCACGGTGAACCTGCAGGGCTTCGGCTCCGCCACGAAATCCGTCACCATTGTCACCGGCGCCAACGCCACTCTCGCCATTTCGCTCGCGGTGGGCGGCAAGACGGAAACCGTGGAGGTCTCGGGCGAAGCTCCCCTGGTCGATGCGACCAAGCGGGGCACCGGCGCCTCCATCACCACGGAGCAGTTGAAGGACGTCCCGAACTCCCGCGATCCCTGGGGCATCATGCGCAACGTTCCCGGCGCGCTCATCGACCGCGTGAATATCGCGGGCAACGAGAACGGCCAGCAAGCCTCCATCGCGGGCAAGGGATCCACCTCCGCGGACAAGGTGTGGACGCTCGACGGCCTGGTCATCACCGACATGTCCTCCACCGGCGCCTCCCCGACCTACTTCGACTTCGACGCCTTCCAGGAGATCAATGTCACCACCGGCGGCAGCGACCTCACCCAGCAGACGGGCGGCTTTGGTCTCGGCTTTGTGACCAAGCGCGGCACCAACACGTTCCACGGCGGCGGCCGCTACATCACGACCGACGACCGGTGGAGCTCCTCGAACATCTCGCCGGAACTCCTCGCCGACATCAACAAGGGCGGCACCGCGAATCGTCTGGCCGGGGGCGTCGGCTATTGCGCGCCGGACGCGGGCCAGGCGCGCGAGAAGGCCGACCACATCTCTAACATCAAGGATTACGGTTTCGACATCGGCGGTCCCATCATCAAGGACAAGCTCTGGTTCTACGGCACTTATGGCAAGCAGGACATCAAGCTCTGCCGCTTGAACGGCACCGCCGACGCGACCCTCCTGCCCTCTTACAACGCGAAGCTCAATTGGCAGGCGGGCCCCAACACCATGGTTACCGGCTACTACTTCCTCGGCGCGAAGCAGAAGTTCGGTCGCGCGGTCGGCTTCTTTGCCAACGAGGCGGATTCCTTCCTCTGGAACCAGGACAACGCCTACACCGAGGGCGGCCTGCCCGATGGCCTCACCAAGCTGGAGATCAACCACACGTTCTCTGCGAACTTCTTCGCGTCCGTGAAGGCCGCGTACTACGACACCGGATTCACCCTCGCGGCCCGCGGCGGCGATACCCAGAGCTACGTGCTCGACAATGACAATGCCCGCGCCACCGGCTCCTACCTCACCTACGTCGGCCGTCGTCCACAGAAGACCGCGAACGCCGATGCGAGCTACTTCTTCCAGGGCCTCGGCGGCAACAATCAGTTGAAGTTCGGATTCGGCTATCGCGTCGCCACCACGAACGACACCACCCACTACAACGGCAACCAGCTGGCCGGGGTGATCTCAGGCGGTCCGTACTCGGCCTATGTCCATCGCGATGCCGCGCCGCACAACGAGGGTCGCTACACCTCGGCTTACGTGGGCGACGTGCTCACCAGGAACCGCCTGACCCTGAACCTGGGCGTGCGTTACGACGGTCAGACCGCCAAGAACCTGCCCACCGCCATTCCGGCCAACAAGTCCCTCCCCGCTCTGGCCCCCGCGGTCAACTTCCCCGGCGACTCGAAGAACCTGATCGACTGGAAGAACTTCTCCCCTCGCGTGGGCTTCTCGTACGCGCTGAACGAGAGCCGCAAGAGCGTGCTTCGCGGCTCGTACGCGAACTACGCCGGGCAGTTGAGCTATGGAAACGTGAACGCTGCCGGCGTCCCCGCGGGCTACCTCGCCTACGGGTGGCATGACACGAACGGCGACCGGGTGGTTCAGCCCAACGAAGTCGACGTCGCGGGCGGCGTGTTGTACACATACAACATCAATCCGAACAACCGCACGGGCATCGCTCCGGGTCGCATCGATCCCGACTTGAAGGACCAGCGCGACAACGAAGTGGTGGTGGGCATCGATCATGAGCTGGCGGCGAACCTTGCCCTGGGCGCCGCCTACACCTTCCGCTCATCGAAGGACTTCGCCTACGCGCCGCTCCTCTCCGCGCCCTGCGCGGTGGGGGCCTCGTGCTCGATCATTCTGCCCAGCCAGTATGTGCGAGGCACGGATCTGTCCGCTCGCGGCTACACGGTTCGGCGCTACACGGCTCCGGGCGCTCTGGTGGCCGCGGGCGGCAACGGCCGTTATCGCACCAACTTCGATGGCTACCGCCGCAAGTACAGCGGTCTGGAGCTGACCGCGAAGAAGCGGATGTCCAACAAGTGGGCGGCGAACCTCGCGCTCTCCTTCAACAACTGGACGGAGGACTACGCCGACAGCAACCGTGTGGCCGTCGGTCTCGCGAACCTCAGCGGCAGCGGCAACCCCACCGCGACCGACACCGCTCCGCTCAAAGACGGCGGCCCGGTCTCGATCCTCTCGGGCGGTTCCGGCAAGGCGAGCTTCTACTCGTCGTTCAAGTGGCAGGTTTACGCGGACGCGCTGGTGAGCCTCCCGGCCAGCTTCTCGCTCTCGACCGCCATCTTCGGCCGTCAGGGCGGGATCTATCCGATCAACATCACCAACACCATCGGCGCGGATGGTTCTCAGCGCATCCTCGCCTCCGCCATCGATGCGCAGCGGTATGACAACCTGTGGAATCTCGATTTCCGTCTGGCCCGGAACTCGAAGATCGGCCGGGTGACCATCACCCCGTCGCTGGAGCTCTTCAACGCGCTCAACAACGACGTGGTCTTGTCCCGCGCCCGCAACGCGAACTCCGCGACCCTCGGCCGGGTTGAAGAAGTGATCAGCCCGCGCATTCTGCGTCTGGGCGCGCGTCTGTCCTTCTAGCCATCCGCGGTTCTGGCCGGTCCCGGATCATCGGGACCGGCCTTTTCTTTTGGGGCGGGTTTGGAAGGTCCGCCCGCCCGGTCGGGCGATAATCGCCCCCTCATGTCCAAACAACGCGTCGAACAGGCGGTCTCCGAGAGCCTTGACGTCAAGAAACGTTTCTTCGCGATCCACGCCGAGGGCCTCGTCGCTCTCGCCGATGTCATCGCGGACCGGGTCCGGAAGGGCGGGAAGGTCCTGGTCTTCGGCAACGGCGGTTCGGCCGCGGATGCCCAGCACTTCGCTGGGGAACTGGTGGGGCGATTCACCAAGGAAGGCCCGCCCATTCCGGCTCTCGCCCTCACCACCGACACCTCCATCATGACCGCGGTGGGCAACGACTATGGCTACGAGCATGTGTTCAAGCGCCAGCTCGAGGCGCACGGCCGCGCCCCGGATGTGGCCGTTGCCATCAGCACTTCCGGCAATTCGAGGAACGTGCTCGAGGCGGTGCAGGTGGCCAAATCGCGCGGCCTTCTCACCGTGGGCATGACCGGGGAGGGCGGCGGCAAACTCGCGGCCCTGGTCGATCACCTCTTCGCGGTCCCGTCCAGGGACACGCCGCGGATTCAGGAGGTCCATCACCTCATGAATCACATTCTCTGCGAGCTTCTTGAAGAGCGTCTTCGGTGAGCTCGATGAAGGCGCCGGCCCGGAAAAGCCGCGCCCGCCGGCCGCTCGATCTCACGCGGGTCCGGACCTACCCGCTTGAGTCGCGGGTGAGCAAGGTGAGGGTTGCGGACTTCGGACGGCCCCACGCCCGCGGGACCCGGCTCTCCGCCTTCGTTTCGTCCCTCCCCAGGATCCTCGCCGCGGAGCAGCTGCGCGCGGTGGCCGTGGCGGTCGTGCGGGGGCGGGAGCGGAAGCGCCCTCTCATCTGGGGGATGGGCGCGCACGTTCTCAAGGTCGGGCTCGCTCCCCTGATCATCGACCTGATGGAGCGCGGCTTCATCACCGCGGTCGCGCTCAACGGCGCGGGGATCGTTCACGACTTCGAGACCGCGATCGCCGGCCAGACCTCCGAGGAGGTGGACGCTGTCCTCGGCCGCGGCGAGTTCGGAATGGCTCGGGAGACCGGGGAAGAGATCAACCGGGCCATCGTCCTTGGCGATCGCGACGGTCTCGGTCTCGGCGCTTCGGTTGGCCGCTACATCGAACGACGGCGCGGCACGAAGTTCAAGCGCCTCTCGATCCTCGCCGCGGCGTGGCGCCTCCGGATTCCGGCCACCGTGCATGTCGCGATGGGCACCGACATCGTCCACATGCATCCCTCCTGCGACCCGGCCGCGGTCGGCCGCGGCTCGCATCTCGATTTCCGGATCCTGGCCGGCGAGGTCGCGCGGCTTGGTGGAGGTGGCGCATACCTCAATATCGGCTCCGCGGTGCTTCTGCCCGAAGTGTTCCTGAAGGCCGTGACCCTGGCCCGGAACCTCGGCCACACGATCAAGGACTTCACCACGGCAAACTTCGATTTCATACAGGGTTACCGGCCGAACACCAACGTAGTCAACCGGCCTACCAAGGGCGTCGGTCGCGGCTATTCCCTGACCGGCCACCACGAAATCATGATTCCGCTTCTCGCCGCCATGCTGGTCGAGGCGGACTTGGGAAGGCCCTAGCCCGCCGCCGTCCGTGCCGGGGCCGCCTGCGTCTTACCAGGCGCCGGCTCTGCGTTTCCGCCCCGCGGCACGCACTCGCTAGCATTCACGCTGACTGCGCCAACAACCACCAAGGAACGACACCAAAATGGCCAAAAGAATCTTTCTCTTCCTGCTGACGAACATCGCGGTCGTCACCACGATCTCGATCATCCTGAGCCTCCTCGGGGTTCGCCCCGGCGACGGCCTCGGCCCCCTCGCCATCTTCTGCCTCATCTGGGGCATGGGCGGCGCCTTCATCTCACTCCAGATCTCGCGCTGGATGGCCAAGCGCGCCATGGGTGTTCAGCTCGTCGATGGGAACACCGGGAACGCGGATGCCGACTGGCTCTATCGCACGGTTGAGAAGCTGGCCCAGCAGGCGCAGCTGCCCATGCCCGAAGTCGGCATCTACAACTCGCCCGAAGTGAATGCCTTCGCCACCGGCCCCTCGAAGAACCGGAGCCTCGTCGCGGTGTCTACGGGAATCCTGCGCATCATGAAGCGCAACGAACTCGAGGCGGTGCTGGGCCACGAGATGTCCCATGTCGCAAACGGCGACATGGTGACCATGACCCTGCTGCAGGGCGTCATGAATGCCTTCGTGATGTTCGCGGCTCGCATCATCGCCTCGATCGTGGCGGGGCAGTCGAAGAGCGAACGCGGATCGGATGGGATCTACTTCGTGGTTCGTCTGGTGACCGAGATCGTGCTTGGCATCGCGGGTTCGCTGGTGACCGCGTGGTTCTCCCGCTATCGCGAATTCCGCGCGGATGCGGGCGGCGGCGCCCTCGCCGGAAACGAGAACATGGTGGCGGCTCTGCAGCGTCTTGCCGAGGGACCCCAGGGTGTCGATCCGCGCGCGCCCGCGCTCGCGAGCTTCAAGATCTCGGGCGCCCCGGGCTTCATGGCGCTCTTCTCGACCCATCCGCCCCTCGAGGTCCGCATCGCCGCCCTGCGCCACCGCCCGTCGAACTAAACTGCGGCGCCTGCGTACTTCCTGAGAAGGCGCTTCTTTCGGCTTACGGAGGGAATGGACATGGTCGATCTGACGAGTTTCATCAAGAGTCAACTGCTCGAAATCATCCAGTGGCAGGATGACTCGCGCGACACCATTTCCTGGCTCTTCCCCGACGACGACAAGGAAATCAAGAACGGCGCGCAGCTCATCGTGCGCGAGTCTCAGCTCGCCCAGTTCGTCTATCTGGGCCAGTTCGGCGACACGTTTTTCCCGGGCAAGCACGCTCTGGTCAGCGACAACATCCCCGTGCTGTCGCGTCTCAAGGGGTGGAAGTACGGCTTCGAGTCTCCCTTCAAGGCCGATGTCTACTTCGTCAACACACGCCTCTTCACCGGCAACAAGTGGGGCACCGCCAATCCAATCATGATGCGGGATCCCGACTTCGGCATCGTGCGCGTGCGCGCCTACGGAACCTATGACTTCCGGGTCGTGGATCCGAAGGTCTTCCTGAAGGAAGTCGCGGGTACCGACACCAATTTCCGACTCGACGAGTTCGCGGACACCATGCGGTCGCGTCTCGTCTCGATGTTTTCCGACTCGCTCGGCGCCGCGAAGATCCCGGTCGTGGGCCTGGTCGGCCGCTACGGTGAGCTCGGCGACGCCCTTTTGAACGTGATCAATCCGAAGATCCGCGAGAAGTACGGCCTCGAGCTCTCGACCTTCCTGATCGAGAACGTCTCCGTGCCCCCCGAGGTCGAGCAGGCCATCGACAAGAAGGGCGCCATGGCGACCCTCGGCAATCTCAACGACTACGTGAAGTACCAGATGGGTCAGTCGGTGGTTCAGCCTGGCGGTCCGAGCGGCGGCGCCGGCGGTCCCATGGAGATGGCGATGGGCTTCGCCATGGCCCAGCAGATGATGCAGGGCATGGCCGCGGGTTCCCCTCCGTCGGGCGGAGCGTTTCCCGTCGGGAGCGCCGTTCCCCAGGCCGCGTCCATTCCCGAGTTGCTCGGACCCGCCGACGCCGCAAAGCTCATGGGTGTCTCCGAGGCCGACGTGATCGCCACCATCGAATCGGGTGAGTTGAAGGCGAAGAAGATCGGCTCTCAGTTCCGGATCACCCGGGCGGCCCTCGATGCGTTTCTGAAGTCCTAGCGCGACTCGGGCCGGCGGTTCGACGACGACGATGGCTGAAGTCACCGCGAGCGCCAAGTACGCCTGTCCGGCGTGCGGCGCTCAGGCCACGTGGAATCCCGGCAAGAACGCGCTGATCTGCGGCTTCTGCGGCACGGAGTCCGCGGCCGAACTCAAGACCCAGGGCGAGATCGTGGAGCACGACCTCCAGCAGACCCTCGCGTCGCTCCACGGCCGCGAGACCGGTCTCGCCCGCGAATCCATCGAGGTGAAGTGCCAGAGCTGCCAAGCCATCTCGTCGTTCGAACCCAATCGCGTGGCCCAGAACTGCGACTTCTGCGGATCCGCGGCGCTCGTGCCCTATAAGGACGTCGATGAGGTCATCCGGCCCGAGAGCCTGCTGCCCATGAAGGTGTCGGAGACCCGCGTGCGCGAAGACGTTCGGCGCTGGTATGGCTCGCGCTGGTTCGCCCCGAACGCGCTCGGCCAGAAGGCCATGACCGACACGCTGCGCGGCCTTTACGTGCCGTACTGGACGTTCGATGCCAAGGTGCACGCGTCATGGACGGCGGAGTCGGGGACGTACTACTACACTACCGAGAGCTACATGGAGAACGGTCAGCGCCGTACCCGCCAGGTCCGCCACACCCGTTGGAGTCCGGCCTCGGGCGAGCTCGATCACTTTTTCGACGACGAGCTCATCTGCGGTTCGAAGGGCGTGCATCCGACGCTCCTTCGCCAGGTTGAACCCTTTCCGACCAAGGAGGCCGTGCCGTACGACTCGGGGTATCTGGCCGGGTTCGTGGTCGAGCGGTATCAGATCGATCTCGCCACCGCCGCCCAGGCCTGGCGCGCCCAGATGCACGCCAGGACCGAGGCGCTGTGCGCCCAGCAGGTCCCCGGCGACACCTACCGCAGTCTCGAAACCCAGCAGCAGTATTCAGCTCAGACCTTCAAACACGTCCTCACCCCGGTCTGGCTGCTGAGCTACATCTACCGCGCCAAGCCGTTCCAGGTGGTGGTGAACGGCTACACCGGAAAGATCGCGGGCGAGCACCCGCTCTCGTGGGTGAAGATCTTCTTCGCCGCGGTGGCGGTGATCATCGTGGCGATCGTGGTGATCTCCATCGCCGGTTCGAACTGAGCAGGTCCCCCCACGATCAGCCAACCGCTCCCCTTACGTCATTGCGAGGAGCCACTCCGTTTGGACTGCGACGAAGCAACCCCCTCCTGCCACCACCAACGCGTCTCCGTCACCCCCGCGACCGCCGGGGTCCAGTCCTCCAACTACCCCCGCTACTCCGCGCCGCCGGTGTACTTCGAGGTCTTGACGCGATCCGCCATCGACGGGCGCTTCTGCGCGGCCAGGAAGGCCGCCGCCGCGGCCTGCACGGTGACGCGCTGGGCGGCGAGAGGCGGGCCGCCGTCGATCAGGAGCCGCGGGACGCTCACCTCGGGTCGAGCGTAGACGTTGCCCTGCTCCTTGAATGAGATCAGCGCCACCGAGCCCCGGCCGAAGGAGAGCTTCGCGTCGAAAAGCATCCGTTTTAGCAGGAGGGTGTTGAGCCGCGCCGCCGAAGCCTTCGTATGCAAGGCGAAGAGGCAGGCCCAGGCGAGGTCCTTCGCCTCATCCTCGGGCAGCGAAACCGGAACGAAGCGAGGCCGTCCATCGAGGCCCACCCGGTCCGGCGTCCAGTTCCACGCCCGTCCATGCACGGCCTGAGCGAGTTCGGAGAACGTCTCGTCCCCGGCCTCGGTGGTGAGGAGTCGCCAGCCGGGGACGTACACATAACTCCCCTGGGGCGAGAAGCCCCTGGGAAGTCCCTGCGGAAAGATCGCGGTGGCGTACGCCTCCAGGTTCGTGATGGGGTGCGACCCCGCGATGCCGATCTGGAAGGGAAAGCGCCAGAAGGGAAGCAGAGCCGTGGTCCGATCCGGGGTGGCGCCTTCCTCGCGATCGTAGTTCACGAGGGCGAGACCCGCAGGCGACGCCGCGACCCCGGCGTGGCAGTTATCGCAGATCGACACCACCGCGTCCTCGGGGAGGCCCGGGTCCATGCCGCAGTTGGGACAGCGCAAAGGCACCACGGCCACCCGGCGGAACGAGGGTCCTTCCGTGCCGAGCGGGTCCTTGTCCCTGCCGCGCGCGAAGGCCTCGCGCTCCGCGTCGGTGAGGTAGCCCGCGATGGTTCCGAAGCCGCCGTCGAAGAGAAGCGTCTCATCGCCCCGATCGAGCCGCGCCCGGACGAGGTAATAGGGCCGGTACACTGCCGCTTCGACCGTGACCGAGACCTGGCCCTGCTTCGCCACCGATTCGAAGCCTGCTTCGAGGTTCTGGCCGCGCCACTTCTCGAGCTCGCGTCGTGACGCGTCTGCCACCGTGCGCGGCACGAACCGGCCGAGCCTCGGCACGTCGGCGCTCAGGAGCGGCTTGAAGATGCTCCGACCGAGGCGCAGGCCGGTATCGCGCAGGTTGAGCAGGGAAGCGTCATACGCCGGCGCGGTCTGCTCCGCGATGTAGGCGCGAAGACGCGCGATCTTGGCTCCATCACCGTGGCGTCCGAGGACCGCTTGCACCACCTTGCCCGCGGTCTGCCGATAGGGAACGTGAACGAGCCGGCAGTCGAGCACCTTCGCGGACGCGCGGAGGCCGGATTCGAACCGCGTCAGGAGCGCCGAGATCATGAGATCCGGCGGCGGGTTCCCCTCTTCGTCGCTGTGTCTGGCGACCAGGGTGGCGCGGTGCGCGTCGACTCGATAGCGGATGAGGGTTTCGAGTATCGCTCCTGGCTCGCGCACCTGCGCGGGCTCGACGAAGACCTCCTCGCGATCCGGCGCCTCGACGATGAGGAGCGACTTGCAGTGCTCGCACCGGTGGCTTACCGTCGCGTCCGATGCGACGAACGGCCCGCCGCAATGCGGGCAGGAAAGCTGCAGCTCGAACCCGCGGGGCGCCGCGGGTTCGGCCCGCCGGACGCCCTTCCCTGGCACGGTCCCGGCGACTCCCGGCCTCGCCTGCTTGAGCGGCATCCGCCTCTACGGTCGGGCCTTGTACCGTTCGTACAGGCGCTGGTGCTTGTTGTCGAGCGACGTCTCCTGGCCGTCGATGATCACGTTGGTGATGCTCGTGCGGTGGTCGAGGATGTCGCCGTTGGTCATGATCAGGGTCGCGACCTTGCCGACCTCGATCGAACCGAGGCTCGTGGCGACGCCGAGGATCTCCGCCGGGGAGAGCGTGATCGAGCGGATCGCCGCTTCGCGCGGGAGGCCGAACGCATGGGCCATCGCGGCCTCGAACGGAAGGTTCCGGGAATTGGAGGCGTCGTCGGTGACGATGGCGAAGCGGACGCCCGCTCGGTTGAGGGTCGCGGCGTTGGCGTAGGCCGCGTCGTACGGGTCGCCTTCGCGCGTGGGCAGCTGATCGACGCCCATGAGCACGGCCACGTCGTTCTTCTTGAGGTCCTCGGTGCAACGCCAGGCCTCGGCTCCCCCCGCGACGATCAGCTTGAGCCCGTTGTCGGCGGCGAACTTGATGGCGGCCTTGATGTCGGACTCGGCGTTCACGCGCATCACCACCGGGACCTTGCCCAGCGCCGCGAGCGCGAGCGCTTCCATGGGCAGATCCACCTTGAGCGTCGTCCCGGCGGCCTGTCCCTCACCATAGGCGCGCGCCTCGTCGAGCAGTCCCTTGAGTCTGAGCAGCTCCTTCTCCTGGCTCTTCTTTCGCTCCTGGACTCGCTGCTCGAATGTCTTCGGCTCGACATTCGGGAAGCCCTGGGAGAAATCGATGACCGGCGCGCCGGTGGGATAGCGCATGTGCATGGCCACGGACGCTTTCACGGTGAGCGCCATCGGCGTGTCGCCCACCGTGCGAATGACCGCGCTCTGTCCCGCGATCAGGCTCTGACCCCCCTGCGCGCTCCCGGGAGCGGAGAGGGCGGTGGTGATTCCGAACGCGCGGGCCACGGGCAAAAGCTCGCTGTCCGGATGCAAGGCGACCCAGGCCTTCGCGTGCGGGTTGATGTCCCCGGTCTCGTTCATGTCCACGGTTCCCGGAGCGCCCTGAGTGACTTCCGCGAGTCCAAGATAGGTGAGGCCGTCGAAGAGACCCGGGTAGACCGTCTTCCCCTTGCCGTCGATGACGCGAGCGCCCGCGGGCGCGGTCAGGCCGCTGCCTACCGACGCGATGCGCCCGTTCTGGATGATGATGGACGTGTTCTCGAGCACCGCGCCCGAGACGGTCACGACCTTGGCGCCCGCGATGACGAGCGGCCGGTCAACCGCGAGAACGGGCGTCGCGACCGCGCAGGCGACCAGCGCGGCCGCGATCGGCGTGGAATATCGATTGATTCTCATTGGCCACCTCCAAGGGTCGCCGCGACCCCTTTGCGGGCGGCCATATCCTTGCTTCGATCGAACAACACCTTGCCGTCGACCAGAGTCATCTCCACCCGCGTGTCCGGCGCGAACGGGTGCGACTTGAAGATCGCGAGATCGGCGTCCTTGCCCACCTCGATCGAGCCCACCCACTTGTCGATGCGGAGCTGCTTCGCCGGGTTGATCGTCACCATCTTGAAAGCCTCCTCCTCCGAGACGCCGCCGTAGCGGACGGTCTTCGCGGCCTCCCAGTAGAGCCGGCGTGCCAGTTCGTCGGAATCGGAGTTGAGCGAGACCACAACACCGTGGCTCGCCATGATGGCCGCGTTGTAGGGAATCGCGTCGTAAGCCTCTTCCTTGTAGGCCCACCAGTCGGAGAAGGTCGAGCCGCCCGCGCCGTGCTTCGCGATTTCGCTCGCCACTTTGTAGCCCTCGAGCACGTGCTGGAAAGTGGCGATCTTGAAGCCCATCTCGTTCGCCACGTTGATGAGCATGAGGATCTCGTCGGCGCGATACGCGTGGGCGTGGACGAGACGCTTGCCCTCGAGGACTTCCTTCAGCGCCTCCATCTGCAGGTCTTTCCTTGGAGCTTTGGGGCGTTGCCCGGAGCCGTCCCCCAAACTCCCGTCGCTGCGGCCCGAGTGAATCGGGCCTCCGCTCTTCGCCGGCTTGCCCTTCTCCAACTTCTCCGCTTTCACCGAGGCCTCATAGTCGTCCCAGGACTTCTTGTAGGCCTTCGCTTCGAGGAACGCGTTGCGGATCGACACCTCGACGCCCATTCGGGTCGCGGGATAGCGTCTGACCCCGCCGCCGAAGCTCGCCCGCTTCGGGTTCTCACCGAGAGCGAACTTGATCCCGGGAGGCGCCCCCTGGAACAGGAGCGCGGCGCCGGAGGGAGCGCCATAGCGCAGTTTGATCGTGGCGTTCTGGCCGCCGATCGAGTTGCACGAACCGTGGAGGACATTCGCGGCGGTGACGCCGCCCGCGAGTTCACGGTAGAGGTTGATGTCTTTCGGATCGAGGACATCGGCCACCCGGACTTCGGCGGTGACGATGTTCGTGCACTCGTTGACGTTGTCTTCGATGGCGGTGTGGGAATGGGCGTCGATCAGACCGGGGGTGACCACGCGCCCGGAAGCGTCGATGACGGTGGCGCCCGAGGGAACCGCGACATCCGCGCCGACCGCGGAGATCTTGCCGCCCTTTATCAGGATCGTGCCCTTCTCGATGTAGCCAAGAGGCCCCACCGTCATGATCTTCGCGTTGGTGATTGCGGTGACCGCGTCCTGCGCTTCCGCACGCATTCCCAAGCCACCGGCGACGAGGGCGGCCACGAACACGGCACTCTGGTTGAGGGTTCGGTTCTTCATCGCTTCACCTCGACCTGCTGACGGACACCGCCATTGCCCGGGCGGGGAGGGCCTCCGCCTGGAGGTCCCGCGGGCGTTTCCTCCGGCTCGTACAACTCGCCGTCGACGAAGACCATCTTGACCTTCGCCTCTTTCGTGAGGGGCTCGCCCGACCACACCACCACGTTCGCGATCTTGCCCTTCTCGATGCTGCCCATCCGATCGGCGACACCGAGGATCTCGGCCGGGGTCAGGGTCACCGCGCGCAGAGCGGCCTCTTTGGGCAGGCCCTTCTCGATCGCCTTCCGGATCCCGGCCAGGAAGTCGTTCGCGAAGCCGGAGACGAGCGCGAACCTGATTCCTTCCTTGTTGAGGATTCCGGGGTTCCTTTCGGCGCTGTCGATGTCCGCGCGATCTTTCTCGTCATCGCGGCCACCGAAGAAACCGCCGACCCGCGGCGGATCGAAGTTGACGCTCACCAGCAGCGCGGGCTTCCGTTCCTTGAGCAAAGCCGTCTCCTCGAAAGCCTGGGTGTTTCCCGCGAGGACGAGCTTCAGCTTGAACTCGTCGGCGAGGCCGAACGCACGACGCAGATCGCCGACCCGCGGCGTTTGAAGGAGCAGGGGAGTGGCTCCACCCGCTACGTCCGCCCACACGTCGAGGCCGGGATCGAAGGCCGGGCGCTTCTTTCCGCCCGGAGCCTTCTCGTACGCGGCCATCTCGGCGCGGTGATAGGCGCCGTCCATGAGGGCCTGGCGGAGGAACGCCATGGTGCCCATCAAAGACCCGGGATACCGCTGACCAAGAGTGGTGAGGCTCGCGGCAAGAGCGATGTTTGCCTTCACCACCATTCCCTCGGGGCGGTCGCCCACAAGGTCCATCACCGCCGCGGCCCCGAAGACCAGGCCTTCGCGGGGGATGGGGACGATGGTGGTGACACCAGAGTCACGCGCCTTCAACGCGTCTACGGCTCGGACTCGTTCGTAGATGTTCGATGCGGGGGTGATCGGATTGGGCGCCGGGGTCGCTGCGGCCCCTCCTGCTCCAGCCCCTCCTCCGGCCCCTCCTGCTCCGGCGGGTCGCGCGGCCGGCATGCCCGCGCCCGAGTACGCATCGATCAGGCCGGGCGTGAGGGTCAGGCCGCCGCCGTCGATCACGCGGGCATCTTTCGGGATCGTGACGGATGGGCCCACGTCCACCACCACCCCGTCGCGCAGGACCACGGTCGCGTTCTCCAGCACTGCGCCCGATACCGTGACCACTTTGGCCTTGGTGATGGCGTAGGAAGGAGTCTTGGCCGCTTCGGCCGAAGGCGTCGGCCAGAGCAGGGCGGCGCCGATCGCTCCGGTGACGGCGCGCAGAGCGAGCCCCCGGCGAGGATGTCGGTTCATGGTCCTGATCTCCAATGGGTGTCTTCGGAACTCCGGACGCGAGGGCGGTTCGTGGCGATCGTGGGACCGGAAACTGTGTGCCGGAGTATAGGCCGCGCAGGCCCGAGCGAGCAGGAGGGACAGGACCTCCGCGCTAGAATTCCGCGCTCTCCCCCCATGGATTTTTTCGGCACCGGCGAACATCGTCAACACGTCCTGTTCGTATGCACGGCCAACGTCGACCGCTCGAAGACCGCCGAGGATCTGTACGAGTCCGATCCCCGCTTCGAAGTGAAGTCGTGCGGCGTGGCGCCCTTCGCCCAGGTGGTGGTGACGAGGGAACTCCTCGACTGGGCCGACTACGTCTTCGTCATGAACGAGACCGAAGACCACCACGTCACCGCGATCAGGCGCCGGTTCCCCGGTTTGTCCAAGGACGTCGTCGATCTCAACATCGAAGACCGCTGGAAGCGGGGACATCCGGAACTCGCGCGGCTCATCCTCTCAAGGCTGGAGCCCCACATCGGCAAGCCGCAGGCAGCACCCACCGCCAAGACGTAGCGCGACACGTCCAGCCACTATCGAGCCTGCAGGGTTGGTAGTGGTAGGACGGGGTCGCTTCGTCGCACAGCCAACGGAGTGGCTCCTCACAATGACGGTACCCCCGCCAAGCTCGGCCGAGCGTGGCGGAGGGCCGGGGACTCGAACCCCGAAGGGCCGTGAAGCCCGGGAGCTTTCAAGGCTCCTGCCTTACCAGTTAGGTCTAGCCCTCCGTGGGGTTAGTAGTGGCGTCGGACGTCTAGTCCTCGCGACGGTACTTCTTGCGGCTGCGCTTGCGCGCGAGAGCCTGCTTGACCCGCTTCTTCTCACCCGGCTTCAAATAGAAACTATGCTTCTTGACATCCTTGATGATGTCTTCCTGCTGGACTTTTCTCTTAAAGCGGCGGAGGGCGCTTTCGATTGTCTCGCCTTCTTGCAACCTGATCTCGGCCAAGAGACTCTCTCCTCAAATGACGTCTTTTATGACGAAGGTGCCAGCAATCCAAACAATGAGACTCCTGGAAATTCAGCTCTCCAGTCGAAACCCCACGGGACGCACGGGAATTGGAAGGGAATGCTAGGCGATGGCCTTTGAACCTGTCAAGGAAACGGGGGGGACGCTCTTCGTGGTGGCGACACCCATAGGCAACCTTGACGACATGACCATCCGTGCGGTTAAGTGCTTGAAAGAAGTGCACTTGATAGCCTGTGAGGATACCCGGAGGACCGCCAAACTGCTTAACCATCTGGGCATCAAAAAGCCCCTCATTTCCTGCTTCGAACACAACGAACTCGCTCGGATCGATGAACTTCTGGAGAAAATCGGCGCCGGGGCGGACATAGCCCTCGTGAGCGATGCCGGGACGCCCACCATCTCGGACCCCGGATTCGCTCTCGTTCGCGCCGCCCACGCACGCGGGATCCGCGTGAGTCCGGTGCCAGGTCCTTCGGCCCTCATCGCGGCTTTGTCGGTGAGCGGCCTTCCCACCGACGAGTTCCTCTTCGCGGGCTTCCTGCCTCGAACCTCGGGCGCGCGCTGCACGCGTCTCCTCGGACTGAAGGCCCAGGCGGCGACGCTCGTCTTCTATGAATCGCCTCATCGCGTCGTCGAATCGCTGGGCGACATGATCGCGGTCCTGGGCGATCGCCCCGCATTCCTGTGCCGCGAGGTCACCAAGCTCCACGAAGAGCTGAAGAGCGGCGTCCTCTCCGGGATCGCGCGGACCCTGACCGAACGCCCCGAGGTGCTGGGCGAGATCGTGCTCGTGGTAGCGGGAGCCGCGCAGGGCGAAGAGAAGTCCGGGTCGATGGAAGAGGCCCTCGTTCGTTTCGATGCCGAGGTTCAGATGGGCGCCACGCCAAGGCAGGCGGCGAAAGAGGCGGCGCTTCTGACCGGCCTCCTTGCCAGGGATATCTACGCGTCGGCGGCGACCCGGAAGTGAACATGCTCCTTCGGGGGTTGACAACTCCGGGCTTTTGAACAGACCATAGGGATCCGAATGAAGATTCTTGTGGTTGGAAACGGAGCTCGGGAGCACGCCATCGTTGCGAAGCTCCGGGCCAGTTCGATCGGCGCGGTGGACGAGATCTACTGCGCGCCGGGAAACGCCGGCATCGCCCGGCACGCGCGGCTCGTTCCCATCGAGATGTCGAACACGGTCGAGCTCGCCGACTTCGCTCAGACCATCAAGGCGGATCTCACCATCGTCGGCCCCGAACTGCCGCTCGTGCTCGGGATCGTGGACGAGTTCAAGAAGCGCGGCCTTCGCGTCTTCGGACCGACCCGCTCCGCCGCCGAGATCGAGGGCTCCAAGGTCTTCGCGCGCGAGTTCCTGACCCGGCACAACGTGCCGTCGCCGCGCTACTCGGTGTGCGGCTCGTTCGACGAGGCCGAGCGGATCCTCAAGGAAGGCAAGCTCGGCTTCCCCTGCGTGGTGAAGGCCGACGGTCTCACCTCCGGCAAGGGCGCCATCGTCTGCGAAACCCGCGAAGAGGCGGTGGCCGCCGCTGCTTCCATGCTGAAGGACAAGCGCTTCGGCAAGGCGGGTGAGCGCGTGGTCATCGAGGAGTTCGTTCCCGGTGAAGAGGTCTCCTTCCTGGTGCTGTGCGACGGCACGCGGGCGGTGCCGCTCGCGAGCGTCCAGGATCACAAGCGCCTGAAGGACGGGGACAAGGGTCCGAACACCGGCGGCATGGGCGCCATCTCTCCCGCCCTGAACCTCAAGCTCGAGCTCCACAAGGAGATCATGAGCACGATCATCATCCCGACCATCGCCGGACTCTCGAAAGAAGGCCGGTCGTTTTCGGGAGTGCTCTACGCCGGCCTGATGATCGGCACCGACGGCAAACCGAAGGTCCTCGAATTCAACGCCCGCTTCGGCGACCCGGAGTGCCAGGTCATCCTGGCGAGGCTCAAGAGCGACCTCGCCTCACTCCTCGTGGCCGTGGCCGACGGAGCGCTTGCCGACGTGAAGGTCGAATGGGCCAAGGAGCCCGCGGTGTGCGTGGTAGTGGCGAGTGAGGGCTACCCGGAGGGCGTGGTCAAGGGCCGTGAAGTCCGACGTCTCCCGGAGTCCGAAGAGGGCATGCAGATACTCCACGGCGCCACCACGATGGACGGGCAGAAGCTCGTGACCAACGGAGGCCGCGTGTTCGCGGTGACCGCTCTCGGCGCTTCGCTTCCTCAGGCCCTCAATCGGGCCTACGAGGCGGTAGCCCACATCGAGTTCGACGGCGCTCAGTACCGCCGCGACATCGGGGCCAGCGCCCTGAAACGACTCGGCGTTGCTTAGTCTTTAAACCGCAGCATCTCCGCGATGTCGTTCTGCGGCGGCCGGCCGTCGCGGCGCACCAGGGGCTGGCCGTCGATGTCGACGATGCCGGTCAGGAGCACGAGATTGAGGACGCGTCCTTTGAGAATGGGCGCGCCCGGATCGACGATGAGGGCCTTCGAGCCGGGGTTGAAGGACACTCGCATCCCTTCGAATCCCGGATCGCCGGGCCGGGCCGGACCTTCATAGCGCAGGCCCACCCGTCCCTTGAAGCTGTCCTCGTCCATGTCGTTGTTGAACTGGACCATGATCCTTCCGGAGAAGTCGAAATCGCTCTCGCCCTCCAGGGGCAGGGAGAAGACGATCACCGGAGGAGTCTTCGGCCGCTCGGGCGGAGTCGGAGCGGGCGCCGCGTCCGCCTTGGCCGTGGGCGGCTGGGTGAGGGACACCTGCGCGGCGTCGATGATGACGACACCGTTCCTGGTTGACGGCCTTCCGATCACTTCGAGCCAGCGGCTCGAGTCGCGCCGGATCGAAGGATCGAGTTCGAAGCCGTCGCCCTTGGGCTTCTTGTTGGAGACCCACACCGCGAACAGCGAGTCTTTGATCACCCAGTCGTCGACCCTGCGCATGGAGCGGGCGGGCAGGTCGGCGAACAGATTCCGGCCGCGGAACTTGCCCACCACTCTTACGAGCTGGCCGTCCATCTTTCCCGCGCGCGTCACCAGTTGCTCGAGGGTCACGATGTTGGCCTTCACGTTCTTGCCGAGCTTTTCCGGTGGTCCGGCCCAACGCCAGAACTGGATCACGCCCATGCTCCCGGCCATGGCTCCACCGGTGGCGCTGCTCTGTCCCGAGGTCGCGGTGAACAGGCCCGTTACCTCGATCATCTGGCCGCTGAGTTCCCTGAACTGATCCTCTCCCATTCCCTGGCGGATGGGGGCGATGGTCACCCGCGCCCCGGCGTCCCCCAGCTCCCAGGTGAATCCGGAGATACCCTGGATTCCGAGCCGTCCCTTCACGCGCACCGCGCGTCCGCTGTAGGTCTCGCCATTGAAGGAAAGGTCTTCAAGGCTCACGTCCCGGACCGGTCCGTAGAGGTTCTCGAGATATTCGGGGTCGTATTGGGAGACCTGGGCCCGGGCCGCGGACGAAAACGCCAGAAGGCCAAGGACGAGGAGCAGTCGAATTTTCATGGCGGTACCGGGAAAGTATGGAACGGAAATCCTTCTTGCCCAAAGCGCCCCGGCCGATGGTTTTCGGCGTAGGCTCCCTCACGCATCGAACCATCATCATCGGATCCATCTCCATAAACTCGTTCAGGAGGTCTCATGGCGGAAACCGCGGCCGAAACCAGGGCATTCAAGCCCTACATTCCCGATGAAGCGCGGGTTCCCGAACTGACGGTTCGCGCCGTCGGCCTGGGCATGCTTTTCGGCGTCATCTTCGGCGCGGTCACGGTGTACGTTGGTTTGCGCGCGGGCCTCACCGTAGGCGCATCCATTCCCATCGCGGTGCTGTCCATCTCGGTGCTGCGGGCGCTCGGCAAGGCGTCGATCCTCGAGAACAACATCGTCCAGACCACGGGCTCGGCGGGCGAGTCGGTTGCGGGCGGCGTCATCTTCACTCTGCCCGCGCTCATCTTCCTGGGCTTCGGCCTCGAGTACTCGCGCATCCTGGTGCTGGCCTTGATCGGCGGTTTCCTGGGCGTGCTCTTCATGATTCCCCTGCGGCGTCAGCTCATCGTCAAGGAACACGGCAACCTCCTTTATCCGGAGGGTACGGCCTGCGCGGACGTGCTGATCGCCGGGGAAAAGGGCGGCTCGTTCGCGAGCCGGGTGTTCTGGGGCCTCGGCCTCGGCGGCGTCTACACCATGTTCCAGAACGAGAACGCGCTCGCCATGATCAAGGGCGATCCGGAGTACGCGCCCAAGTGGCTCCCCGGCGCGACCCTTCGGGGCGCCACCACCGCCGAGTACCTGGGTGTCGGCTACATCATCGGTCCGAAGATCGCCGGGGTCATCTTCTCGGGCGGCTTGTTCTCCTGGTTCGTGATGATGCCCGCGATCAAGTTCTTCGGCTCGGCCGTGCCCACGCCGATCTATCCCTCGCCCATCCCCATCGCCGACATGTCCTCGCAGCAGCTGTGGCAGTTCTATATCCGGTACATCGGCGCGGGTTCGGTGGCTGCCGCCGGTCTCATCACCCTGTTGCGAACGTTCCCCACCATCGTCTCCGCGCTCAAGGCCGGCGCCGCCGATTTCCAGAAGTCGCGCGACGGGTCGGAGCAGGTCGCGGTCGGTCGCACGTCCGAAGATCTCCCCTCCACCGTGGTCCTGGCTGGTTCCCTCCTGATCGCGGTGGCGATGTGGGGCTTCCTCACCTTCATGCCGATTCCCGGCGCGCCCACGGGGGCATTCGCGAATCTCGTCGCCGCGCTCCTCGTGGTGGTGTTCGGATTCCTGTTCGTCACCGTCTCGTCGCGCATCTGCGGTCTCATCGGCACCTCGTCGAATCCCATCTCGGGCATGACCATCGCGACCCTCATGGCGACCTGCGCGCTCTTCCTCGTGGTCGGATGGACGGCGGCTCCCTACGGGGCGCTGGCTCTGATGATCGGCGGCAGCGTCTGCATCGCCGCCGCGAACGGCGGCAACACCTCCCAGGATCTGAAGACCGGCTTCCTCGTGGGCGCCACGCCCCGCGCACAGCAGCTCTCTCTCTTCGCCGGCGTTCTCGCCTCGTGCTTCGCGATCGGCGCGACCCTCATCGGCATGAACAAGGCGCTCGAGAAGTACGTGCCGGTGACCATCGCGGTGAACCTCGCGGAAAAACCGGACGGGGTGGCAGTGGAGACGACCTCGTTCTCCCACGCGGGCGCCACCTACACCCTGATCAATGTCATCGGCTCCTCGACGATTCCCGAAGGCAAGTACCTCGTGAACCCCGCGTCGGGAAACATCGAGATGCAGTGGATCCAGGGCATCGGCTCCGATCAGGCGCCGGCGCCGCAGGGGCGGCTGATGTCCGTGGTCATCAACGGAATCCTGAATCGGAAACTGCCCTGGGGTCTGGTGCTTCTCGGAGTGTTCCTCGTACTCGCGGTCGAACTCCTCGGCGTTCGGTCACTGTCCTTCGCGGTCGGTTCCTACCTCGGCATCGGGACCACCGCCGCGATCTTTTGCGGCGGCGTCGTGCGCTGGCTCGCGGAATCGGGCGTGCAGCACAAGGAAGGCGAGGAGGAGACTTCCCCCGGGTCGCTCTATGCGAGCGGTCTCATCGCCGCCGGCGGCATCGTCGGCCTCATGGCCATCGCGGTCAAGTACATGGAAACCGAGGGCTGGGTTCCGCCGAACACGCTGCATGTGGGCGGCCCGCTGGCCGACAGCTCCGTCGCCGGCCTCCTCGCCTTCATGGC